>NZ_JBWYIW010000007.1:0-166815 GCF_056779915.1 Acinetobacter sp. ANC_7513
AATTTCTACCAATTATCAATGATAATATATATCGATCAATCAACCAGTAAAAATCCACACAAGTTGTTCTTCATAATCTCTTAATGATCTTCTTAATGCTTCGTCAGCATCAAGCTAGGTCGGCTATATTACCCTTTCTTTTCAGAAAGTCAACTAGCAATGTTAATTTATTTTCTAACTTATTCTCAAAACTTAGATCCAACCTATTCAGCTAAACCCTTGTTTTTCAACAAGTTTTAATCAACATCACCGCCGATGGATGTGCATTCTACAGTATTCCTCCCCCAATGCAACCTCTTTTTTAAAATTTAATTATATTTTCTTAACAAGTGATTATATTTTCTACAAAATCACTCTTTTTTCACGGTTAATTCACATTTTTTGTGCAAATATACTTTAGTAAACTGCTTTCAACTCTCGCTATAATGGCGTTATTCTGTTCGTACTTACTATTTATTTAATAAGACTAATATTCAGCTTTTATTCTAGGATGTTTTTATGCAGTACTCTCAACTTATTTGGGTCAGTATGTTAAGTATTGGTTTAGCAGCACCCGCTTACGCCAAACAACCTGAGATTGCAGGCAATAAAATTGCTGACGATACTGCATTATCAACATCTGATAAGTTGTCTACCTCAAATGATAATAACCAGCCTTTAAACAACGATATTGCTAAGGCTTCACAACCAGCTTTAGAAAATTCAGTTAACACCAATGGATCTATCAAAGATTTAAAAAATTTAAAAATTGATAATTTCAAAGTCAATGCAACAGCAGCATTACCTGAAAATGAAAAAGATCCACTTCAACCTTTAAACAGACAAATCTACGCATTTAATGATGTTGTCGATCAAAATGTCTTGCGCCCCATAGCCGTGCAGTACGCTGATAAAGTTCCAGAACAAGTTAGAGATTCAGTACGTGGCTTCCGAGACAATTTGGGTGAGCCATGGAATGCTGTAAATCAGGTTGCTCAAGGTCGCTTTAAACGTGCCGCACAAACGTTTGGTCGTTTTACATTAAATACAATTACAACGCTTGGTTTCGCTGATCCTGCACGTCGCTTATCTCTCCCAATGGAAGATGAGGATTTTGGAACTACTCTAGGCTATTACGGTGTCCCTTCTGGTCCTTACCTCGTTCTTCCTTTTATGGGACCAAGCACCCTCCGTGATACTGTTGGTCGCGTAGTGGATAGTCAGGCACGCCCTCAAAAATATTTACTCGATGGTCATGATCGCATCTATTATAGTGACTGGGCACTTAGCGCATTAGATACACGTGCTCAACTTTTAGAGATTGAACAAGTCTTGCAAGGTGACAAGTATGCAGCAATGCGTGATGCCTACTTACAACGAAAAAACTATGTTATTGCTGAAAAACGCGGTTTAGAAACGGGTTCTGGACTATTTATTGAAGATGATTTTTCAGATGATGAATCCTTCATGGATGAGTCTATGGAATCCGAATAGAAACCATATGCAAGTTAAAGTCTAAATCTTCTGTTTTTAGACTTTAACTTGGCGTTCGATATAAGTTCGTCTAAGATAGTTTTATAAATAAAGCATTTAGGATTGATTCTTTCATCTATGTATTTCATTCAACCCACTCGTGACATCCATCTTCTAGATAGCGTTCTAGAGGCTCTGCCGAGTTTACAAATGATTCATATAGATGATCTTCATCTTTACGATTCAACCATCATTGCCATTAGTGATGTTAATGATTTTCTGCAATATAAATGGACCCTCCCTACGATCGTGATAGGTCATGCAGATGAGGGACTTCAACTCTCGCAAGCATGGGAACTTGGTGCACTCGCTGGCTGGATTTGGGATCGTCTTCCAAAAGACCTTGCAAAATCGATTGCTAAAATTGAAGCAAAATACAAACGTAATCAGGACAGCCGCGACCTGCCCTCCGCAGCCGAATTACAAAAAAAACTATTACCCAACCCAATCGACCTACTTAATTATAAAGTCGAGACTTTATTTCAACCGTCAGCTTACTTATCTGGTGATTGGTATGATTATTGGAAACTCAGTGATCGTGAAATCTTATTTTATCTCGCTGATGTTTCTGGACATGGTGTAACAAGCTCACTTCTTACCTCTTGGATGGCTGCATTTCACGGTAGATCGAAAACCCCACGAGAACTCCTCAAAAAACTTAATGGCATGCTTTTACAAGAGAACATCGAAAAGCATATTACAATGATTGCAGGCACATTGAATCTAGAGACCCACCAGCTTAAGTGGTCAAGCGCAGGGCATTACCCTCCAGCAATTATCTTTGAACCTAATCAGGATGCTCGCATCCTCAACACCAGCAGCTTTCCCTTAGGTCTTACTGAAGATCTCGAAATTGAAGAGTTTGAATGTACGTTGAATCGTGGAGCTCGTTTTATTATTTGCTCAGATGGTGCACTTGAACCTTTTGATGGTGGATTGAATGAACAATTCACACAATTGGTCTATCACTTGCAAAATCAATCATTCGAAGTTCCTGAACATGTTGCAGATGATATTGCAATACTCAGCTTCCAACGTCTAAATTAAGTTAATAATCAATAGTGTAGCTGTTTATAAATCGATCTACGACTGAAGACTACTTGAGTATCGACTTGCGCTATGTGATAATTTTAGCATCCTTTCTGCAAATGGCATTTATATGTCAACAGGTCATGTTGAATATGCAAGCTTGGATGGTACGCACATTTTCAAACTCATTGGAGAAGTGCGCGCTCAATCTTGTATAAGCCTTGATAAATTATTATCTCGGATTGAACAACAACAAAACGTCGTAGGCGCAATTGTTGATTTAACCCAAACTACATTCATAGACAGTACTGTGCTTGGAATCCTCGCAAAACTTGGATTAAAGCTCAAACAAGTGCATCAAGTTCAAGCTGTTATGTTATCTACTAACCCAGATATCACTACACTTGCGAACAGTATGGGTCTTGGTCAGGTTTTCGTAATTTTAAACTATTGCGGAGATCCGAATGTGTGCACGCGCGCTTTATTGGACGAACACATCACACATAATGCAATGCTTTCAACTGTATTAGATGCTCATCGTACATTAATGAAATTAAATGCTGATAACCAAAATATGTTCGAACCTTTGGTTAAACAATTAGAACAACAACAAGATACCATCGATCACAGCATCTGATATTCTCTTAAGCATACTGAGCGCTTAAGGAGAACCTCATGACAACCTTACTTTCTGTCACCCAAATGAACTCCCAAAATGATATTGAAAATAACTTTCAAGTCATTGAATCATTGTTAGCAAAAAGTAAGAATCAAGGGGCCTCCTTGATCGTTTTCCCGGAGAATTTCGTTTGTTTTGCGGCAGGCAAACAGCGTGAGACTGCTGAACGATTTGAAGAAATACAATCTCGTTTAGAACAACTTGCTCATCAATATCAAATGTGGATTGTTGCTGGGACACTCCCCTGTCCTTTTCGCCCAGACGGCACCATTGTGCCAGATGGTCGTGTCAGAACAACCAGTCTTTGTATTAGCCCTGAAAAGACAGAAGCACGTTATGACAAGATTCATTTATTCGATGTTCAAGTCGGTGATGCGGTAGGTGGATATCAAGAATCTAAGTTTTTTGAACCAGGTGATCAAACCGTCATTGCTAAAACTCCATTTGGCAATATTGGTTTAATGGTCTGCTATGACCTTCGTTTTCCTGAACTTGCTTTAAAGCTGCGCGCACAAGGCGCAAATATTTTAACAGCACCTTCTGCTTTTACTTACACGACAGGTCAAATGCACTGGCAATTACTTTTACAAGCTCGTGCCATGGATAGTCAATGCCAAGTTTTAGGCTCAGCTCAACAAGGGTGGCACGGTGAAAAAAGACAAACCTGGGGTCACTCTGGTGCTGCGAATTCTCGTGGTCAATTGTTAGATATCATCTCTGAAGAAGGTGCTCAAATGATTACAGTTCCGTTTGACATCGATGAACAGAAAAAAATTAGAGAATCGATGCCATTAATTCAGCATCGTAAACTTATTCAGCTTTAACCTGCTCACACATAAAAAATTGAATACCAAGCTTTACAAAATTACCGCTTATCATTCCTTTTAAATCAGAGAGTATAGATATTCACCTATACTCTATCTGGAAGGAATCATGTCATTAGAAAAAGTTGTTTATACCGCACATGCAAAAGCTACTGGTGGGCGTGATGGTCGTGCTACATCATCAGATCAAATTTTAGATGTTCGGCTCGCTGTACCAAAAGAAATGGGTGGTCCCGGTGGTGGAACAAATCCAGAGCAATTATTTGCTGCTGGTTATTCTGCATGTTTCTTAGGTGCGATGAAATTTGTTGCCAACCGCGATAAATTGAAAATCACACCAGATGCTTATATTGAAGGTGAAGTGAGTATTGGTCCTATTCCAACTGGTTTTGGAATAGCAGCCACTTTAAATATTCATCTGGAAGGCTTGGATAAAGAGCAAGCTCAAAAGCTAGTAGATGCTGCTCATATCGTTTGTCCATATTCAAATGCAACACGTGGCAATATTGATGTGACCTTGAATGTGATTTTTTGATCCAGTTGTTTCAATCCTAAAAATCACGCTGATATGCATATTGCATCTCAGCTTTTTTAGCGTTGTAGGTTAAGTTCATGTTAGAACCCATTTAAAATCAGTTGTTTAACCATATAAAAGAAGCCCTTTCATCTCCGATTGGGCTCTTTTGTTGAATCCTCAGCTTTCGGGCTTAATTTCAAATCAGCGCTTCTTCGTTTTATCGAGAATTATTAAATAATCTCTGAATCACTCCGCCGCTTCGTTTGTTACTCGAAGTACTTCCTCTAATGTACTCTTACCTTCAAGCACCTTTCGTAATCCATCATCACGTATCGAACCTGACTGCTGGCGAGCATAGTTTTCAACTTCAAACTCTGCAGCATTCCCGTGAATCAGACGGCGCATTCCATCATCAACAGGGACGATTTCATAAATGGCGGTACGACCACTAAAACCTGTATGCGCACAATGTTCACACCCCTCTGGTTGAGGCAGATTGAGCGCAATACCATCATGGACATTCTTAAAAATTTCTTTTTCAAAGTCATCCGCGGCACGCCAACTATGACAATGCGAACACAAAGTACGAACCAATCGTTGCGCAATCACACCAATTAAAGAACTCGACAGAAGAAATGGCTCAATTCCCATGTCTTTTAAACGCGTCACTGCACCAATCGCAGTATTGGTATGCAACGTCGACAATACCAAGTGACCCGTCAAAGATGCTTGCACAGCAATTTCTGCAGTTTCTAAATCTCGAATTTCCCCCACCATCACCACATCGGGATCTTGACGAAGCATCGCTTTCAATGCACGCGCAAATGTCATATCCACTTTAGTGTTAACCTGAGTTTGTCCAATACCTTCAAGTTGATATTCAATTGGATCTTCCGCGGTCAAAATATTCTTAGATCCATCATTTAAATCCGAGAGTGCAGCATAAAGTGTCGTCGTTTTACCAGAACCTGTCGGTCCGGTCACGAGAATGATACCGTGAGGACGATGCACTAATTGGGTTAATCGCTCGTAATCATCTTTCATGAGACCCAAATGGGTCATATTTAAACGACCTGCTTGCTTGTCTAAAAGACGCATTACTACGCGCTCACCATGTGAAGAGGGTAAAGTCGAAACACGGACATCCACCTCACGACCAGCCAGTCGTAAAGAGATACGACCATCCTGAGGAATTCGCTTTTCAGCAATATCAAGTTTTGCCATTACTTTAATACGTGAAACTAACAATGGGGCAAGTTCACGACGTGGTTGCACGATTTCTCGAAGTTGCCCATCAACACGTAAACGAACCGATAACTTTTTTTCAAAAGCTTCAATATGTATATCTGATGCACTCACTCGAATGGCTTCGGACAATAATGCGTTAATCAATTTAACAATCGGAGCATCGTCTTCCTGATCCATCAGATCTTCTGCTTCAGGTACTTGATCGGCTAAACTTAACAAGTCAGGATGATCTTCTAAACCAGCAGCCACTTGCTGAGACTCGCCTGTCTCGCCAGCATAACTTGAACTGAGTAACTGACTAAAATCTTGTTCAGTCGCCAATTGATATTGGGCTGTACGCCCCACGTAACGGCGTGCTTCTTGCAAAGCAACCAAAGCTGTATCTTGACGACGGACAATAAAAACTTGATCCCCTTCATAACGCAACAAAACGCCATGCTTTTTTGCAAAACTATACGGTATTTGTATTTGTTTAAGTACTTGCATAAGGGATGATAATCATGATTAAAATTACCTCGAGTGTACTCTAAGCATTTGACAGCGTGAAGACAGTTTTTTAATGAATTTATTTAAGGATATTCCCTATTGTCTCTAGATCAGAAACTTGAGCAAAACCCTTCAACTTTAAGGTGGTGGGGTGAGCAGCATTTTGAACTCAATCAAGTGCGTGCTTGGCAATTTGGTTCATTGCTCTTTCGACTCACTCGTGGCTTACAAGAATGGCGCATGGAGTACTACCGTCCTCAAATTCAATACGACTACGAACAAAAGTGGCAGGAAATGGATGACCCCCATTTTTCATTTCCTCGTCCAGTACATGTTGAACGTTATATGTTCAGGGAAACTCACCCTAAAATTCAATTGATACCACGTCTTGCAGATCGATCTGTGGTGATCCGTCCTGTAGACCCAATTTACATTCCAGCTGGTCAACGTGGCACGCTTTATATTAGTACCCCTCTGTGGCTTTCAGGTTATGTCGAAAGTCAAAAGACCCCATTATTCGATATACCGGTCATTATGCCTAAAGATACATGGTTCGGTCCTGATCAACGCAGTGGTGAAATGTGTTACGCCACTTCAGTCGATGGTCGCACAGAACTCAAACAACTTCGTCCACGTGCATTTCGTGCGGTCACTCCAATTGACTTTCACAATGTCAGTGGACATCAACTCCGTTTCGATCGAATGAATGTACCTGTTCCTGCCCTGCCTTTGTTTTATAGTGAAAGTACAGAGCGATTATGGACGTCACAAATTAAAGTCATTCACGAAGGGATGGATCGACCAGCACGTATTCGTATTGAAAATCGCACCCCACCATTGGCAGGTGATGTAATTTATGTCAATCCAGCACGTGCCCCAGGTAGTACTTTATTTAACATGTTTGATTCATTCTTCTAAGGGGGGCATATGGCAGATAGTCTTACCGGCACCATTGCTGATAGCCTCAAAAGTATATTTACCAATATCAATACGGATCGCTTAACTGAAATTATTATTGCGATTGTGCTTTGCTTTATTGGATTCCTTTTTGCTCGAGTCGTTTCCAATACTTTTGTTAGAACGATCGGCGCCAAATTTAATGCTCATCAGCGTTTGGTATGGCGGCGCGGTATTTTTTATTTTATTTTCCTCATCTTTGTGATGGCGAGTTTAAAAGAAGCAGGTTTTAAATTAAGTGTATTTCTAGGTGCTGCTGGTATCTTGACCGTAGCGCTGGGTTTTGCCTCCCAAACCTCTGCGACGAACTTGATTAGCGGTTTATTCTTGATTGGTGAAGGTTCTTTTGAAATTGGTGACACCATTCAAATTACGTTAATTCGTGGACATACCATCGAAGGCGAAGTGATCTCCATTGATTTACTGTCTGTGAAATTACTGACTCAAGATAATGTCTATGTCCGTTTACCTAATGAGCAATTAATTCGTGCTCCCGTACACAACCTTTCTAAATTCCCGATACGGCGCATCCCCATTACACTTGCAATCAACTTTCATGAAGACATCATTAAAGTACGAGAAGTTTTATTAAAAGTGGCAAACAGCTATCCTTTAGTGTTAGCAGATCCCAAACCTGCTGTAACGGTAACCGCATTCCGTGAATCTTCAATCGAATTGTTATTCGCCATTTGGTGCCAACAGGAAAACTTTTTAAAAGTGCGTGATGAAATGCAAGAGAGGATTCGAAACGGTTTTGTTGATCACCATATTGAAATTCCTGTACCTAAAATGGGTTTTGTTGATCGCCCTCCACAACCCTCGTTAACAGATGAGGAAATAGACCAATACGCCAATGCTAAGGAAATCAAAAGAGAGCCTAAATTATAATGAATTAAGGTTAATGCTTGATCTCAGGATCAAGCATTAGTCTCTTCTACTCGTTTTTGCTCTGGCGCTGGAGCGATGTACGCAATAATCAACATTAATCCTCCCGCGCCTAAAAATGATAAAACTCGACTTAGAGTGCCGATATGGGATAAATCTAACAACACCAACTTAAAAGTCACGATCGCCAAAATACTTGCACCAAACATCCATACCACTCGATTATGGATGATAGCGGCATATTTCATCACAATGAATGCCATGACCACCCACAATAATGTCAACGCCAATTGCACTGCAGAATCTTGCCAAATGATCCACTGGTTATAAGGTGTAGCAAAATAAAAATGTAAGGCTCTAAGAAGTACATAACTACTTACCCATAGCACAGCGAGTAAGATCAAGAATGCGCCAAGTGTTCGCTCTAGCCCCATTCTGATTTGACTGCGAAGCACCTGAATAAGCACCCACAAACCAGTCAGACTGACGAAATCAATAGGGTTTAAGATTGGGATAAAATATTTCCAAAAGGGTTCTACCACCCAAATTTGTGAGCTGACAATCCAGCACAACAATAAAATGAGGCTAGTCTTAGTTAACCAAAGCTTATTCAAGTCTTTTGTTTTAGAAACACTATAGCCATAAAGTATCAAAGGTAAAAGAACAGCTCCCATCATAGGTGACATTGAAACTACACCCACACTGGCACAAGCTAAAGAAGCGAGTCCACCAAAGGCGATCCATTCATTTTCGTACTGAGCATTTGAAATTGGTTTTAACCACAGATAGCTCAGGCCCAAGCAAACCAAGATAAACAAGCCTTGCTCACCAAATGACTGCCAGACGATGACTCCTTGAGTGTATTGATCGATCAGCATAATAGCTGCGAACACTACAATAGGAATCAGCCCCAACCATTTTGGTAATAACCATGACCATGAGACTACTTGGCGCGGTTGTAAGACTAAATTAGCAGCAAAATAAATCGCAGTTGTGAATGCAAGTGTGTAGATTAATCTCATCGGTTCACTAAAACTTTCCACACCTTGATAAAGCAGTAAAAGACTCGCAAAAAAAGAAAAAATAGACAGGAAAATTTTATCTGACAGTGTCAGCTGTTTTTGATAACGCATGACAACATTGGAGACCACAATCGCAAGGATATAACTTAGACCTAGTAACCATGGGATGATATTTGGAATTGATGCTAACTCGATCAAATAGTATACATACGAAAATAATCCAACTGTTAACAACGCATAACCTAATGTTCGCCCTACCCTAAACTCACGATGCAAACCCCACATTAAAATAAGCAGTCCTTCAAAAATCCACCCGATCACACTCCATACTTGTGGGATAAAGATCGGCGGGACAAAACTTAGAAAAATAAAACCTAACATTAAATAATTTTGTTTAATCGCCGTATCAAATTTCGCATGCTGCACAACTTTAAAAATCGCAAAGTGAGTCAATGCAAAACCCAAACACAAGGCAATTTGAACCGATGTTTGATCTAAATACATGAGATGTAAAAATGCATATGCGACCAAGGGACTGACATACATCAATGCGGAGTCAATAATACGCTGACCTAAATGAGCTTGATTTTGATGTGTAGCGAGCTGGTTAAATCTGAAACCCAACCAAATAAATACACTCGCATGTGCAATAACTAGACAGGATAAAACGAATCTCTCTGCAACACCGCCATTCAAAAAGGCATAACCACCACCGATAACAATAATGAGCAGCAACGCTATTTGAGTGAGTATTTTCCATGGATGTAATGTACAAATTACACCTACAACACAATTGACCGCTAGATAATAAGACAGTAATTGAGCTGAGGAAAAATCTGCATGAGGTAATGTGAACGGTGCAATATAAGCAACCAAAACTCCCATCAGGGAAAGCTCCACTGACCGCTGTTTTAAAATCAGCATGACCAACGACAGCATGCTCAAGCTGTAAAGCGTAATCGTATTAATGAGATTTAACAGATTATACTGATAAGCAAATAGAATACTTAATAACAATCCCGCAAAACCCAGTCCTTGTAAAGCAAGACCAAAGCCGCGGTTTTTTTTCTGTATATGATAACCAAAGGCAACACATATGACGGCGATGACAGCAACAGCCAAAAGTTTGATTGAAAGACTTAAGGTCCAATGTTCAACCATATATCTCAATAATAAGACGACCCCAATCACTAGGACGGTAATCGCAACTTTGAGAACAGGATTCCCATGAAAGATCCATCGTCTGATTTGCATCCAAAAACCCAAATCATGCTGCTGATTTGTCTGGATTCCCTCTGAATCTTGTAAAATACTTGTGGTGCTGGTCTGATCGTCTCGATCTAGTTTTATTAGCTTTTCCTGCAAAGCACCGATTTGAATTAATCGTCCCTCAAGTTGGCGCAACCAGTTTAGAAAAAAATAAATCCAGAGTGTTAAACCTAATCCAACCAACCATGTCCAATCGAACAAGCTGCCAATTAGTGCAAGAAATGACGAAATATATAAGGGCAATCGTGATGTATTCTGCTTCGAATAATGAGTCTGTTGCTCAATGTTGGTAAGCGGTTTTTCAACATGATGGGCATATTGCATAACACTTATGATCAATGCAGCAACACATAAAAACGTAATGATCGGCAACGCTAGAACCCAAGCACTGATCGCTACTATGATGAGTAGCATCAACCAAATCATTTTTATTTCACTATGTTGCTTCAGCATACACATCATTCCTTTTTAACTAGATTGATGATACCTCAGCAAGAATTGGCATTTTGCGTTTTTCATCGCATATTCTGTACACTTGATTGCAAATCTTGTATCAGCGCAACTGCTGAAAATCACGTACAATAAAAAAGTTAATTGGATTAGGAACGTTTCAATGCCACCATTTGTCTTGGTCGATGGGTCATATTTTTTATTTCGTGCTTATCACGCACTACCACCGCTAACGACGTCAACAGGTTTACAAACCAACGCAATTCGCGGAGCTATTTCTGCTATCCAAAAATTAATGCGTCGTGTTCAACCTACACACATGGCTGTCATTTTTGACACACCTGAACCAACTTTCCGTCATCAACTTTCCCCAATATATAAAGGGGATCGACCGAGCATGCCTGACGAACTCGCTCAACAAATTCCGTATTTACATAATTTAATTCGTGCTTTAGGTATCCCACTCCATGCCATACCTGGTGCGGAAGCCGATGATATCATCGGTACGCTGGCAAAACGTGCAGAAAAAGAAGGCTATCAAGTCTTGATTTCCACAGGCGATAAAGACATGGCTCAATTGGTCACGGACAAAGTGACACTTGAAGACAGTTTTAAAGACAAGCCCATGGATGTGAATGGCGTTTTTGAAAAGTTTGGTGTTTGGCCGAACCAAATTATTGATTATTTAACCCTCATGGGAGATGCCTCTGACGGCATCATGGGCGTTCCTGGTATCGGGGCAAAGACTGCGGCTAAACTGCTGAATGAATATGGTTCAATAGGCGGAATTCTTGAAAATGTCGATAAAATTAAAGGCAAAGTAGGCCAAAATATTAAAGACAATGCAGATGGTATTGCGCTAGATCATCAGCTAGCAAGTATTGTTTGTGACTTAGACATGAATCTGACCTACGATGATCTTAAACTCCGAGATCCAAATGTTGCAGAGTTACGTCAGCTTTACACCGAACTTGAGTTTAGAAATCAACTTCAGTCTCTAGATCATCCCAACAATCCAAATAGTGCTGCGTATAAACAATCAAGTCAAGTTATCGCAAAACCGAGTACTGCAACATCGAAAATCGAAGACCAAGCGGTTCAAACTAGTGTAGATGATCAGCTTGGCGAGGCAACTTACCATACCGTTTTAACACCAGCGGATTGGGAAAAACTCTTTCAAAGATTGACTACTGAGAAACGCTTTGCTTTCGATACTGAAACCACAAGTTTAGATTATCGTGTTGCAGAGATGGTAGGCTTCTCTGTGGCATTTGATGCCCAAGATGCATATTACGTTCCGCTTGCTCACGATTATGAAGGTGCTCCAGAGCAATTGGATCGCGACGCTATTCTTGCGCAAATCAAACCAATTTTAGAAAATGCTGAGATTGAGAAGATTGGTCATCATTTAAAATATGATGCTCATATTCTCGAAAATCATGGAATTCATTTACAAGGCTGGTACTTTGACACCATGCTTGCCTCGTACGTGCTCAATGCTGTGGCGACGCGCCATGGTATGGATGACGTTGCGCGCGTTTATCTTAGCCACTTAACCACCACTTACGAACAAGTGGCGGGCAAAGGTGCTAAACAAAAAACCTTTAATCAAATTGAAATCGAAACAGCAGCTCATTATGCCGCTGAAGATGCCCATGTAACCTATCGTTTGTATGAGGTATTGGAGCGTAAGCTTAAAGAAATCCCAGAGCTTCTCAATATTCTTCATCAAATCGAAATGCCGACAGCTGCAGTTCTGACGACGATGGAAGAAAATGGAATTCAGCTCGATTTGAGTTTCCTCGATCAATTGGGTCAAGAATTTTCTAATACAATTCTAGAGTTAGAAAATCAGATTATCGAAATCGCTGGTCAACCTTTTAATGTCAGCTCACCTAAGCAGGTGGGTGATATTCTTTTTGATAAGTTAGGTTTAAAAGGTGGTAAGAAAACTTCAACAGGTCAATACAGTACTAGCGAAAGCATTCTTGAGAAAATTGATCACCCGATCGCTGCACTTATTTTAGAATATCGTGGCTTGTCTAAATTAAAAAGTACCTATACTGACGGTTTAATCAAACAAGCCAATAACGAAAGTCATCGTGTTCATACCAGCTACCATCAAGCTTTAACCGCAACTGGACGATTATCTTCTACTGATCCTAATCTTCAGAATATTCCAATTCGCGAAGAGATCGGTCGTCAAATCCGAAAAGCTTTTGTTGCACCTGAAGGTCGGGTTTTACTTGCTGCCGATTACTCACAAATTGAACTACGTCTTATGGCACATTTTTCACAAGATGAGGCTTTAGTTGACGCGTTTAATCACGGCCAAGATGTTCATCGCCGTACTGCAGCAGAAGTATTAAATATTGCTTTGGATGATGTAACCAATGATCAACGTCGCCAAGCCAAGGCCGTCAACTTTGGATTACTTTATGGCATGTCTGAGTTTGGTTTAACACGTCAATTGGGATTCACACGCGAAGAGTCTCAAAATTACATTAAACAATATTTCCATCGCTATCCTGGCATTTATGAATATATGCAACGCACACGACAAGTCGCATTAGAACAAGGCTTTGTTGAAACCATTACAGGGCGACGCTTATACACACCAGATATCGATGCGCGCAATATGATGATTCGAAAGGCAGCTGAACGCGCTGCAATTAATGCGCCTCTTCAAGGTTCTGCTGCGGAGATTATAAAAATGGCAATGATCGAAGTAGATAAAATTTTACCTAAAGATCAGGCCAAATTATTATTGCAAGTTCACGATGAATTAGTGTTTGAGGTAGATGAAGCGATCGCTGACGAGATCGCTATTAAAATCGCAGATGCAATGCAAGGCGTTGTTCAACTCTCTGTGCCACTTGTTGTTGAAGTCGGCAAAGGGAAAAACTGGGGCGAAGCGCACTAATTTCTAAGATTCTTAGATTGTAAAAAAGGACTCAAATGAGTCCTTTTTTATGAGATTGTTTAAATCCGCAATTTAGATTTAACCAATTGATTTCAACATGATTTCAGCAATATAAAGTGTAAAAAATGCAAGGATAGGAGAAAGATCAATCATCCCTAAATTTGGCATTACTTTACGGAATGGTGCCAACATCGGTTCAGCTAATTCTTGAATCACTTCAATATATGGTGAACGTGTTTGTGAAAACATCAAAATCCAACTACATATAATGTAAGCAAACAGCAAATATTTAAGAATTGAAATTAATGCCTGCAACATTGAAAGTACTGTTGAACCAATAAAGTACAATGCATCGCCTGTTGGTAAGGAATTTAAATATTTATAGCCAAATACCTTAAGAAAATACAACAACACGATCAGCACTAAAGCTGCTAGATTTACACGCCCCTGTGCCACAGTTGGCAAGATTCGCCCAAACACATCTACAATTTTAGTTGCTTTCACTGTCGATAGCACAACAGGGTTATATGGACTGACTGCCGCCAATTGCATTAAAAAACGGAAAAATACCAATAAAATCGCAACATTAATGATAATGTCAAAAAATAGCGCAGAGTTCGCACCCATACTTCAATTTTCCTAAAATTTAATTATTTAGAACTATCACTTAATTCCTGAGCGAGCTCCTGACTGCGTTTTTTTGCAGCCGCAAGAGCAGCTTGAATATTCTGTGAAATTTGCGCTCGATCAAAAACTTCCAAGGCCGCTTGAGTTGTACCATTTGGTGATGTCACATTTCTACGCAGTTCAGATGGCGTATTAGAACTGGTGATCGCCATTTGTGCAGCACCGAGAGCTGTTTGTAGCGTTAATGCTGTTGCAGTTTTCTCATCCAAGCCTAAATTTTTCCCAGCACGAATCATACTTTCCATCATATAGAAAAAGTACGCTGGACCTGACCCCGATACCGCAGTTACTGCATCAATTTGCTCTTCTGAGTTTACCCAAAGTGTTAAGCCTGTTGCAGCTAAAATCTGACTTGCCAATTCACGCTTTGCTTGGTCAACAACGTCATGAGCATATAAACCATGGGCACCTGTTTGAACCAATGCAGGTGTATTAGGCATGACACGAACAATAAACTCCGTCCCCGTTAATGCAGCAATCGTTGCAATTTCAGCTCCTGCTACAATCGAAACAATTAACTTATTCTCAAATTTATCTTTTAACGGTTTAAGAACTTGTGCCAGTACTTGTGGTTTCACCGCCAGAACAACAACATCAGCATTTTGGATCGCGTCTTCATTATTGTCTGTAACTTGAATTTCTTTTTCTTTTAATAACTCTCTCACACGTTCTACAGGATCGGAAACTGTAATACGCGTTGTTGGTAAACCACGACTAATCAACCCTCCAATTAGGGCTTGAGCCATATTACCACCACCAATGAAACAAATATTACAGTTTAACGCAACACTCATGAACGACTCTCAACCTTGATTTTATAGCGATGAAACTAACTTTGGCTGCCAACCACCGACTTCACAATACTCTGATTCAGCCAGCCAAAACCCTTTTGGCGTGAAAACACCAAGCATAACATTATCTAAGCTTAAAATTTGAATAGTATGACGCTTCCATGGAAAAATTTGTGCCTCTTGAATTGCTTTTTTTAATGGCCATTTCCCCACACGTCCATGCAAATGGACTTTTTCCCCACCTTGACGATAATGCAATGTCAAAGGCTGATTTAAAAGTTCTGTACGCAGACCATACTCTTCCTGATGTTGGCAGATCTTAAATTGACCCGAAGCTAAATTTACAACTTGCTGGATTTCAAATTTTATTTCTGAATCAGTTGTATTCGATTCTGCTAAGTATTCATCCTTAGCAACTCGATATAAGATGTTTTGGAAACGAACATAATATTGTCCATTCCAATGCAATGCTGCTTGTGCATCAGGTTTCGCCAAAATAACTTCTTCAGTCAACCGCTCTACCATCTCAAATGCAGGACGGTATTGATCCTTACCTTTCATCCAATTGGATAAAAGTTGTCTTCTTCTTGCTAAACTTAATTGATTGAGTTGTCGTAAATCTAGATGATCATCATCGCCACAGAACGCCAAATCTTGCTGTAAAACCTCTTGCAAAATTTCATCCGCATCTTGCATCAGCACACTAGTTCTCACAATCGCCTGTTGCATTTTAGGGAATCGGCTTTGCAAAATATTCCAAAGCTCATGACGGCACCAAGCTCGATCATAATGCGTATCAAAATTGGTCGGGTCATCCACGTAGGGCAATTTGAGTTGTTCTACCCATTGGCAAATCTGCTCACGACTTAGATTCAATAATGGTCGCCAAATAATGATGTCTTCACGTGAATCTAATAATTTCATCGCGGACAACCCCTGTATTCCAGCACCAGAGAACAAACGTAATAATACGGTCTCAGCTTGATCCTGCTGATGATGTGCCAGTACTAAAATATCTGTGTCGGATAAATGATGTTTAAAAGCTTGATAGCGTGCTGCTCGAGCTTGCTGTTCCAAATTCCCCTCAGCAACTTGAACTGTCTCGAGAACCACAGGGATGTGCGCTGCTATACAAAATTGATGGACGAATTCAGCCCATTCCTGATTTGCAGATTGCAACTGGTGGTTAATATTAATCGCACGGATTTTTTGGGGAATTAATTGAGACATGATATACAGCAACAGCATGGAATCCATGCCGCCACTGCATCCCACTAAGAACGTGTGTTCATCACCAAATTTGGCAATTTGTTTTAAGAAGCTAGACCTGAATTGTCGCTGCCAAACTTCATTAAACGTTGGTAACGTGCTTCGCATCTTGCATTTGCATCCATTGGAACAAGCTCATCAAGTGCAGCTTGTAACACATGTTTTAATTTATCCATGACTACGTCTGGCTGAAGATGAGCACCCTCACCTTCATCTACAACATACTCAACAATACCAAGTTCTTTCAGTTTATCCGCAGTGAGTGCAAGTGCTTCACTCGCTTGCTCAGCTTTTTCAGCAGTTTTCCAAAGAATTGAGGCACAACCTTCAGGTGAAATCACAGAGTAAATACTGTGAGAGAGCATAATCACACGATCTGCAACGCCAATGCCTAATGCGCCGCCAGAACCACCCTCGCCTAGAACAGTCGCGATGACAGGTACTTTTAAACTTGAGAGCTGAGCTAGGCTCGTAGCAATTGCTTCTGCTTGTCCACGCTCTTCAGCACCAACACCAGGGTATGCACCCATGGTGTCAATAAATGTGAAAACTGGAAGATTAAAGCGTTCAGCCATATCAAGTAAACGCTGAGACTTGCGATAGCCTTCTGGATTACTCATCCCAAAATTATGCTGTAACTTTTCACGTGTACTACGACCACGATGTTGACCAACCACCATCACAGCCTGACCATTAAAACGCGCTAAACCGCCAACCATTGCACCATCATCACCATATAAACGGTCACCATGAAGTGCATCAAATTCTGTAAAAATTTCGCTCACATAATCTAAAAATTGTGGGCGATCTGGATGACGCGCAATTTGAACCGTTTTCCATGCTTTAGATTGAGCAGCTTTATTTTTCATAAGTCGATGAATATCCCTAAATTAACTATAACGTAGTTAACTAATAAAATTCGTTTATCAGCTTTTGTTAGCCAATAAATTGTTCCGACTGAATATTCAAAACGATATCCCAATGTTTAAATTGCACCTGCTCATCATGCAGCTCTGCAACCAACAAAGGCCATTGTTTTGCATCACCAGAAACTTTCAGTTGCCATTGTTGCTCATCTAATATCTTTAATTCAATGGCAGGAAGCATCTCATCGCTTCGGCTGTGATTCAGCAAAATTGCGAGACGAAGGAGCAAACATAGATAGACAAGTTTAATTCCACCGACTTTCGTCACATCATTTTTTGCTTCAGCACGCAATTTACGGCGATGATGAGCGACCAAATGTGACAAATGATTTTGATCAATTTGTGAAAAACCAGCAATGTCAGAATGCTGAAGCAAATATGCGCCATGACGATGATAACCACTATGACTAATCGCTAAACCTATTTCATGAAGATAAGCAGCTCGACGTAGCAAATCACTATCGTCATTATTTAGACCAAGCGTTCCTGCCACGCTATCAAATAATTGTTGAGCCGTTTCAACAACACGTTCTGCTTGTTTTTGATCAGCACCATAACGCCCCATCAAGGCTTGTACGCTACGATCTCGAATATCTTCATGCTGGAAACGCCCGAGTAAATCATACATTACACCTTCTCGTAAGGCGCCATCTGAATAGACCAGTTTATCAACTTGAAGAACTTCAAATACAGCGTATAAAATCGCAATACCCGCAGGTAGGACTGCACGACGATCTTCCTTAAGACCTTCAAATTCCATGTCTGAAATATGTTTGTATTTGAGTAATTTATCTTTAAGTTTTTCCAAGCCTTCACGCGTCAAGTTTTCCTGATCATCGCTCCAGCCCATATTTACCGCAATTTGACGACAGGCTTTAATGGTTCCACTTGAACCAACAACAGTATCCCATCCTGCCGCACGATAAGTTGTCGCGATACCCGAGATTTCTTTGCGTGCAGCAGTCACCGCACGATCGAAAGCTTTTGGATTAATATCGCCGTCTGCAAAATAGGCCTTCGTAAATGCAACACATCCCATTTGCACGGATTCAGTATGAATCGGCTCAAACTCTTCACCAATGATTAACTCAGTCGAGCCACCACCAATATCAATCACCAAACGGCGACCGCTGTTCGCCATAGTATGTGATACACCTAAATAAATTAAACGTGCTTCTTCACGACCAGCAATAATTTCAATAGGTTTAGGCAGAATTTCAGCTGCTTTTTGAATGAATTCATGCCCATTTTTAGCTTGGCGCAACGCATTGGTGGCGACAATTCTTAAGCGATTGGATTGGACTGAACTTAGGCGCCCTACAAATCGAGCTAAGCATGCTAAACCACGTTGTTGAGCAGCTTCTGTCAAATTTTTATTTTCATCTAAACCTGCGGCCAATTGGACCTTTTCAGACATCGATGCGACTTTTTTTACCTCACCATGATCAACTCGAGCAATCGCCAAGTGGAAGCTGTTTGAGCCCATATCAATGGCTGCAAGGAGTTCTTCATCAATCAAAAAATCAGACATTGTTGCGCTAAGTTCAACCAGAATTGTGCCTAGATTAATTCACATAACTGTAATTTAAAAGCCATTTATTTAGTCAATTTAACGACTATTTAAAAAATCATCATATATGACAATTGTGTTACACCGATCATGGAAATCGTGAGCATCAATTAGACATTTACAGAATTTAGTCCGAAAATAAACCCTATCCCCTACTTTGTTAAAGTGGTCTATGTAATACTTATATACATAGATAGACCGTTTTCAAAAAATTATTCGGAGCAAATTCCATGTCTGCTAATATTGTTAATACAACTGATGCTAATTTTGAAGCTGACGTTTTAAATTCTGACACGCCAGTTCTTGTTGATTTTTGGGCAGGCTGGTGTGCGCCATGTAAAGCTATTGCTCCTGTACTTGAAGTTTTAGCAACTGAATACGAAGGTAAGGTTAAAATCGTAAAAGTTGACGTAACTTCATGCGAACAAACTGCTGTAAATTACAATATTCGTAATATCCCAGCTTTATTGATGTTCAAAAATGGTGAAGTTGTTGCTCAACAAGTTGGTGCAGCTCCTAAATCTAAACTTGCAGCTTTTATTGAAGAAAATATCTAATTCTTTCAATTTTAATTGCCTTGAAAGCGTCAAATTTTTGGCGCTTTTTTTGACGGTAAAATTGACAAAGAGCCATATCTCACTTATATTGCATGATCAAGAAACACTTGGACAATTTCTCCTCGTTTCTTACAATACACAAAACATAAGATCGCCGCTCGGCTAAAGAAATTGTTTACACATTTCTCCTCGAAAGAACTTACTAGATTCTGAGTTTGTTATTGTGCAAATCAATTGCTGCTCTTTTCTTGCACTGCGGATGTCTTTTGCTTCTATTCTATCTGTGTTCCACACTTCCTTTTTATTCAATCGACCATTTATGAACTTAACTGAACTCAAGAAAAAACCGATAGGCGAACTCATCAAAATTGCTGAGTTCATGGGCCTTGAAGGAATGGCACGTAACCGTAAGCAAGACATTATTTTTGCCATTTTGAAACGCCATGCTATGAATGGTGAAGAAATTTTCGGCGATGGTGTTCTTGAAATTCTGTCTGATGGTTTCGGTTTTTTACGTTCTGCAGCAGGGTCTTACCTTGCGGGTCCAGATGACATTTATGTCAGCCCTTCTCAAATTCGCCGCTTCAATTTGCGCACTGGGGATACGATTACAGGTACGATTCGTCCACCAAAAGAAGGCGAACGTTATTTTGCACTTTTAAAAGTGAATCAAATTAACTACGACACGCCAGAAAACTCTCGCAATAAGATTCTTTTCGAAAACTTAACGCCTTTATTCCCAACTGAACAATTAGTGATGGAGTTAGGAAATGGTTCGACTGAAGATTTAACTGCGCGTGTTGTCGATTTAGTTGCTCCAATTGGTAAAGGTCAACGTTCAATAATTGTTGCACCACCTAAAGCTGGTAAGACAATGTTAATCCAAAACATTGCTCAATCTATTGTTCGTAATAATCCTGAATGCTTCCTAATCGTTCTTCTCATTGATGAGCGCCCAGAAGAAGTAACAGAAATGGAACGTACCGTTCGTGGTGAAGTTGTTGCTTCAACATTTGATGAATCACCTGCACGTCACGTTCAAGTCGCTGAAATGGTGATTGAAAAAGCGAAACGTTTGGTAGAACACAAAAAAGACGTTGTTATTTTGCTTGACTCAATTACACGTTTAGCACGTGCATATAACACGGTTATTCCATCATCAGGTAAAGTTTTAACTGGTGGTGTTGATGCCCACGCTTTAGAACGTCCAAAACGTTTTTTCGGTGCTGCACGTAATATCGAAGAAGGTGGTTCACTTACGATCATTTCTACTGCTTTGATTGAAACTGGCAGTAAAATGGATGAAGTAATTTACGAAGAATTCAAAGGTACAGGTAACCAAGAAATTACGCTTGATCGCCGTATTGCTGAGAAACGTGTATTCCCTGCGATGAATATCAAGAAATCTGGTACACGTCGTGAAGAACGCCTCATGGATGAAGATAAACTTCGTAAGGTTTGGATTTTACGTAAGCTTCTCCATCCTATGGATGAACTTGCTGCGATGGAATTCTTACTTGATCGCATGAAGGAAACCAAGACCAATGATGATTTCTTCGATCAAATGAAACGCAAAGCTGCCAACTAATACGCAAAAGGCCATCATTTACTGATGGCCTTTTATTTGGGTTGACACCATTTACATAAATACACAATACCGACTTTTGAATGTAACTTTTCTTGCAAGTATGTGATTTTTATCATCTTGTATTTTAATTCCCTTTATTTTTTAAGTATTTACTTAGTATTTATCCAATTCAAAATGCAAAAATGATTGTAATTTTCTGTTAAAAATAGGGTCAAATTTCTCATTTTTTAAGCATTTTTTCATTTCGCCTAGTAGTAATTCAAAATACTCAGTGATAGCATGTCGGCATACCAGTTAGGCTGCTCCATGCGTTATTAACCTTACTAACGTTAGGAATAATAAAAGCACACAACAGACTAACCGGGTTTTTTGTCTCAATTTATTTTAATGAGAGTGATGCCATGTTATTCAAAAAAATTGCTATTGCTGCTGCCGTTGCTACTACTTTAGCTTTCGTTGGTTGTGCTAAAAAAACTGAAGAAGCTGCTGCTGATGCAAACGCTGCTGCATCTGAAGCTGTAGAAGCTGCTTCTGAAGCTGTTGTAGCTGCTGACGCTGCTGCTGTTGAAGCTTCTTCTGAAGTTGCTGCTCAAGCTGACGCTGCTGCTTCTGAAGCTACTGATGCTGCTGCTGAAGCTACTGACGCTGCTGCTGACGCTACTGCTGCTGCTTCTGCTGCTCAATAATCTAAAGTTTAGATTATTCGAAAAAAAGAGAACCTTTGGTTCTCTTTTTTTATGCGCTGAATTTTATGAATACGCATAAAGTTAAGAGCATAAAAAAACCTGAGCTGAGCTCAGGTTTTTTTAATGTTATTTGATCAAGCGATTAATCGACTTGCTCTGTCCCTACACGCTGTCTAAACTTTTGACCAGCACGGAAGGTCACTACACGGCGTGCAGAAATAGGAATCTCCTCACCTGTTTTTGGATTACGCCCTGGACGCTGACGCTTGTCACGCAGTTCGAAATTACCAAAACCCGATAATTTGACATGTTCACCTGCAATTAATGCCTGGCTAATTTCATCAAAAAACAACTCAACCATTTGTTTAGCTTCACGACGATTTAAACTCGTCAGCTCACTCAAATGATCAGCCATTTCTGCTTTTGTTAATGCTGTCATGAGGCCCTCAATGTCGCTTGGTAAGTGTTTTCTAACACTTGTAAAATATTATCCATACCAGATTTAATTTCAGCATCCTCAAGCGTGCGACTCGGATGCTGCCATAAAAGTGCAAACGCCAATGAACGTTTACCCTCTTCTACACCTTGACCCGTATACACATCGAATAACCAAGAAGAATCAAGTAACTCTCCTCCAGTTTTTTCGATAAGTTGCTGAATTTCACTAACATTAATCTTATCACTAATTAAAACTGCAATATCACGTCTCACTGAAGGAAATCGTGATAATTCTGTAAAATTAGATACATAAGTTTGCAAAACAGACGATTGATCGAGTTCTGCTACCCATGTCGTTGCGAGATCAAGCTCATCTTCAAGCGATGGATGTAAACGACCAATATAACCAATTGATTGTCCGTCCACTAAAATTTCAGCAGATTGACCTGGATGTAACCATGAACGCTCTGAACGCACATATTCTACTTGAACTCGCCCAGCCGCCAATACAGCTTCAATTTCACCTTTAAAATCGAAGAAATCCATTGGCTGAGGTTTAGCATGCCAAGATTCCTGATTCTTCGCACCTGTTGCCACAATCGCAAGTGTAGGTATTTGCTTAAGATCATGAATACTGGTGGCTTCTTGATAATCAAAACGTAAGCCAAGCTCAAAGAAGCGTACGCGACTTTGTTGACGATTAACGTTGTATTGGACACAAGGAATTAAGCTTGAAAGTAAAGTCGAACGCATTACAGCCAAATCACTTGAAATTGGATTTGCCAATGCCAAAGGATTTACACTTGGATTTAACTGTTTTTCAAGTTTTAGATCAGCAAAACTAAAGCTGATTGCCTCTTGATAACCAAGTGCAACCAAAGTTTGACGTAATTGTGCAACTTCAAATTGATCTTGGTATTTTGCAAGTTTCACATCAATCACAGGCAAGCTGATTTGAATGTTGTCATAACCATGAATACGCGCAACCTCTTCAATTAAGTCTTGGTAGATTGCCATATCATAACGATGTGATGGCGGTACGACAGACCATTGACCTTGTGCTTTAATTGCTACCTGACAACCTAGACGTGTTAACGCATCAGTAATAAAGTCAGAGTCAACTTTATAACCAAGAAGTTGATCAACTTGCGCCTGCTCAAGCTCGATTGCTTCTCGTGTTGGTAATACTGCTGGATTTTCTGCTACCGTAATTGGACCAAATTCACCACCTGCAAGCTCAGAAATCAACTGAGATGCACGGTGCATTGCGATCATTGGAAGTTCGAAATCTACTCCACGCTCATAGCGCTGAGACGCATCTGTATGTAAACCGAAGCTACGCGCACGACCCGCAATATGAAGTGGTGCAAAGAATGCTGATTCAAGGAAGATTTCAGTCGTTGCGTCTGTCACCGATGAAGACAAGCCACCCATGATGCCCGCAATTGCTAATGCTTTTTCGTCATCTGCAATCACCATCACGTTGTCTTGCATTTCAACTTCTTGCTCATTCAAGAGAACAAGTTTTTCACCTGCAGTTGCTTGACGAACGTGTACCGCACCTTGAACTTTACCACCATCAAATGCGTGAAGCGGTTGACCCAACTCCATTAATACATAGTTGGTAATATCAACCAAGATACTGTGCTGACGGATACCAGAACGAGCCAGTGCACGCTCCATCCATTCAGGAGTTGGCGCTTTGGTGTTGACGTTTTTGATCACACGACCTAAGTAACGTGGGCAACCTTCAGTAGATACAACGACCTTCTTTTCATCAGCAATCGTTGCAGCCACTTCTTTAATTTCAGGCGCAGTCACGGGAACTTGGTTAATCACACCAATTTCACGTGCAATCCCACGAATACTGAAACAGTCACCACGGTTTGGTGTGATACTAATATCAATCACGTTGTCATCAAGGTCTAGATATTCACGTACGTTTACACCGACTGGCGCGTCCGCGGGAAGCTCGAGTAGACCGTCGATTTTATCTTCTAAATCAATTTCAGATGCACCGCACAGCATACCCTGTGATTCAACACCACGAAGCTTACCTTTTTTGATTTTAAAATCACCTGGCAATACTGCACCGATGGTTGCTACGGGTGCTTTCATTCCTGCACGTACATTAGGTGCACCACAGACGATTTGTAATGGTTCACCCACACCAATGTTGACAGTCGTTACACGTAAACGATCTGCATCTGGGTGCTGTTCTACCGTAAGTACTTCACCTACAACCACACCTGTAAATGGTTTTGCAGCAGGAGATAAATCATCTACCTCAAGGCCAAGCATGGTCAGTTGGTCAGATAAAGTATCGCTATCGATGGCTGGGTTAACCCATGTGCGTAGCCAATTTTCGCTAATTTTCATTGATATAAAACCTGTAATTCAAATCTCTAGAATCCTCCCTCTAACCCCCTTTGCTAAGGGAGAGAACCCCAAATGATTCTGTGGAGTTCCTCAAGTTAGGAGAGGATTTAATAAAAAGTTTTAAGCAAACTGGCGTAAGAAACGCACATCATTTTGGTAGAACATACGCAAGTCGTTTATGCCATAACGAAGCATTGCAAAACGTTCAACACCTAAACCAAATGCAAAGCCTTTGTACTTGTCTGGATCAATACCCGCTGAACGAAGAACATTTGGATGTACCATGCCACAACCTAATACTTCTAACCATTTTCCTCGCTCATCCATGATGTCGACTTCAGCACTTGGTTCTGTGAATGGGAAGTAAGATGGGCGGAAACGTACTTTCAAGTCTTTTTCAAAGAACTCATTCAGCAAATTAACCAATAATCCTTTTAACTCAGCAAAGCTCGTATTTTCTGCAACGTACAAACCTTCAATCTGGTGGAACATCGGAGAATGTGTTTGGTCTGAGTCACAGCGATACACACGACCTGGACATACAATACGAATTGGTGGTTGCTGTGTTTCCATCGTTCGAATCTGTACACCAGAGGTATGCGTACGAAGCAAATGGTTTACATCGAAGTAAAAGGTATCGTGCATTGCACGCGCAGGGTGATGACCAGGAATATTTAATGCCTCAAAGTTGTGATAGTCATCTTCAACCTCTGGACCAGTCGCAACAGAAAAACCTGCTTTCGTGAAGAATTGACAAATACGCTCTTGTACTTGGGTCACTGGGTGGATACTGCCCACCTGTTGACCACGACCAGGCAACGTGATGTCGATCTGTTCACTTGCTAATTTTTGTTCTAGTGCAGCTTTTTGTAATGCAGTTTGACGCTCAGTTAATGCGCCATTAATCGCTTCTCGAACTGAATGAATCTGCGCACCAAAAACCTTACGCTCTTCCGGATCCATTTTACCCAGTGCTTTCGATTGTTCAGCAAGCTGGCTTTTCTTACCCGTAAATTGCACTCGAACCTGATCGAGTGTTGCAAGGTCTTGAGCTGCTGCAATGGCAGCGAGCGCTTCAGTGGTCAGGGCTTCCAGTGACATAGTAACTCTCAAAGCAACAAATATAAAAAATAATATAACTGCGCATTCTAACAGCTTTTATAGCTCCGTATGAAGATCAGCAAGTGTTAAAATTGGATGTGGAATTAAATTGGAAATTACATTTATAAAAAGTTTAAGATATGCGCAATGATCATTGAGAAGATATGTCATGGCATTAGATCAAATTTGGAAACAACAGCTCACACTCGTGACTTACGGCAATGAGTTTTTAAGTCAGGATTTAAGTTTTCAACACTGGAAAAATCATGCGATTTTTAATCAGCACCATTTCCTTTTTCGAGATTTAAATACGCAACACTTATTGGCACAACATTTCCAAGTTTGGTTAGAAAGCTTAAAACGTCAGGGTGTCACACGCTTAAGCCTACATAACTCAAGTTTATTAATCGATGAAAAAAATCCCAATCCAAATGTTGAGCTTTTACCATATCCCCATTTCATTGTCAGTCATCACCGCAATGTAAAAACAGCATGGATCTGTGGTAAAGAACTTGCCGAATGGTATAGTTCTGAACAAGACTTCGACATACCAAACAACCAAACACTCCCTGCACGAATTGAAACATTTTGGCGTTTTGATCTATCCACCCAACATATCAAACGTGTTGAGGCAGATCTTCAAGCACCTAATTGGAATGATATTCACGACTACACAGAGAATGAGCTGTTCGATCGCGCATTAGCACAAGGGGTGGAATCCGTTAAACGTGGCGCAATCTTTTATGGTACTGACGATCAATCACCCTCCAACGCTGGAGCTGCCTTACCATTACTGCCACAAGATTATGCAGCACCTTATGCCAATGAAACCTTAGTGCGTTTCATGCATCTAGAACAACATTTAAAGATTCAAAAACGAAAGCTTTTGGAGCAAGATCATCAAGAATCTCTTGAGGAAGAAAAACAACTGAAGGTATTTCAACAAAAGTTAGATGACCTGAGTGCAAAATTCATTACTAAAGTAGCAAATCACTATAAAACTGCTCATTTAAAAAGCCCCGAAATTCACTCCCCTTTGGATGAAGCCTTAACACATACTCAACATGGAAAACGCTTTTTCAACAATGATTCCAGTTCTCACCAACCCACACCTAAAACAGGTAAATCAAATGTGTTTGCCCTCATTTTAGTCACTGCAATAATCTGTTTCTGCGCTTACTATTTTGGACTGTGATGTTTTAAAAATTCATCTAATTGTTCAGTTTTATGAAAATGTAGCCACTTTATATGATGATATTGAGTGGCATTCATCATCTGCAAATATTTAAGTCTATTTTTCCCATGTGTTTGGACTACCCACAATATTATTGAGTCTTTACTTAACAATTTCGCCCAATGTTCTCTATTGTTAGAATTTTTCCATATTTTCTTTTGGCTAATCACACGGTATAGCGACCTCTTAATCACACGATAAAGATTTACGCGTAGTGAAAAATCCAACCACATCACAGTGTCGATCTCACTTAAGATTAAATTTTGAATCAGAGAATAATTACCATCAATCACGAAGCCCTTATTCATCGACCTAACACGATTTATAAATTTTTCTTGAAATTCTATTGAAGATGACTCAGTCCAGTTATCCAACCAAAAGAGATTATCAAGTTCAATATGATCGACTTGCAGTTGAACAGCCAACTTACGTGCAAAGGTTGTTTTCCCAGATGCTGCTGTACCGACGACCATAATTTTATTCATACTAATCTCTTGGCTTTATTTGGTCGTAAACAATGAAAATAAAAAAGACCGCTAAAAAGCGGTCTTTTTCTCATCTACGATGATTAAGCAGCTAATGCGCCTTTAGCTTTTTCAGCTAAAGCAGCAAATGCAACTGCGTCATGCATAGCGATGTCAGCAAGTACGCGACGGTCGATGATCACTTGAGCTTTTTTCAAGCCATCGATCATACGGCTGTACGACAAACCATTTTGACGTGCACCAGCATTGATACGCGCAATCCATAAAGCACGGAATTGACGTTTCTTTTGACGACGGTCACGGTAAGCATATTGACCTGCTTTGATTACCGCTTGGAACGCTACGCGGTAAACACGTGAACGAGCACCATAGTAACCTTTAGCGCGAGCAAGAATTTTTTTGTGACGGCGATGAGCCTGTACACCACGTTTTACACGAGCCATTTATAATCTCCTTAGATGTACGGGCACATACGACGAACTGAAGCAACGTCACTTACGTGAACCATTACACAGCCGCGCAATTGACGAATACGCTTAGCAGATTTTTTGGTCAAAATGTGGCGTTTGAACGCTTGTTTACGCTTAAAACCGTTAGCAGTCGCTTTGAAGCGTTTTGCTGCACCACGGCGAGTTTTCATCTTAGGCATAACAACCTCTTTTGAACACCTGTTCGGCTCGTTTGCACCATTACAATACGACCTGCAGGTAAGGGAGCGAGTATTCTATAGCATCTTTGCGCAAAACAAAAGCACCGTTAATCTTGATTCAGACAAATTAATCTTGATGAGTTTTACTCTACGAAAATTTAGAACAAACCAAGATACACCCAGTAAATAAATAGATATCGACCTGTTTTCGCTATACCCACCACGAAGATAAATTTCCAGAATTTTTCTTTCAAGATTCCTGCAATTAAGGTGATTGGATCACCAATGATAGGCACCCAACTTAAAAGAAGTGACCATGTACCATACTGCTGATAAGCCCGTTGAGCACGAATCATTTGATCTGACTTAAATGGAAACCACTTTTTGGTTTTAAACTGCTCTATTTTTAAGCCCAACCACCAATTAACGCATGAACCCATCACATTCGCTACACTTGCAACAAAAATAAGCATCCACGGCGAAAATTGTTTTAGAGCAAATGACCCCAACAATATTACTTCGGACTGTAAGGGCAATAAAGTTGCGGCTCCAAAGGCACTTAAGAACAATAAAATCAGATTCATTTACTGGACTTATTCACCGCTAGAAGTTTCTGAGTTTTACGATATTCTTTTATCGACCAAGCAATTGCTAACACTACTATGATGGCACGTAGCACCGTATATTTACTCGTTGTCGCTGGAATCACCTGTTTTAATTGATCCCTAGAATCTGGTTCGATTGCTGCAATGATATTTTGCACATGAAATATTTCGACGATATAAGAAGCAACACAGAGTAAAATACCAGCAATAATTGCCCAGTATACTTTTGAATTAGATTCAACAATTTTGCTAAAATTTAAAAAAAAATCCTTCATGGCAGTTCTCCATAAAAAAACCACCGAATGGTGGTTTAGATATGTAGAGTTTATCACACTTAAATCCGTGATCTACTTTAGTAGTGCAAGCGCCTTTTGTACCGCTGGTCTCTGTTGGATACGTTGAATATAAGCTTCCACTTCAGGAAACTCTGCTAAACGAATACTTTGCCACTCGTGCCGCATCAACCAAGGGAAAATTGCCATATCCGCGATAGAGTACTCACCTGCCACATAGTCTTGCCCAACTAACTGCTTATTGAGCACTCCATATAATCTTTTGGTTTCTGTAATGTAGCGCTCGATCGCATAAGGGATTTTCTCTTTAGCAAATTTAGCGAAATGATGATTTTGACCTAACATCGGTCCTAGACCACCCATTTGCCACATCAACCACTGTTCGACCTGAATCCTCGCGATTTCGTGCTGAGGATAGAATTGTCCCGTTTTACGTCCTAAATATTGCAGTATTGCACCAGATTCGAAAATCGAAATTGCTTGATTATTCGGTCCATTTTGATCAACTATCGCAGGAATTTTATTATTAGGAGAAATCGTAAGAAAGTCAGCTTGGAACTGATCATTTTCTAAGATATTGATTGGATAGATTTGATAATCTAAAGCCATTTCTTCGAGTGCAATTGTTATTTTTAATCCGTTGGGTGTTCCCCAATAATATAAATCGATCATTACAGTTCAGGCTCCATATGCCCTTTGTTGATTGATTTATCCACCATAAATCATTTCAAACCAAACAACAAGGATAGAAATTTTTTATTTATAAGTTATAAAAAATCAATTATTTATAAAATATTTTTAAAAATTTTTAAATTTATTATTGAAAAATTTCGGTCTGAACCTATATAAAAAATTGCCAGATTTATGATGATCATCTGGTTCTGTTGATGATAGTCATGACAGAACAACATTCTTATTTTTATGACTTTGCTGACCTCAGGAGGTTTTAATCATGAGTAACTTAAATCTTCATCCATTGTTTCGTCGTAGCATTGGTTTTGATCGTTTAAACGATTTTATTGATTATGCAATGCAAAGTGATGCTCCAAACTACCCACCTTATAACATTGAAAAAAAAGGTGAGAATAAATATCGCATCGTCGTCGCTACTGCAGGATTTAGTCAAGATGAGTTAAATATCAGTCTTGAAAATCAGCTTCTCTCGATCACAGGAAAACCAGAAGCTATTCAATCTGAACAAACCGAATATCTTCATAAAGGAATTGCGCGTCGTTCATTTAAATTATCGCTTCGCTTAGATGAACATATTGAAGTTCAACAAGCAGATTATGAAAATGGCTTATTAGTGATCGACTTAGAGCGTATCATTCCAGAAGAGAAATTACCTCGACAAATTCCAATTGGCAAAAAACTTCTGTTAGAAAATACAGAGTCTACTGAAAAAACAGTTCATGTCGAATAAAGCATCGAACTTAATGAGTCACAAAAAAAGCCGATGCAAAAGTATCGGCTTTTTTTATAGATCAAATCTACAGGTACTTTGAGCAACGAATTTCCTGATGTGCTGATGTGCTGATGTGCAATATAAAAAATCCTTTTTGGGTCATCTTTCAAGACAGTAAACACTCTAAACCTATTCAGTTTTACCATCCATCTAGAATTTTCTATGCATAAGTACGAGTTTACCTGTCGAAATAATTACATTTTTTACTCAAGCCACAAAATGATTCGAGAAGTTTAAAATATAAGTTTATTAGACTTCACTAAAGTACTGCCTGATGGAAATATTCAACTGATGATTTATACCCCAACTACAGTCGTTCCTCTCTTTACTAACTCAGGATGTACCTATATCCCTTCAATCAACATATAAAAAAGCCCTGCATGTGCAGGGCTTTTTCTCTAAATCGGTTTTACTTTTTCTTTTTAGGACCAAGTAACATACCCATTTGACGGCCTTCCATTTTTGGTGCTTGTTCCACTACACCGATTTCAGCCACATCAGCTTCAATCTTTTGTAATTGAGCAAGACCCAATTGTTGGTGAGCCATCTCACGACCACGAAAACGTAGAGTAATTTTAACTTTGTTGCCTTCTTCAAGGAATTTCAGAATAGCACGCAACTTAACATTGTAATCACCAACGTCTGTACCAGGACGCAACTTGATCTCTTTAACCTGAACTTGATGCTGCTTTTTCTTAGCATCTTTTTGCTTTTGCTTCAGATCAAATAAATGCTTGTTGTAATCCATGATTTTACAAACAGGCGGCTCTGCATTCGCAACGATCTCAACGAGGTCAAGATCAACTTCTTCTGCAGCACGCAACGCTTCAGCAAGTGAAACGATGCCTTTTTGTTCTCCGTCAGCGCCAACGAGACGCACTTCTTTCGCACGAATCTCATCATTTAATGCAGGACGATTGCTTTTAGCACCTTGTTGTTGGTTACGGTCAGGCTGTTTAATCTTTCTTACTCCACAATATACCGGCCGCGTTCGGCTACGGCTACTTTCACTAAGTCAACGAATGCATCGATAGACATAGTACCTAAATTTGTTCCAGAGCGAGTACGTACATTCACTGTACCTTCCTCTACTTCTCGATCCCCAAGCACCAATAGGTATGGAATACGCTCTAAAGTACGCTCACGAATCTTAAAGCCGATTTTCTCATTTCTCAAGTCTGAAATCGCTCGAATGCCATTTTCTTGCAATTTAGCGACGACTGACTGACAAGCATCTGCTTGAGAATCGGTAATATTCATCACACATGCTTGAATTGGTGCCAACCATGGTGGCATAAATCCAGCGTAGTGTTCAATAAGTATACCAATAAAACGTTCAAAACTGCCAAGAATTGCACGATGAAGCATCACAGGATGATCACGATCGTTGTCTTCAGTGACATAAGATGCATCTAAACGTAATGGCAAGTTAAAATCGCATTGGATTGTACCGCACTGCCAGATACGACCTAAACAATCTTTCAAAGAAAATTCAATTTTAGGACCGTAGAACGCACCCTCACCAGGTTGTAAATCCCAAGCGAGACCTGCTGCATCCAGTGCGTCAGCTAAAGATTTTTCAGCAACATCCCAAAGCTTATCATCCCCTACACGCTTTTCTGGACGTGTTGAGAGTTTCATTTGCACTTCTTCAAAACCGAAATCTTTATAAACATCTAAAGTCAGTTTGATAAAGTCAGCAACTTCTTGACCAATTTGCTCAGTTGTACAGAAAATGTGTGCGTCATCTTGGGTGAAACCACGAACACGCATAATCCCATGTAATGAACCCGATGGTTCGTTACGGTGACATGAACCAAATTCAGCAAGACGAATTGGTAAATCACGGTAAGATTTTAAACCTTGGTTAAACACTTGAACATGACATGGGCAGTTCATTGGTTTAACGGCATAGTTACGGTTTTCAGAATGTGTAGTAAACATGTTTTCTGCATAGTTTGCAGCATGTCCTGATTTTTCCCACAGACTAAAATCGACCACCTGAGGTGTGCGAATCTCTTGATAACCATTGTCCTGCTGAACTTTACGCATGTATTGTTCTAAAACTTGATAGATCGTCCAGCCATTTGGATGCCAGAACACCATGCCTGGTGCTTCTTCTTGCATGTGGAACAGATCAAGCGCTTTACCAATTTTACGGTGGTCACGCTTTTCAGCTTCTTCAATACGTTTGATATAAGCAGCCAACTGCTTCTTATCCGCCCAAGCCGTACCATAAATACGTTGAAGTTGTTCGTTTTTCGCATCACCACGCCAGTAAGCACCTGACATCTTCGTCAACTTAAATGACTTTAAGAATTTAGTGTTTGGTACGTGTGGACCACGACACATATCCACATATTCTTGATGATAATAAAGACCCATTTGAGTCTCATCTGGCATATCTTCGATGAGGCGTAATTTATAATCTTCACCACGCTCAGTGAATACTTTGATCACTTCATCACGAGGTGTCATCTTTTTAATGACATCATAATCTTGATCGATGAGCTTTTTCATACGCTCTTCGATGGCAGCCATATCATCTGGTGTAAATGGTTTTTCACTGTAGATATCGTAATAGAAACCATCTTCAATGACAGGTCCAATCACCATCTTTGCTTCGGGGAAAAGCTGCTTCACTGCGTGACCAACTAAATGGGCACAAGAGTGACGAATAATTTCAACACCTTCATCATCTTTAGGCGTAATGATCTGCAACGTGGCATCATCAGTGATTAAGTCACATGCATCAACTAGATGGCCGTTTACACGACCTGCAACCGTATTTTTTGCAAGACCTGGACCGATGCTTTGAGCAACTTCCATGACAGAGACAGCTTGATCAAATTGTTTTTGATCGCCGTTTGGCAAAGTAATAATTGGCATAAAAAATCCTTAAGGAGTGATGCCCCGTACAATGGAGCATGTCACCGCGAGATTATGATCGAGGCGAACCTCAAAAGATAAAAACGGTGGATAAATAAAATCGCTAGAGATTTTACACGTGTCACGTTGTTTAATAAACCGTTAATCGAGCATTAGGCGATAGCAGTTTTAATTGTGACAAAAATAGTTAAAATATATTCCCAATTTAATATTTAAACCAATATTATCCCAATTATAGAAAAATAATCTTTTATACTTTCTATTAGATGATCAACATACTTTTAAACAAATAAATATAACCCACTGAAATCATTAGGCAGGTCATATGAAATCTCACCCACTAATTGCTTGGTCTACACTCCAGCCGCTTAAACCCGCATATGCTTTAGCAGCCAATGTGGATCTTGTTGTTCTTCGTCTTGAAGATCATGATGAAGAAAAAGTCGTAGTCATGTATGGTCGTTGTCAGCATCGCGGAGCACTCATGTCCGATGCCCATATTCAAGGCGACAAAATTGTATGTGGCCTTCACGGCTCTCATTACATCTATAAAACTGGCATTAACCCGAGATATCTCAATAAAAATCTGCAAAAATTTAAAGCTTGGATTCATGATGATCATGTCTATGTTGACTTAGAAGAAATCGAAGCTTGGGAAAAAAGAAATCCACAGCAATTCAACCGTGATCGTTATCAAGGACTCTACGCAGATTCTCAGCCTGCTCCTGAAGAGCCACACAATAGATTCATCTTAGAATTAGCTCGAAATGGTCTAAAAAATTTCGGTCATCATGGTCCTACCGCAGCCATGGGTGTGCCTTTTGACAAACTTCCAAAATGGGAAGATATTCAACTAGTCACAGCTCAACTTTGGAAAGTTCCTCTACTGGATGATGCCCCCGTTGCAAGCGAAGTGATTATTGGACCAAATGCAAAAAAACCATTGAGACTCAATATTCCATTATTTGTTTCCGACATGAGTTTTGGAGCTTTATCGCAAGAAGCAAAAACTGCACTGGCAATGGGTGCGGAAATGGCAGGTACTGGCATCTGTTCTGGTGAAGGTGGAATGTTAGATGATGAACAAGCCTCGAATTCACGATATTTTTACGAGTTGGCCTCTGGTCGTTTTGGCTATGACATTGAAAAAGTAAAAAAGTGCCAAGCTTTTCACTTTAAAGGTGGACAGGCAGCAAAAACAGGAACAGGCGGACATCTACCCGGGCATAAAGTGGTCGGAAAAATTGCAGAAGTACGTGGTTTAGAAGAAGGACAATCTGCGATTTCTCCCGCAACCTTTCCGGATTGGACTGAACTTTCACAGTACAAGGAGTTTGCAAACTATATACGCGAGCAGACAGGTGGCATTCCGATTGGCTTTAAACTGTCTGCACAGCATATCGAAAAAGACATTGATGCTGCGATTGCGATAGGTGTGGACTACATTATTTTAGATGGTCGTGGTGGTGGTACAGGTGCAGCACCAACATTATTCCGTGACAATATTTCAGTGCCGACCATTCCTGCTTTAGCACGGGCACGTCGTCATTTAGATCGTTTAGGACGTCGTGACATTAGTTTGGTCATTACAGGTGGCTTACGTGTCCCTGCTGATTTTATTAAAGCCTTAGCGCTGGGTGCAGATGCCATTGCCGTGTCTAACTCTGCCATGCAGGCAATTGGTTGTTTGGGAATGCGCGCGTGTAATACAAATGAATGCTCTGTCGGTATTGCAACACAAAAAGATCATTTACGTCGAAGACTCGAAATAGAAAAATCAGCACAGCAACTCGCCAACTTCTTCAATGCTTCAGTCGAGTTGATGCAAGTAATGGCGCGTGCTTGTGGGCATGACCATTTAAGTAAATTTAATTTGGATGACTTAACCACTTGGAAAAAAGAAATCAGTGAATTAACGGGCATCCATTACGGCGGCGTCCAATAAATTTCAAACCAATGCTAAAAAGGGATGATTAACTTCATCCCTTTTTTTCTTTTAATCACTACTCTCTAAAATTTTCCCAAGGTTCAAATCTACTCGTTTCCAAATCAGATGAATTCCACTCATTTTCTTTTCGATAAAGGTACGTGCGATTGAACTGCGGGATGACCACCTCACTCTGGCTCGGTCGAATAAATACATAGTCATCAGGATGGATATCAATTTTACGATCGACACAAATCATTTCCTGGTTGGTGCTTCGTCCATACAATAAATGAGGATGAGATTTTGCTGGATAAACATATTGACCCATCCAATAGCCACCGTAGATAAAAACCGCTTGATGCTTCTGAAAGAATTTTATTTTTTTAAATGAAGGTATCCCTGGCAATGAGACTTCGTCTAATACTTTCAGTACGGGACTCGCAATATATAAAGCGGGTTTAAGCAAAGAAAGATGTTCAGAATCAAAATCGCTGGGCTTTAGCAACATTGAGCCAAATGACAGATCATTACACACACTATGTTTCACGTGAAAACTAAAGGTTGGACTTCCTCCTCCGTTAAAACACAGCTGAGCATGATTTAAATCTGGGAATTGGTGTTTTAAGATGTGCTGATAATTTTGATAAATATGTTGAGACTCAGCATAAGCTGTTTCTGGACGCTTCACCATCTTAGGTAGTTTAGTAACATGCGCATCGTAGCCCATTAAACCACTCAAATTTAGCGTTTTTTGATGCTGCTGAATATAATTGAGCATTTGTATAAATTCAGCAGAATTTTGAACGCCTCCACGATGTAATCCCACATCAATTTCAAGATTGATATTGAAGCTAAATCCCAGTTGATCAGCCAAGGCATGATATTGTTGCAAACGAGCAAAGGAATCAATTAACCAATGTATCTTGCATTTGATTGGCGTGTGATGGTTTTGATAAAACCTTTCTACTGCACGAATTGGCATCGGCTTGCCAAAGAGTAAATCAGCTTGATCAAAATGATTGAACATCAATTGTAAGTGATCAATATGAAATACCATAAAGTGTTGGGTGTCTAAATCGAAACTTAGCTTTTTTAACAAAGGCAAACAAGCCAAAGATTTAACGACTAACCGCGGTTTTAAGTGCTTTGCCGAAGCTAGCTGCTGTTTTACATAAGCAATATTAAAGTTTAATGCATCGTCATCGATCAAGAGCATAGGTTGACCTAAACCATGTGCCCGCAAATCATCATTCATTTGATTAAAAAAACTATTCATCTCTCATCCTTGTTGCCCAAGTAATAGTTTTTCAAGATAGGGATTGAGAAACTTTCGATGGGGATCGAGCGCTTCTCTGATTTGCATAAATTCATTCCATTTCGGATAAAGAGCTCGCATCTCTTGGTGAGACAGTTGATGCATCTTAGCCCAGTGTGGACGGCCTCGATATTTTTGAAAAATCGGCTCAATAAGATCAAATACTTTTTGAGGTGACTGCTTATAATATTGATGGATTGAAATCGAAATACTGTCTTGCTGATAGAAAGGACTTAGCCAAATATCGTCCCCTTTGACCACGCGGAATTCGATAGGGAAAAAAGAATTTATTTGATATTTTCTAAACGTTGCAATCACTTCTTTGATGCATTGAATACCATTCTCAATTGGAATTTGATATTCCATTTCATTGAATTTGGTATTCCGAGGTGTTGCAAAAATATCACCCGACCAATCAATGAATTCTGTTGGCTTCACAAAAACACCGACTAATTTTTGAAGATATTTCGTCAAAAAAGGGGCTTTTTTAGAAATTTCACAACACCATGTTAAAAGTTGATCCTCAGATGGCCAAGAAGTTTCTCTTGGCTTCACCTCACCCTCTATAACATCAAGTGTTTTAAAAATTAACTGATCTGTAAAAGGGAAAATAAAATACTCCAAATGCCGATGTTGGTGCATCAATTGGAGAAATTGATCAAGGCTTTCTTCTACAGGGGCTAAATGAATTTTCTCTTTCAATTTATATCTAGGGCGGTTTTGCATGGTTATTTTCGTTAATATCCCGAGCGATCCCAACGATACTCTACCTGCCTGAAAAATTTCAGGGTTCTCCGTCTTTGAGCATTGGATTAAATCCCCATTTGCCTGTAATAGCTCAAAATCTTCTACATAGCCTGAAATAGAATATAGCGCTGCACCTGTCCCGTGTGTTCCTGTAGATACAGCACCAGCTAAACTTTGTTGATCAATATCACCCTGATTCATAAGCGACTGCTCATAAGGCGCAAGATGCTGGCCTAAATTGAATAGTCGAGTACCTGCCCATAACGTCGCTTGGCATTTAGCCTGATCAGCATTTAAGACACTTGAAAATCGGTCTAAAGAAATAATAGACGCATCCGTTTTTACCAACGGAGTAAATGAGTGCCCTGCACCAACCACACGAACTTTAGGATGTTGAATCACAATATCCTGTAATTCATGTAATTGGTCTGGATATAAGATATGTTGCGGGTTTGAGTGGCAATATCCCGACCAGTTAGACCAATAATGATGTGTCAGATTACTCATGTTGCCAACTCCTTTTGTGCAACGGCGGTTTGAACATTTCCCCGATTGGTTCTTTTCTCTAATTCTTTTTGAGGTACTGCTTTAGGTACGCAATTTGATAATTGACGTTGTTCAGGTGGCAAACAAATCTGTTTAGCCAAATGTTTAAAATAGGTTTGAAAAGCTGCCAAAGTCCATTGACCAAATAAAGTGTGTCCACCTTCATAGGCTTGTTCTTGATATTCTTCGAATGTCGTGACATAGCCCATATAGTCATTACAATAAGATGCAAACCAAATTTTTGCGTTAGGAAATGTCGGTAATACACTTTTCTGAATGGTATTTAATACGCGCTTACCTGAAGTTGTTGTAAACTCTCCGGGAACACATACCAAAAAAAGTTGACCGATTCGAATGAGCTGAATTGGCACAATATGTGGCACTAAATCGCTTTCTTGAATTGCGCCGGCGTGAACTTGAGCATTCATTTCAGCAATGAGTGGATCTAAAACACCAGGAAGTGAACCTAATTTTTTTCCTAATATCCGATGCTGACCCGATTCAAAAATAATATTTTTGGGTCCTTGAGCATGATAAAGCTTCTGATAATAAGCACTTTCCACTGGATCTTTTGAATTCAATTTACTTCGTTTGAATTGTTTTGAAAGTAAATTCATAGCCATGATCAATGGCTTTGCAGCACCCACACCATCGACTGGTGTGCCCGCAATAAATGCTGTCCCATGACAAGCTTGGCTTGTTATCGCATTGCTATATCCACCTGAAAACTCTGGATCAGCCACAGTATTTGCCATATCCACATACTCGAGTACTGCATCCAAATCTTGATATTGGATGTTTTGATTCTGTTGCTCAAGTAAAGCGGCTAAAGCATACTCACTCTGTATACGACCATTGTTTCTCGCATAGATGTATTCTGCTTCTCCTTTTATCTTTTTTCTGATCTTAGTCTGATTCTTTCCATGGAAGTGTGGTGACACATCGCCTGCTGTTGCTTGTGCAAATATACAAACTGGTCCATCCACCCCAGCAGCACTTAAGGTCTCTTCCGAAAGTGTTGCGGCATAGCCTTTATTATCACCATCGTGAGCGTCTAATTGATTGCCCAAACATGTCGCATGCACACCAAACAGTGACAACAGAGAATGAAGCTTTTCCCCACGATAAAAGCCAAGGACTTGCATTTGTCGATTGATTGCTTTGTAAGTTTCAGATTCATCGACGAATGCAGTATCGAGATTTCGATTATACGCTTTTATCGAGCGATTCCATGCCACAGGGACTTGCTCAGGAATGTCAATTGTCGCTAATCGAATCTCTGTAAAATCGCGATTGGATAATGCCTGTTGAATACTGGATTGCACAGCATCCACAACTGCATCAAGGTGCTCAGGCACAAATCCTGGTGTCGGCATATTATAAAGAGCTTCATAACCACAACCGCCTGGACCTGAATGGGTATGCGTTGCCATTAGAACCAAACGATGCGGATCGAAACGATCCCTCAACGTTTCATTCAAGCGTTGGATTACATTGATTCGAATTGCTGAAGTAATACAGCCAAAATCTAGACAACATAATATCAAGGGGGCATCTTGATCTTTTTGAATGGTCACTGTTCTCGCATACAGCGCAGTTCTTTTTTTATAGGCACGGTGATGCCACATCCCATAGCCAAACATGGCATAGCCTTTGGGTTCGATGTTAATTTCATCTTTCCCCCAACCAACAATATACATATGCAAAATCCTTTTGCTTTTATTATTCGATTTTGAAACTTAAAATCTGTTTAAAATTTACCCTACTTCTCGATCAATTACATTATTCAGCACAAATAAATATCACCAACTTCACGAATAAATCGAAATAAAATGAAGTTAAAAAATATGAAATTTCGCCTAATTGACAAAATGTCACGTTTGCTCGACTAAAGGATAAATGTATTCCGTTTATTTTTTGCTTATCTTTTACTCAGGATTATAAAAATGAAGATGGATACTAAAATGAATTTAAGTCCGTATGACGAACTACCTAGAACGCCAGCAAATTTTGTTGCCCTTTCTCCACTCAGATATTTAGAGCGTGCGGCCTATATCTACCCTCAGCAAGATGCAATTATTCATGGTACACGCCGGATTAGCTGGAAAGAAAAGTACAAACGTTGCCGTCAATTTGCCGATCAGCTGCAAAAGCTTGGTATTCAAAAAAATGATACTGTGTCGGTATTACTTCCAAATATTCCAGCCATGATCGAAGCGCATTTTGCAGTGCCTATGGCAGGCGCTGTACTCAATACATTAAATACGCGCCTAGATGCAAAAACACTCGCATTTATGCTTGAACATGCTGAATCAAAAGTACTTTTAGTTGACCCTGAATTCTCAGAATTAGCACAGGAAGCTTTAGCACAAGTTCCTCAGGACATTTATGTTATCGATGTTGCAGATGCTGAATATGAATTCAATGATCAAGCGCCCCGTATTGGAAAAATTGAGTATGAATCTTGGCTTTCACAAGGTAATCCTGAGTTTGAGTGGCAATTACCACAGGATGAATGGGATGCCATCAGCTTAAACTACACCTCAGGCACAACTGGGAATCCAAAAGGTGTGGTCTATCATCATCGTGGGGCTTATATTAATGCAGCGAGTAATATCATTGCTTGTGGTATGACACCCCGTGCCACCTATTTATGGACTTTGCCTCTGTTCCATTGTAATGGATGGTGTTTCGCTTGGACCATGGCCGCCAACGGTGGCACAAATGTTTGTCTTCGAAAAGTTGATCCAGCACAGATCTATCAATTGATCGCGGATCATCAAGTCGATTACTTCTGCGGTGCACCAATTGTATTGTCCATGTTGATCAACACACCAAAAGAGCAACAACGCGAAATTAATCATCGAGTTGAAGTGATGGTTGCTGGTGCAGCGCCACCAGCTGCCATTATTGAAGGTATGCGAAATTTAGGAATCAATGTTACCCACGTCTATGGTCTCACGGAAACCTATGGACCATCAGCGCTATGTGCTTCGCAAGCAGGCTGGAGTGATTTAAGCATCCAAGAACAAGCTCAACTACATTCACGTCAAGGTGTACCTTATCCACTTCAAGATGGGATGAAAGTACTAGATCCTGAAACGATGCTGCCTGTACCGAATGATGGTCAGACCATGGGGGAAATTATGTTCCGTGGCAACATTGTCATGAAAGGGTACTTGAAGAATCCTGAAGCCACCGCTGAAGCATTTGCTGGTGGATGGTTCCATACTGGCGATCTTGCCGTATGCCAGCCTGATGGTTATGCCAAAATCACAGATCGCTCGAAAGATGTGATTATTTCTGGTGGTGAAAATATTTCTTCACTTGAAGTGGAAGAAGTACTTTATCAACACCCTGCCGTGCTGACAGCTGCAGTTGTTGCAAAACCTGATCCACGTTGGCAAGAAGTTCCATGCGCATTTATTGAATTGAAGCAAGGGCAACAAGCTACACCTGAAGAAATCATTGAATACTGCAAACAACATCTTGCTCGATTCAAGGTACCTAAAGACGTAGTGATTACTGAAATCCCTAAAACTTCAACAGGTAAACTGCAAAAGTTTGTGTTGCGAGATTGGGCAAAAGATCGTGCTGCATTCTAAATATTAAGCATCTAAGAAATAAAAAAGGTCTGAAACATCAGACCTTTTTTTTGACCATTAACGATCAGAGATAAGTGCAACTTGCTGAACGTAATTCAGCAAATTTAACTTAGATTGTGCAACAGCATCCTCACCTAAGTTTTTTTGAATATCACGTTCAATACGAAGTAAATGCTGACGTATTGCATGATGCTCTGCAGCATTGTAAGTCTTCATAAATTCTTTAATAACAGGCTCACCTTGTGCAATCATACGATCGACCCAGCGGTGCAATTGTGCTGTCTTTTTCGCCCCTTGTTGAGGTGTCAAATAAGATAAGATCATGCTCTCGTCTTCATTGCGTAATAATTTACCAATACGCAAAAATTGACGACGACGAGCCTCACCTGATGTTATCAATTGAACATCCAATAAAGCTTCAATTAAGCGCTCTTCCACAGGAAGGCTTTCAATCTTTTTTTTGGGTAACTCAGCAAGTTGAGCCCCTAAAGCAGCCATACGTTGTACAGCTTTCTTTTGTTCAGTTTTACTTGCACGTCCTTCTAAAGACTCAAAATCATCTTCAGTAAAACGTTGCGATCGACGTGCCACGATTATTCAGCCTCGTAAAATTTTGCTGCGAATAATGCTTGAACTTCGGACAAAGCTTTCTCTTCATCTGCCCCTTCAATCACTAGTCTTAATGTAGTTCCTTTGCCTGCACCGAGCATGAGCAAAGACATAATATTTTTGGCATCGACTAATTTATCGCCCTTACCAATTTTAATCGAACTTCGAAATTTGGTAGTGACCTCAATGAGCTTGCCTGACGCACGCGCATGTAATCCTAATTTGTTAATTACGTCAACAGTTGTGTCAATCATGACCAGTGCTTCATTTCTCTATGCAAGACCTGAATAGACCATTGTGCCTCAAGCGCCTTTTTGAGTCTATCCACAATAAATACAGAGCGGTGCTGACCACCTGTACATCCAATCGAAACCGTAATGTAATGGCGATGCCCTTCTGCAAAGGCAGGCAACCACTTCTCTAAAAATTGCTTTAAATCCTCAAACATCATATTCACTTGGTCAAATGATGTCAGGAATTTTTCAATGGGCTCATCTAAACCCGAATATTTTCTAAGCTCTAAATCCCAATGTGGATTGGGTAAATGCCGCACATCAAAAATAAAATCAGCATCCAACGGAATACCATGCTTATATCCAAAAGACTGTAAAATAACAATTAAGTTATCTACCTGCCCTAAGCGGGATAATAATGTATCTTTAAGATCATGGACACTTTTATCTGATGTATCAATCTGTACAGTTGCTCTTAATTGAATCGGCAACAGTAATTGTTTCTCTTCCTGAATGCACTCATTCAGACTTTTAAAACGATTCGCCAGTGGATGAGGTCGACGCGAGGCACTAAAACGAGCAATTAACTCTTGATCTTTAGTGGTGAGATAAATCACCTCAACCTCACCATGTTTTTCCAGTTGCTGATAAACTTGCTCAAATTCTTGCAAATCAGCGCGTGTACTCCGAACATCAACCCCTAAAGCCAATTGTTCTAAATTATTTTCTTGATCTAACTTTCCAACGATCTCAGGAAGTAATGCTAGCGGCAAATTATCGATACAGTAATAACCTAAATCTTCGAGAACCTGCAATGCAGATGACTTCCCTGAACCGGATTGTCCTGTAACAATAAGAATTCGCTTCATGCACCACACCTGACGATCATCATCGAGTTTAATCCTGTTTTAATGACTGATTTGTAAATTGTCGATCAAGCGTGTCGAACCAATTTTCGCAGCAACAAATAACACAATATCTTGGTCAAATTGCTCTACTGCCTGCAACATTGGATTACGTGCTTCAACATAATCCACGACAAAGCCAGCATCACTTAAAGTTGATTTTATCTCAGCAAGAACCTCTGTAAGCGCTTGACCTTGTTTTAAATTTGTTTCAGCAGTTTTTAAAGATTGATAAATGACTGGTGCAATTTGACGATGTTCAGCTGAAAGATAACCATTACGTGAACTTAATGCCAAACCATCTTCAGCACGTGCAATTGGCACACCAATAATTTCAATCGGCATGTTCAAGTCACGTACCATTGTCTTAATCACAGCCAACTGCTGGTAGTCTTTTTGACCAAAAAATGCAAAATGTGGTTGTACGATATTAAATAACTTCGTTACCACTACCGCAACACCATCAAAGTGCCCCGGACGTTGAGCACCACATAAATCATTGGTAATTTGACCGACACTAATGTTTGTTAAGCGAGGTTGACTGCCATACATTTGCTCAACTGAAGGTGCAAAAATAATGTCACAACCCTCTTCAGCCAACAACTGACTGTCTTGATCAAGTGTGCGTGGGTAACTGTCATAATCTTCATTTGGGCCAAATTGAATCGGATTCACAAAAATACTGACCACAACCACATCACATAATTTACGTGCTTCACGTACTAAATTTAAGTGACCTTGATGTAGATTCCCCATGGTCGGGACAAAACCAATAGTCTTTCGTGCTTGACGAGCAGCATGAAGTGATGCGGTTAAACCATGGATTGTTGTTTCAGTTTTCATGATTAAAGCTCAACTTGGAACGTATGTTCTTTAGCAGGGAAAGATTGATCTAGTACAGCAACATGATACGATTTGATTGCATCAAGAATGGCCGTTTCACCAGACTGTTCTTTCATAAAATTACGTACAAAACGTGCAACACGACCGAAGTTTAATCCCAGCATATCTTGAACAACCAGAACTTGACCATCGGTTTGTGCTCCAGCACCAATACCAATCACAGGTACATGCGGAAATAGTTCTGTAATTTCTTGACCCAATTGTGCAGGTACACACTCTAGCAATAACACTGCAGCCCCAGCCTCAACAACGGCTTTACAATCAGCAATCAGCTGATCCGCAGCTTCACGCGTTTTGGCTTGTAATTTATAGCCACCAAATACATGAACGGATTGTGGCGTTAGTCCAAGATGGACACACACTGGAATACCATTGCGAGTCAATACTTCTACCGTTTCAGCAAGCCAAGCACCACCTTCAAGCTTGACCATTTGTGCGCCAGCTTGCATCACTTTTTTCGAGTTTACTAGTGCATCATTGAGTGTGGCATAACTCATAAAAGGCAGATCAGTTAAGATGAAAGCATGGTTATTTCCACGACGTACAACTGAGGTGTGATAGACCATATCTTCCACATTCACAGGCAACGTTGAATCATGGCCTTGAATAGTCATCCCAAGCGAATCACCAATTAAAATGGTATCTATTTCAGCAATTTCCATTGCCTTCGCCATACTGGCGTCATAACAAGTCAGACATGAAAATTTTCGACCTTGCTGTTTGAATTGTCTTAAATCGCTCAGACTGATCATAAGATGTCCTCTAACACAGTTCCTTAGAACATTTTAAAGTTTAAATATTGATCCAAGATGAATCTGCTAAAACATCCAATTGGCTGTGTTTTGCAATATTCGTTTCTCGAATTTTCTGTCCATGAATTTCTAATTCGACATCCAGATCTAATAACGGCAGTATGACAAAATCTCGCTCAAATATCCCGATATGCGGAACAGTTAAGCGATCATTTTGAATCGTTTGATCACCATATAACAATAGATCTAAATCGAGTGTGCGTTCACCCCAACGACGTAAACGCACCCGCCCTGCTTCATTTTCTATTTTTTGTAATTCATCTAATAATTCAAGCGCCGTTAGACTCGTATCTAAACGAACGACCGCATTGTGGTAATGTGGTTGGTCTTGAGGACCCATAGGTGGACTATGATAAAGCCTTGATGCTTTCACCACACCCAGCTTTGCCAGTTTCGTATAGGCTTCTGCCATCAACTGCTGAGAATCACCTAAATTACTTCCCAGTCCAATATATGTTCGTACTGTCATTGGATAGGACCAAACACCACTGTATTTAAATCGCGTTTGACACGTTTACGCTTCAAAATAGGATGATCAGCTGCAATACCATTATCCAAAGCGATACTCGCATTTTGCTCTGTTCTTCGCTCATTCGCTGAAGCGGCCTTACGACTGCGGCGGCTACGTGACTCCGTTTCTTTAACTAGCGGTTCAATCTGCTGAGGCTTTGTTTCCGCAACATCTTCGGTCACGGCAACTTTACGTCGTGATTTAGTCCGTTGACGATTGTACTGCGCAATCACACGCTCTTTTTCGTCCAAAGACATCAACTGATAAGCATCCCACCATTGACCCATGCCATTGGTCGTCTGATCTCCAGACTTTTCACGCAGCAACATAAAGTCAAAACCTGCTCTAAAACGAGCATGACCTGAGAGTGCTTCAATTTGCTGAGGTTTTGGGTTCAACAAACGAGTTTGCATTTCCCAAACTTCACGAATAAATGTTTCTGCAAAACGCGGGATAATCGTGCGTGTCGCTTGGCGCTTCAGCACATCTAAGCCAGCTTGAGCACGTGCTTCAGCTGCCACAACACCTTTGTGCATATAAAAATCACAACGCTCAAGGAATGGTTTCCACAACAATACCGCATAGAAAAATGCAGGGTTGATCGTTTTACCAATTTGAATTCGCTGATCTGTATTTTTCGCTGCACGTTCAATGAATGCATCAATATGAGGAGGGATATCTGCAAATAATTGTTTCCAGATTCCAAACTCAATCAACATTGGGAGCACACGATTCAAATGCCCCATTGTGAATAACTTTTGAGATTCATCATATAAACGATGTGGTGATACATCACGTAAAAGCAAGGTTGCTTCAGGTGTAAATACGTCTAAAATTGCAGGATCAATTTTAAAGTTAAGTTTCGCAGCAAATCTTAGTGTTCGTAACATACGAACTGGATCTTCTTCAAAACGTAACTTTGGATCACCCAATAAACGCAATGTTTTTGTTTTTATATCATCAATAGCGTTACAGAAATCAAGAACGATACCCTTACGCGGTTGGTAATACATCGCATTGATTGAGAAATCTCGACGAGCAAAATCTTCTTCAATTGAGCCCCAATTATTATCTCTTAGAATCATCCCTGCAGCAGAAGTCACTGCTTTTTTAGGAGGAGCTCGGAAAGTGGCCACTTCAATTAATTCACGACCAGAATAGACATGAGCCAACTCAAAACGACGACCAATAATTCGGCAACGACGACCAAATACTTCTTTAATTTGTGAAGGTGTCGCATTGGTTACAGCATCGAAATCTTTAGGGGCAAGTCCAAGCATCAAATCACGGACACCACCACCGACGATATAGGCTTCATAGCCGGCTTTAGTTAAAGAATCAATAACATCTAAAATGGAAGAAGGTAATTGTGCAGTGGATAAACCGCACTTTGACGCGTGCAAAGTTTGCAAAAGACGCTGTCTCCTACGTCAGAACGTAAAATCATAATTGTGCTAATCATAGCTCTAACACAATCAAAGGGCAATTTTATTCTCCAAGATTCACCGTCAAAATTGATTAAATTTCAACACCCCTTAGTGCCATTTGATCTCTATAAAAATGTGTTAGAGGGCTAACTGGTTGCGATTCTTTTCGATAAACTTTGGACCTATTCCTTTGACATTTTGAAGTTCATCTACTGACTTAAAACTGCCATGCTTTTGCCGATACTCAATAATTGCAGCAGCTTTCTTCTCACCCACTCCTTTAATCATTTGTAGTTCAACCATTGAAGCCGTATTAAGACGAACTTTAGTTGATTGCCCGACACCACCAGCTGCTTGCTTTGATGATGTATTTACGGCTGGTCGAGATAAATAATGGTTCGCACTTTGCCGGTTAAGTCGTTGATCATGAGCTTCTTGCTCTGCTTTCCATTTTAAGTAAGATTGATCAAACTGTTGTGGATATGCCGAACTGATTAAACTCACACATGCAGTAAATATCAGAAGAAGAAAAGAAATGATGCTATTCATGTTGAACCTGAATTTTATTGTTATGTTGCTTTAGATACACTTTTGCCTGATCCCACAATTGGTCCATTTCTTTGAGACTCATATTCTCAATGGGCGTATTTCTATTTTTTGCCTGCAACTCAATGTATGAAAAACGTTGTTTAAATTTGTGGATGGTTCCAAGTAGAGCCATCTCACTTGAAATGCCGATTTTACGTCCAACATTGATTAAAGAAAATAAACAATCTCCAAACTCCTCTTGTATTTCGTCGGAATTTTGATGGTTGAGCGCCTCTCTCAATTCAGATAACTCTTCATCTAACTTTTCATACGCTTGCTCAACATTTTCGAAATCAAATCCAATCTGAGCTACATTTTTTTGAATTTGCTCGGCTTGATCTAAGGCAGGACCCGCTTTAATTTCATCTAAACGTGATTTAGTTTTGTCTTTTTTCTCTTCAGCCTTAATTTTTTGCCAAAGTTCACTCACCTGCTGTTCATTCAGTTGTTCAAACTGAGCCGATTGAAAGACATGAGGATGTCTTCGAATCAACTTGTCGCACAGTGTTTCCACCACATCATGAAAATTAAATGCTCCTTGCTCACTATACATTTGCGATTGAAATACAACTTGCAGCAGAAGATCTCCCAATTCCTCTTTTACATGCGCTGTATTTTGTGATCGAACTGCTTCTTCTACCTCATAAGCCTCTTCAATCGCATAGCGAGTCAAGCTTTCAGGCGTTTGTTTTTGATCCCATGGACATTTCGCACGAAGCTCTTGCATGATATTTAAAAGTTTTTCCATGAAAGTTGATCTCTAGTGAATGATGAGTTTAAAGATATTGTTGATTCAATGAACAATCTTATGCTCAACTAGGAACATAAAATGATGTAAAACAACAAGGATTTTCGATGACATCTAGCATTTTTATCAGTGGCGCGGCTCAAGGGATTGGCGCAGCTACCGCAAAACTATTCTATCAGCAAGGTTATAAAGTCGGTATTTATGACATCAATCTCGAACAAGCTGAACAATTGGCTCGATCTTTAGGGCCAAATGCTAAAGCGGGTTTGCTAGATGTTTCCCAATACGACCAATGGCAAAGTGCTTTAACTGAGTTCAACGAATGGGCTGGTGAAATAAATATATTATTAAATAATGCTGGCATCTTATATTCAGGGGCATTCGAAAATACAGATATCTCATCGCATCATCGAACATTTAATATCAATGTTAACGGCGTTCTCAATGGCTGTCATGCTGCGCTCCCTTTCTTAAAACAGGCCTCCCACGCACGTATCATCAATATGTCCTCTGCTTCTGCTATCTATGGTCAAGCTGATTTAGTGTCCTATTCAGCAAGTAAATTTGCTGTTCGCGGCATTACAGAAGGTCTTGATGTTGAATGGCAAAAATATGGAATACGCGTATTAGACATCATGCCATTATTTGTTCAGACTGCCATGGTAAAAGGCATGGATGCGGGTACGATTCAAAATATAGGAGTCAGTCTCAGCGCCCAAGACGTTGCTCAGGAAATTTACCGTGTCGCACGTTTAAAAAACCATCACTTAACCGTGACTCACCATACTGTTGGCATCAAAACTGAACTGATGTATCACCTGTCAAGATTCAGTCCTCAATTGATCAATAGAGTGACAAATTTAATATTAAGTAAAAAGAAATGACAAATTAGTCACATTTGTGTAATATTCTCTCGCCCCAACAGGGGCATTTATAACAATGCGTTACAAATGAGAATATATAATGAAAAAAATTTTAACTTTAGCTATCGCTACTGCTTTAACAACGACTCTTGCTCAAGCTTCGGGTGAACTACCAACGAAACAACACTCAACTGCTGAACTCAAGGCAATGGATTGTGCAACACTAGCTGTTGAAAAAGCCAATGCTAAGCGTAACTTAGAAAATGCTGATAAAAATATTGCAGCTGCTGCAACCCAAACGCCAGCTAAATCATTGAGCAAATGGGCGGGTATGGCAGGTAATGCATTATCTACTTTCGGTGGCAACTCAGAAAAAGCAACAAAAATGGGGCAAGTTGCAAACTCTGTAGCGGGTGAAAGCGATACTTCTGATGCTGCAAATATTCCATTACAGCAACAGATCAAAGCTGCATCGCAAGCAAACATCGATAATATTGGAATCTATCAAGGTTCTAAAAAATGCAAAATCTGATTTAACTCTATTTGAGTGATCAGTCATAAAAAAGCCTGCTAAAGCAGGCTTTTTTTTAATTTCCTTGAACCAAACGTCTTGCGCTAATGATGCCTGGTTGCTGTTCCAATCGAGCCAACAAGCGAGACAATTGAGCCAAACCTTTGACCTCAATCAATAGTTTCATATTGGCAATACCATCCGCTTCCGAAATAGTATTCACTTGGCGAATATTAATCTGATCTGAAAAAATCACTTGGGTTAGATCCTTCAGCAGTCCTCGACGATCATAAGCCTCAACCACAATTTGGACACTCTGTCCTCTTGTCGGTTGCATTTCCCAATCTGCTTCAACAGCGCGTTCAGGTTCTTGGCTGATCATACGCACATAATCCGGACAAGCCACCTTATGAATACTCACGCCACGATTGAGTGTGATATATCCAGCAATCGACTCACCATGAACAGGCTGACAACATTGTGCAATATGTAGTTCAACATTATCCAAACCGTCAATCAGAATCCCATGCGCTGATAATGTATGACTCGCCCGTGGATTTAATGCTGGCTTCAGCACTAACTCAGGCTCATCTTGATCCAAGTGCATATGACGATTGACTTGATTAATCAATGCATGAAGACTGATATCTCCACTCACCAAGGATACAAGAATGTCCTCACCTGTTTTAACGTTAAAGTGAGCACAATAATCACTCAAATCAATACTTTTTGGGTGAATTGCAAGACGTGATAATTCCTTGGTGAGAATCTCTCGACCGACTTCTAAGTTCTTACTACGGTCTTGCTGTCTGAACCAATGGCGCAACTTGTCTCTTGCACGTGCTGTCTTGATATAACCTAAAGAGTTCACCAACCAATCACGATTTGGCTCACGATCTTTCTTGGTCAGAATCTCGACTTGTTCACCTGTTTTTAATGTATAAGTCAGTGGCACATAACGTTGGTTCACACGTGCTGCATAACACTTATTACCAACCTCAGTATGCACATGATATGCAAAATCTAAAACGGTTGAATTACGCGGTAATTCTTTAATGTCACCATCACGACTAAAAACATAAATTTTTTCAAAATCTTCAAAATCTTGAAGCTGATTGAAATTTTCAGTTTCGTCTTCATTCGGATGCGCACCTGCTTCATTTCGTTCTTGATAATGTTCAAGCACGGAACGTAAAGAGTGCAAACGATGATTAAATGAATAATCTGTAGTTTTCGCACCTTCTTTATAATTGAAATGAGAACAAACGCCTAACTCAGCTTCTTCATGCATTTCAGTGGTTCTGATTTGTATCTCTAAAGATTTATTTTCAGCAATCACTGCAGTATGTAAAGAACGGTAGCCATTGGCTTTTGGGTTAGTGATGTAATCATCAAACTGATGGGGAATATGACGCCAGATTTGATGTACGATCCCCAAAGCGTGATAACACTCAGATACATTCTGAACCAGTACACGAACAGCTCGAATGTCATATAGCTGATCGAAACTTAAGTTCTTACTTTTCATTTTTCGATAAATCGAATAAATGTGTTTCACACGACCTGAGATTTCAGCCTCAATGCCATGCTTCAATAACTCACTTTTCAGCTTATCGACCACGAATTGAATATATTGTTCGCGCTCTAAGCGTTTTTCATTGAGTAAAGATGCAATTTCTTTATAGCGCTCTGGTGCTAAATAACGGAACGCAAGATCTTCAAGTTCCCATTTTAACTGCGCGATACCAAGACGATGCGCCAAGGGCGAGTAAATGGTCAAAATTTCTCGTGCGACACGCTCTTGACGCTCTTTTGGAGAGTTTGCCAACTCACGCAAAGCCAGCGTACGCTCAGCCAACTTGATTAATACAACGCGAACATCCTCTGTTACTGAGATCAACATCTTGTAAATCCCAGTTAAATGTTCACGCTGATTATTATTGAAGTGATCTTCTAAACGTTTATTTTTTTCGATCAGCTCTGACAACTTACCCATTGCCAAAGTGCCTTTCACCAAATTGTAGACACTTTCACCAAAGCTTTTACGAATCTCCTCAAGCGACGTCATGCCCTCACGCACACTACGATAAAGCATCGCTGCTGACAAAGTATCTTCATCAACATGTAGGTGAGCCAAAATATCTGCCATACCTAAGCCAGTCGCGAAGGTATTGGTTTTATGATGGTGATCAGAAGTCAGTTCTTTTTTTAAAACACTAAGAGCGACTTCTTCTAATTTTTTAAGTTCTGCACCGTCTAAAATAATCCGCGCACGGTCTAGCCAAGTTGCTAAACCAAGTTGCGCTTCAGCGGCATGTTCTACAGTCGTTTCCTCAGACAACTCAGTCAGTCGTCCAGGTAACTGCTCACGTACTGTGACCATACCCTTCTCCTTTTTTAAATCTAATCTTCATTTTATTAAATCAACACTTAGCACTAGCTTTTTTCAAATAAAGCAATAGATTCAACATGGCCTGTATGACTGAACATATCCATCACACCAGCTTTCTTCAACTGATAACCATGTTGTACTAAAATCCCTGTATCACGTGCTAATGTAGCAGGATTACAGGAAACATAGACGATTTTTTTTGCACCAAAATTTGGCACATAGTGCATAACTTCTTCAGCTCCAGCGCGTGGTGGGTCTATTAAGAGTGCATCGAACCCTTGATTTGCCCAAGAATGTTGCGAAAAATCTTGCGTTAAATCCTGAGCATAAAATTTTACGTTTGTGATGCCGTTTTTCAGTGCATTTTCTGTCCCACGCATCACCATTTCCTCACTTCCCTCCACCGCGACGACCTCACCCCGTGTTACAGAACGTGCAAGTGGCAATGAGAAATTCCCTAGACCACAGAATAAATCAAGAACACGCTCATTTCCGCTCAGGTCAAGCAATTCACATGCCAGCTTCACCATTTGTGGATTAATGGTGGGGTTAACCTGAGTAAAGTCAGTTGGTTTAAAACCAAACGTCACGTTAAAATCCGGTAGTGAGTAATGTAATCGCTCAGATAGGTCACCATCCGCACGATGAACACTACTTACACCAGCTGGTTGCAAATAAAGCTGCCATGATCTTTCTAACGCAAATTCACGCAGTTGGTTGACATCATTTTGCAGTAATTTGTTGGTATGACGTATCAAAAGTGCAACCTCTTGATCTCCTTTCGCCAATTCGATATGACCTATATCTGCTTTTGCTTTTAGATTTTCAAGGAGTACCTTGAGGTGAGGTAACGCAGCATCTAGCTCTGCATCTAAAATTTTGCAGGTTTTAATTTCTGTAAGCTGATTAGATTGAACCTCACGAAAACCCATGACTAGTTTATTTTTTTTAGCAATGTAGCGAACGCCAATACGAGCCTTGTGACGATAATCTTCACGTGTCGAACGCAATGGTTCTAGCCACGACTCTGGAAGAGCACCTGCAAAGTGGGTGAGATGCGACTCTAAAACTGATTGTTTTAAACGAATTTGTTCATCTAATTTTATGTGCTGCATATTACAGCCTCCACATTTTCCAAAATGTGGACAAACTGGCTGTGTACGAATTGGACTCGGCGCCCCAATCAACTGCACACAATCAGCTTCTTCTAATTTTTTTGCCTGATGGGTAATTTGAGCTTCTACTGTTTCTCCTGGCAGTGCAAAACGAATAAAAACCTTTTTACCCAATTTTTCTTGAGGATGTTCCTGTCCTTGAAAATGTGCGATCCCTCGCCCTTCATGTGAAAGTCTCTCAACTGTAAATGTATAACGAGGAAGTTGAGATGAGCGATGTGCGGCACGTTGTTTCAAAGAGATAACCTAATGTTGAGTTGATTTAAAATCAGAAGCGGTGAAGTCAGTTTTTTCAGCAGTTTCTTGCCAAATACGCAAAAATTCTGTTTGCTGGGGTTGACCTTGAAGATAATGAATCGTCGCTTGAATCCACAGACGATGATCTTCAGGCAAAATCTGTCCTTTTAACAATACATAGCGCAGATAGACTAACCATGTGTTTAAAACATCCCCTTCACAATAACTGGTTAATTCTATCCAATTATTGTTACGAACATATTCAGGGATAAAATAACCTGGTGTTCCGCGCTTACCCGGGTAACCGAGCATATAAGCGACATCATCCAGTTTTTGGAAGTGACGCGCATTAAACATTGCCATAAAATCCATCAAATCAATATGACGATGATGGTAACGATTCTGGTAGTTATTATAGCGCTTTTGTGTATCAATTTCGCCTTGATCAAACAGACTTGGCGCAGACAACCCATGATACATTGCTCTATACATAATAACAGGCAGATCAAATTGGGAGCCATTCCAACTGACTAAAGTCGGATTACGTTTATCAAAAATTGATAGAAATTTTTGTAAAATTTCAGGTTCTGAATAATGTTCACGACTGAATGAAAATAATTTCATTCCCGCCTTTTCATCAATCCATAGTCCTGAAATACAGACAATTTCATGTAAAGCAAGTCGCTGAAAGTCAGTGCCCGCTTCTTGACGTCTTAACTTACTCAGCGCTTGTTCAATACTATCTTCTGGTAAATCTAAGCCATATAGATGCGCTCCTGATTTAAGATCGGTCAATGTTTCAATATCAAACACTAAAACAGGTAAGCGCATATAGATTTACTCGAATTTATTGTTCATCTTCTACAGAGAATAACCCTGTAGAGAGATAACGATCACCACGATCACACACGATACATGCAATCACAGCACTAGGATGTTGTTCAGCGATTTTTATTGATGCCCAAACTGCACCACCAGAAGAAGTACCAGCACTAATTCCTTCCTTACGTGCCAATTGTCGAGCCATTTTTTCAGCTTCAACTTGTGGAATATCCATAATTTGATCAACACGAGAAGCATCAAAAATCGTCGGTAAATATTCTTGAGGCCAACGGCGAATACCTGCAATATTCGACCCTTCAGATGGCTGTAGACCAATAATTTGAATATTTGGATTTTGTTCTTTGAGGTATTTTGAAATCCCCATGATGGTTCCCGTTGTTCCCATCGAACTTACAAAATGCGTAATTTTACCGCCAGTTTGTTGCCAAATTTCTGGACCAGTTGTCAAATAGTGTGCTTGGACATTGTCTGGATTACCAAATTGATTGAGTACTAAACCTAGACCATCTTTTTCCATTTGCAATGCGATATCACGAGCTTCTTCCATATTCTCGGATTCAATAAGCTCAGCACCATACGCACGCATTGCATCTTTGCGCTCTTGACTAGAGCTTGCAGGCATAATCAATTTCATTTTATAGCCACGCATTGCCGCAACCATGGCTAATGCAATACCTGTGTTACCGCTAGTCGCTTCGATCAGCGTATCACCTGGCTTAATGTCACCACGTTTTTCAGCTTGCATGATCATGTTATATGCTGGGCGATCTTTGACAGAGCCCGCTGGATTATTACCTTCCAGTTTTGCCAATACAGTCGCTTGAGTATGACTTGCCAGACGCTGTAACCTAACCAATGGGGTTTTACCCACATAGTGGTCTAATAAAAAATCGTCTGATTGAAAATCTACTTGTGTATTACTCATTATTTGCACCTATATTGAGGTGCAGGTATTGTATGAAAAAAAGTATCTCACTGCATCAATTTCAAAGGCTTTTTAATGAGGGTGATTAAAGCACCATCATTTTTTAAAGCGTGCTAATATGCCTAACATGGGGAATGAGTCACTCTGCACATGTCGAATTTGAATAAAAAAATCTTCAATCGCTTAAAACTAAACCATGCTTATGGGCAATTGATTGCCCTTATTTTTGTCCCCATTGCAGTACTGGCAAGCGTCGGCTCTGCACTGGTGCTCACAGAAACCTCCAATTCTGCAAAATCAGAACAACGCTTTGCCGCAAATGCAATTTTAAGTCGTTATAAATACACGACAGAAAACCTACTTATTGCGCTAGAAAACAATCCCTCACAAGCGCAACAAGACCGCGCTAAAAGCATCTTACAAAAGATGTTTAATGAAAAATATTTACTCAGTGTCGCAGTCCTAGACCAACAACAAAAACCATATTTTGGGTTAGGCTATCGCAATGAAAAACCTTGGCCTAGCTTCCCGACCAATGTACAAACATTTGGTCCGATTAAAGATCAACATAATCATATTTATGGCTTAGCATTAAATACGCCTGATCAAAGTAAAAAATGGCTTGTTATCGAGCTAGATAATCAACCTCTAGCCATTTCTCAATATCGTGTTTTCATTGTACTGATCACGACGGGTTTGTTGACACTTTTACTCTTATTACTGTGCTTGAACTTTTATTCACGACGTTGGATTGCGCCTATGTACGAAATACGTATGCAATTACAGCGACTCAATGCAGACACACTCGACCAACACATGGTCATCAATAGTACTGGCGAGTTAAGGTTACTCCAACGTGATATTGCGAATGTCGTGAAGCGTCTACATTTCAGCTTTTTAGAGCTGAAGGAACATACCGAGCAGACCGAAGACGATTTAAGACGTACGCTTGATACACTTGAAGTGCAAAATATTACTTATAAACAAGCACGCGATCAGGCCATTTCATCCAATCAGGCAAAATCTGTTTTTCTTGCCAATATCAGTCATGAATTGCGTACCCCGCTGAATAGTATCGATGGTTTTATTCACTTGTTATTGCGCCAAGAGAATCTCAGCAATGATCAAAGCCTGTATTTGCAAACGATTCGCAAATCCTCTGCACATCTTTTAGCACTGATCAATGATGTCTTAGACTTTTCAAAAATTGATGCCGGTAAACTTGAATTAGAAACCGCATCATTTGATTTAGAAGAAGCGATCTTCGATGTTATGGACATGTTGTCGCCATTAGCCGCCCAAAAAAATATCGATATGGCCTTCTACTATGCCGATAACATTCCAAAGTATGTGATTGGCGATGCTTTACGTTGTAAACAGATTTTGACTAACCTGATTTCAAATGCCATCAAATTCACTCCTGATGGTGAAATTATTGTACGTGTTCGCATGGAGCATGACGATCTAGAACATTGCCTATTGCATTTCAGTGTTCAAGATAGTGGTATTGGATTAAGTGGTACAGATCGTAAACGGTTATTTGAATCATTTTCTCAAGGCGATGCTTCCGTTACTCGTCAATTTGGTGGCACAGGTTTAGGGTTAGCAATCTCAAAACAATTGGTTAATCTGATGCATGGCCAAATTGGCTTTGAAGATAACCAAGAACGCGCCCCAACTGAAAAGGGTTCAACATTCTGGTTTACTGCGAAATTTGCGGTTGATGAATATGAAATTATTCATCCGCAATTCCATGACATGCGTGTCATCTCCTATTTAGCCCACCCTGCAACTGCGAATGTTTTACGTCATTATTTAGAAAATTATGGTGTTGAACACACAGAAGCTCAATCCATTCTAGATTTATTCAGCCGTCTAAACGGTTTGACACATCAACCCGAAAATACGTGGTTGATTGTAGATCACAGTGGTGATCCAGAGGCTTTATTAAAAGAGATTCGCGGACGTTATCAAGGTCACTTAGCCGTATATGGCTATCAGATGGCACTCGACCTCAACATGTTGAATGAATACAAAGCGAGGCCACTGTATCAACCTCTGAGCCGCTCATCATTAATTCAGCTCTTGGAAAATCAGCCAATATTTGAAGTTGAACCTCATGATAACTTTAAAGCCCTTAATTTACATGTACTTGCAGTAGACGATCATCTACCAAACTTAATCGTTTTAGAAGCTTTGCTCGGCGAAATTAATGTTCAAACAACTAAAGCGCAAAGTGGACAAGAGGCACTACAAATTTTACAACAACAGATTCAAAATGATGAAAAGCCGTTTGATCTGATATTTATGGACATTCAAATGCCAGTGATGTCTGGCATCGATACGACTCGTGCGATCAGATCGTTAGAATCCACCATCGAGGGACGTCACACACCAATCATTGCACTCACAGCACATGCTTTAGCAGATGAGAAACAAAAATTACTTAAAGTCGGCATGGATGACTATGTCACCAAACCAATCCAAATGGATCAGATTATTCAGATTCTGACCCATTGGAGCAGTGATAAGTTTATTCATCCAATTAAATCCCAAGAAAAAAATTTACGTATCGAAACCTTAGATCATCAGGTTTTAGATTGGAAACAGTGCGTTCAATTGGCAGCGAATAAAGAAGACTTAGCACAAGATTTATTGAAGATGCTGGTGGACAGCTTCCCGAATGAACTTGCTGAAATAGAACAACTCATCGAACTTGAAGATTATCCGCAGCTCGAACATGTACTACACCGTTTATATGGGGCAACACGCTACGTCGGCACTCCGAATTTACAAAACATCACAGGTGAATTTGAACAGTTCGTTTCAACGCTGCGTAAAGAGCGTAGAAAAGCAGATGAGCAATTTATTGAAAATGTGATGAAACGACTGGATGAATTAAAAGATGCGATTGTACAAGTAAAAGAAGCAGCCGAGTCTATTTTGAATCATTAATAGACGATCAACGCACTGTATTAGGCAATACGTGATGACTCTACTGTCACGACAGTCTATTTTGGACATGTTATGCTTAAAACAAGGAACAATAAACTCGAGTCACAATAATGGCTGTAATACGTGTAGAAAAAAATAATGGCATTGCGACGGTTTTTCTGAATCGTCCCGACAAACGTAACGCGATGAGCTTTCAACTTTTGAAAGAGTTGGTGCAAGTCGCAAAAAAAATTAAATCTGATCGTACTATCCGCTGTGTGATTCTCACTGGTGAAGCCAACGTATTTAGTGCAGGTATTGATTTAACAGACCTGAATAATCCACAAAATCGTGCTTATGCCGCATGGGAACTCATCAAGCCTGGTCAAAGTCTATTTCAAAAAGCTTTTTTAATCTGGCAAGAACTCCCAGTTCCAGTCATTGCAGCTATTGAAGGGTATTGCTTCGGTGCAGGTATGCAATTGGCTTTAGCGGCTGATATTCGAATTGCTCACCCCAACACCCAAATGTCGATTATGGAAACCCGTTGGGGCTTAGTTCCAGATATGGGGTTAACACGCTCAATCAAAGGTATTATTGGAGTCGACCTAGCCAAAGAATTATCATTAACAGCACGTGTATTTGATGGTCAATATGCCAAAGAAATTGGATTGATCACACATGTTGATAACGCGCCGATGCAAAAAGCTCAACAGCTTGCCGACGAAATGTTGCAGCGCTCACCTGATGCCTTAGCTGCAGTAAAACAAGTCTTAGATGCGATGGAACACGCACCCAAAAAATCACTTCGTCTTGAGAAAATTTGGCAACTCAAATTACTCCTTGGCAAAAACAGTCAAATTGCGCGTAAAAAAGATAAAAATCCAGATTTGGAATTTCTACCACGTCAATTCAAATAAATTGGTTTTCAAACTTAGATCAGGGATTAGCTTCAATAATGATTAACGGTCAAACTAAAATCGCATTCTTAGGTATGGGTTTAATGGGTAGCAGAATGGCGACTCGATTGATACAGGCTGGGTTTTACACTGCTGTCTGGAACCGAAGCCCCAACGCATGTGAGCCGTTAATCCAGCTTGGGGCACATCCCCTTCAACTCTCTGAGATAGCACAATTTGATCTGATCCTAACTTGTTTAGCCGATGACAATGCGGTAGAGGCTGTTTTTTCTCAAATTGAATCACTGATTCAACCCAAGCAGATTATTGTGGACTTCTCGAGTCTATCTGTGGATAAAACTAAAAATCTTGCACAACGTGCAACTGCTAAATCAGCGCATTGGATAGATTCTCCTGTGTCAGGTGGAACAGCTGGTGCTGAAAATGGCAGTTTAGTTATTTTTGCTGGCGGACCATCGAGCATCATCGAATCTTTACAACCAATGTATCAAGTTCTTTCACAACGTGTAACCTGTATGGGTGGAACTGGAACAGGACAAGCCACCAAAATTTGTAATCAACTCATCGTTGCTGCAAATAGCACACTCATCGCAGAAGCTGTTGCTTTAGCAGATCAGGCGGGTGTTGATACTCAACTGCTTGCACCTGCCTTAGCAGGTGGATTCGCCGACTCTAAACCTTTTCAAATTTTAACACCACGTATGGCAACGCATGAGTTTGAGCCTGTGCAATGGAAAGTTCAGACGCTGTCTAAAGATTTAAATAATGCCTTGAGTTTGGCTCGACAATTTGACCTTAATATTCCTGTCGCTCAACAAGCCTTAGAACAATTGAAAGCGCATCAATCCAATGGCTTTTCTGAATCAGACCTTGCCTCAGTCATTCTGCAAGTTGAACAAAACAATAAATAGGTCGCATTCAATATGAAGCTCGCTGTTAATTTATCGATGATCTTTACAGAAGTTCCACTCATTGAACGCTTTGCGCTGGCTGCTGAATATGGGTTCCAACATGTAGAAATTCAATTTCCATATGAGCTGAGTATTGAGCAAATTCAGCATGAACTTAATGAACATCAACTTAGCTTGTGTCTCATCAACGTTCCTGCCGGAGATTTAATGCAAGGCGGATGCGGATTAGCAAGTATCCCAAGTAAAACTGATGAATTTAAACAAGCTGTTGACTTAGCGATTGAATATGCATGCTCACTCAATATACCTCGAGTGAATATTTTGGCTGGCAAGCAACCAGATAATGTTGAATATCAGGTCTGCTATGAAACCTTAGTCTCAAATCTTAAATTTGTCAGCGAGATCTTCACAGCGCATGGGATTCAACCCGTTTTTGAGATGATTAATGGCTTTGATATGCCCAACTTCATGATTCAAACAATGCATCAAGCCAAAGAGTTACTGAAAGACGTCAATCATCCAGCTCTAAAAATGCAATTCGATTGCTATCACATGGCTAGAATGCAAGAAGACCTGATTCTGTCACTCAAAGAAAATATGCAACACATTGGGCATATCCAATTTGCAGATGTACCAGGTCGCCATGAACCACTCACAGGGATAATTGACTATCCCGCTATTTTTGAATGCATTGCAAATAGCATGTATGAAGGATTTGTCGCAGCCGAATATCGCCCCCAATCTCATTCAACAGATTCTTTCGAATGGAAAAATAAACTTCTTTAATATCATCATATTGTGGTATAAAATTTGTTCAAAGTTTGAATTTTCAAGCAGAAAGCGCTATAGTGAAAGATGAGTTATAGTCAGGAAAATACACTTCTCATGAATTTAGAACCATCGCCCGGCGCTTCTAATTCTCACGAACTCTCTTTGAATTCTCCAAAACAAGACGTTCAAGCTTGCTTAAAAGTTGTTCAAGAAGCATTGCTTGACGTTAAAGCAAAAGAAATCACAACGATTGATGTTAGCGAAGTGAGCAATGTTGCAGATGCAATTGTCATTGCTTCAGGTACTTCTACACGTCACGTGAAAGCGCTTGCAAACAACGTCGCTGATGAAGCACGTAAAGCAGGTTTTCGCCCTATCGGTATTGAAGGCGAAAGCGATGCAGAATGGATCCTTGTTGATCTTGGCACTGTTGTAGTACATCTGATGTTACCTACAGCACGTAAGTTTTATGATCTAGAAAACTTATGGCGTAATGCTTCAACTACAGATTCTGTAGCATAAACATATTAAAGCGACCTTCTTGGTCGCTTTTTTATACTGTGCATTTTAAATTTATAACAATAAAGCCAACAAAAAAGAACTCACTAATTTGGTTTACCTTAATATGACCATGATAAAAGCCACAAGAACAGATCACGATGCATTAGTAGAAACATTAATGCAATCCTTTTGGAACGAAGAGTTTTGCAACTGGGCGATCCAAGCTGAAAAACTGAGTTTCCAACAAAAACATGAAAAACTAGAGCAATTCTTTAGTATTCAATTGAAAGATATCGCTCAACCATATGATGAAGTCTATACCAATCCCGATCGCTCAGTTGCTGCACTTTGGATTCCGCCAAATCAGTGGGATTTAAACCTCATTCAGCAGGTTAAACTACTCCCTCAATTAACGAAGATTATCGGTTTAAGACAACTGGTGAAATTTATTCACATCATTAATCTGGTGCAGAAACATCATCCCAGTGAGGCGCATTATTATTTACAACTCATAGGTGTAAGTCCTGACCACCAAGGACAAGGCTTAGCCAGCAAAGTCTTAACACCTATTCTCACCAAGAGCGATCAACACGGTATCCCATGTTATTTAGAAACTGCAACACCAAGCAATGTTGGACTCTATCGTCATTATGGATTTGAAGTGATCTTTCACCTTCGGGATCTGCCCTACGATGCACCTGAAATTTGGGGAATGTGGCGAAAACCTACACATGAAAAATAAAAAAACCACCCGAAGGTGGTTTTTTTAAAACAGTCTATAAATTAGTGACCTGTACCATTAATGGCTTTCGTCATATCTTCAACAACTTTCTTCGCATCACCAAAGATCATCATTGTTTTGTCGTTATAGAACAAGTCATTATCAAGACCCGCATAACCTGTCGCCATAGAGCGCTTGATCACCATAATGGTACGAGCTTTATGTGCTTCAAGAATAGGCATACCATAAATTGGCGAGTTTGGATCATCTTTCGCTGCAGGGTTAACGACGTCATTCGCACCGATGACCAACACCACATCTGTTGCTGGGAAGTCTGAGTTAATCTCATCCATCTCTAAGATGTCTTCGTACGGAACATCTGCTTCAGCTAAAAGGACGTTCATGTGACCAGGCATACGACCTGCCACTGGGTGAATCGCAAAACGTACAGTTACACCTTGCTCTTTCAATAAGTTTGCAAGCTCTTTCACCGCATTTTGAGCACGACCTTGCGCCATACCATAACCCGGTACAATAACAACACTGTCTGCATTTGACATTAAGAAACCAGCATCGTCAGCAGAACCAGAACGGTAGTTGCGTTGAACTGCTGCACCAGCTGCTGCTGTCGGTGCTGCAGCACCACCCATTGCACCACCAAACAATACGTTGATGATTGAACGGTTCATTGCTTTACACATAATATAAGACAGAATTGCACCTGACGAACCTACAAGCGAACCTGCAACAATTAACATATTGTTTTCAAGCGTAAAACCAATCCCTGCTGCCGCCCATCCAGAGAATGAGTTAAGCAAAGACACCACAACTGGCATATCACCACCACCAACAGGCGCAATCCATATCCAACCAAAGGCTAAAGCAAGTGCTGTCATTGCCCAGAACGAGGTCATGTTACCCGTCAAGAAGAAGTGAATCCCTGCTGCTAGCATAGCAATAAAAATCAAAGCTTGAACAGGTTTAACCCATGCACCTGAAATCGTTTTTGCCCATTTCTTTGCCGCCAATTTACCATAAGCAAATACCGATGCAGTGAATGTAATGGCACCAACGAAACATCCTACGAATAATTCGAATAAATGTACGCGACTCATTTCATGGAAGTTCACACCATTTGCAGCCAGTAAGTCTGGCCCAAGCTCGACAAGCTTGTTGTTGTGAATAATTGCAGCGATCGCAATCAACACTGCAGCAAGACCCACGAGTGAGTGCATGAGAGCAACTGTTTCTGGCATTTGTGTCATAGGCACTGTACGAGCTCGAGCAATACCAACAATCGCACCCAATACCATTGCACCGACAATCATCCATACCACAGGATTATCAGCAACAAAGAAAGTTGTTAACACGGCGATTGCCATTGCAATCATACCGTAACGGTTACCTGCAATTGCTGTCTTAGGACCAGACAAGCCACGCAAAGTTAAGATAAAAAGAACGGCACCGATTAGGTAAAACCAATCCGCATACTCACGAATAAATTCCATGTATTAACCCTCTTTTTTCTTTTGCTTTGGCTTAAACATTTCAAGCATACGAGCGGTTACTGCGAAGCCACCGAAAATATTAATGCTTGCTAAGAAAACAGCGATCGCACCTAATACACTCACCACATTGATGGTTTGAAAATCAACAGCCCCCTCAACACCCATAACAGGTAGACCAACAGTTTGGATCATCGCACCGACAATAATAATTGAAGACAATGCATTCGTTACGGCCATCAGCGGCGTGTGAAGCGCAGGTGTCACTCCCCAAACAACGTAATAACCTACGAAGATTGCGAGGACAAAAATTGTAATAGTTTCAACCATGATCAGTCTCCTTAACCACGCTTCAACAGCACTTGACCACCATGAGTGACAAGCAATGCTTTTTGGATTTCATCTTCTTGATTAATGCTGTAGTTTTTATCTTGATCAAAAAGCGTTTCAACAAAGTTATAAACGTTACGTGCATATAGCGCTGAAGCTTCTGTAGAAACGGTCGCTGGAATATTTGGAATACCCAAAATTTTCACGCCATTATCAGTCACAACAGTTTCACCGCATTTTGAGCCTTCAACGTTACCGCCAGTTTCAACTGCCATATCGAGGATGACTGAACCTGGTTTCATTTTGGCAACTGTTTCAGCTTTAATTAAGCGCGGTGCATCACGACCTGGTAAAAGCGCCGTCGTGATCACGATGTCAGCATTCGATACCGCTTTGTCTACAATTGCAGCTTGGTCTTTAATATATTGTTCACCAGGCATCCAACCATAACCATTTTTTGCAGCTTCATCGGCACGCGCTTGCTCTTCTGCTGACATTGGTACGTCTAACCATTTACCGCCTAAAGATTCAACTTGATCTTTGGCTGTTGGACGTAAGTCTGTCGCTTCAACAATAGCACCTAAACGTTTGGCTGTTGCAATCGCTTGTAAGCCTGCTACACCAACACCCATAATGACTACACGAGCTGGTTTAACCGTACCCGCCGCTGTCATTAACATTGGGAACATACGTTGGTACTCTGCCGCCGCAAGAAGCACAGATTTATAACCTGCCAAGTTTGCTTGTGATGACAACACGTCCATATTTTGGGCACGAGATAACGTACGTGGTAATAACTCAAGTGCAAATGCAGACACTTGCTGAGCAGCGAATTGATCAAGTTCCGTATTACGGTACGGATCAAACATCGCAACCACTGTGGTGTTTGGGGCTAATTTTTGTATTTCTTCGCCTTTAGGTGCGCGAACTTTTAAAACCAATTGACTGCCGGTATAAGCATCATCAACAATTTTTGCACCAACCTGTTCATAGGCACTATCAATATAAGCAGCTTTAACACCTGCATTACGTTGGATAACGACACTGTGACCAGCACCAATTAACTTCTTTACTGTTTCTGGTGTCGCAGCTACACGACTTTCACCAACTACAGTTTCGGTAGGGATTCCGATCTGCATGAGCATTCCTCAAGCTAATTTTTCTTAAAGTAGATATCGCATTCCTGCGATATACCCCTGGATGTATTCATGTGAATTTTTTGGATTCTAATTGAACTTTTTTAAATTACCACCCAATATTTATTTAATAAATACCCTCATTTTGAACTCATGATTCACGATCATCACAAAATTTCATGGTACTTGATCTATCATTTTCATAAAAAATAGTTCCAGTTTCGTTTAATTTTCGATCCATTTTTTAACAAAAAAGAAACTTTTTTCTAATTTATCGTCAGTATAGGGAGCTTGACTTTATTAAGCTTTGATCATTCTGACATTTTTTAGCTTTCTTTTTATCCCTTTTGATTGTGTTAAAGCGCCGTGCATGTCACATTTTTAGTTGCTTCTTTCATTCTCATAAATTTCAATTTGCCGAATTGACAAAAAATCAGACTAATCGATTCAAATTCTCACGACATTCTTAAAAATTATAAATAAGACAAAATTTAGATAAATCTAGGTTTACACATTGGGCTTAGATTTTGGCTTAAAGATGAAATACAAGATGACAGATTCTTGAAAAGAATGCTTACAAACCGTGCAAAAAAAATTTGAAATATTTTTTTGATGTATTTTTTGGGTTGATAGACCACTGTTTTTTTCATATTACGCACCACAATGATGCATTTAAACAAAAAATCAAAACTTCTTATGTCGCTAGGTAGGTGATTTAGCGAAAATTAGAGATTGAATTTTAGAGCTTACAATGAAGATTGGCTTATACTTCCATTACTTAAAAATTGATTTTTAACATTTATGGTACTTAAGCTGACTCCCACTCAGTTAGGGAGTTTATGTGCGCTGTTGGCAGCATTCTTGTTTAGTAGTAAAGCGATCTTAATCAAACAAGCTTATGCAGTTTCTGAAGATGTTGATGCAACATTGCTGGTTGCCTTAAGGATGCTCAGTGCCTTACCCGTTTTTCTTTTTATTTGTTGGTTGAACCGACACCGTAATCGCGGATTTTCAGCGCAGGATTGGGCCCTACTCCTCGTTGCTGGTTTGATTGGATATTATTTTTCAAGTTGGCTCGATTTTATGAGTCTGATGTACATCAGTGCCTCTTTGGAGCGTATTATCCTATTTCTATATCCCACCATGACAGTAATTGCATCAAGTGTAATTTTCAAACATCCTCTTTCAATGAAGACTATTTTTGCGATTGGACTAAGTTATGGCGGCACGCTTATAGTGATGCTCCAAGAACAAAGCAATGTGCCTCATGAAAGTAATTTTTGGCTAGGTGTGAGTTTAGTTTTCGCAAGCGCGATTTGCTTTGCGAGTTATCTATTGATGACTCCAAAATTAATCCAAAAATTTGGATCGTGGAATTTTACGGGCTTAGCAATGTCTATCGCCTGCTTAGGGACGATTCTTCACTACTTTATTGCTCAGCCAAGTCCTATATCCAATATCCTTCAACAACCCATAGAAATAATCGGATATGGTGTTGCATTAGGTATTGGGGTAACGGTGATTCCAACTATTCTCATTGCGCAAAGTATTGCTCGTTTGGGTGCTTCTCAAACAGCCATGATTGGTTCACTTGGTCCAATTCTGACCATTATATTGGCAACTATCTTTTTAGGGGAATCAATGAATATGATTCAATGGTTTGGTTGTGCGCTGAATATATTGGGTGTGATGATGATTACGCTTTCCAAAACTAAACTGAAATAAAGACAACATTAACCTCACAGTTCAAATTTCAAAATAATGCTTCACGATGAAACTTAGTCTTCATAGTGAATTTCTATTTTCCCTTGATCATCGTCAAATTTAATGTCGAGTGGAACAAAGTGGGAACCCGACGATGTAGACCCCATTTGATCATTTTCATTTCTTAGTGGGCATTCAGTTAAAGATAAGCACCCACAACCAATGCACCAATCCAGTTGTTGACGAAGTTGAAGCATATTTAAGATTTTTTGATCTAAAATTTTTTGCCATGCACTCGATAATGCGGTCCAATCTGATTTAGTCGCGGTTTTATTCTTAGGGAGTATGTTAAATGCTTGCTTCACTTCAGAGAGTGGAATCCCAACCTGCTGTGCCACTTTGATGATGGCAATCCTTCTCAGCATATATCGTGGATATCGCCGTTGATTTCCTTCCGTCCGCACACTCCAAATAAGAGCTTTGTCTTCATAAAATCTGAGTGCTGCGACCGATACACCACTTCGAGCAGCTAACGCGCCTATACTGAGCCACTGTTGTAATTTTTGTTCTTCCATGCTCTTGACCTCAAGTTAAGTTGAGCTTTCATAATACTTTTCTAAGCTTAATCCAGAGAAGATAGAATGACAAAACCAAATAAGCCACCATTTAGTTTAACAACTAAAAATCCACCTCAGCTTTATTCCCCAAGGCAATTTGGATATAGCCACATCTGTGAGGTCAAACATTTCAACACAGTCGTTCATATATCAGGTCAAGGTGGTGAAAATGCCGAAGGACATTATTCCACTGATTATTCAGAACAACTCAACCAAGTCTTCGAAAATCTCAAAATCGCTCTCAGCTATGCACATATCGACTTTTATAACATTGCTGTTCTAAGCGTATTGATTGTCAATTTTGACCAACAAAAACATCACCTGTTAAATCTGAAAATGAATACAATATGGAAAGATCAAAATTTCCCAGCATGCACACTAATCCCTGTGTCTCGCTTGGCATTAGACGCCATGCAAATTGAAATCGAAGCCACAGCTTACTGCTCCTCATCCACTGAGCCATTTATTCATGTATAACGATCTTGACGATTTAAATAAAAAAGACATCACGAATGACACTGCTTTACTTTGGTTGATGGCCATTGCTTGTGGTATTTGTGCAGGCGCTAATTATTATTCGCAACCCTTAATTCACTCTGTTCAACTTTACTTTAATGCCCCTGCAACAGATGTGGCATTAACTGTTACTTTGGCTCAAGTCTCTTATGCTGTCGGACTACTTTTTATCGTACCACTTGGTGATATTCTCAATAAAACGAAATTAATCCCATTTTTAATGTTCTTTGCAGCAGTGGGATTATTTATTTGTGCTTTTTCGCTCAACCTTTATATGTTATGGGCTGGCACAATTATCACTGGGCTTTTCTCGGTTGCAGCACAAATTTTGATTCCGTTTGCCACGATGGCGGTTCGACCAGAACGAACAGGCGAAGTCGTCGGGTTACTGATGAGCGGATTATTGGTAGGCATTTTAATTTCGACCAGTTTAGCTGGTTTGTTATCCAACTTATTTAATTGGCAGCTCATTTATATCGTCAGTGGAATTTTGATGTTAATGGTCGCTGTGGTACTTAATATTCGTCTGCCTTATATTCCTAGCTCTAAAATTAGTTATTTTGCTGTGTTTAAATCCATGGGGCTGCTACTCAAAGAAGAGCCTCGTTTAATTTATCGCTCTATCATTGGTGCCTTTGCATTTGCAACGATGAGCATCCTCTTCTCGACCATTTCTATTTTACTTAAATCCTCTTTTTCTCTTGAAGATGTCATGGTGGGTTTAGTCACTTTGGTTGGCGTATTTGGCGCCTTGTCCACCAAGAAAATTGGTAAGATCGCCGACCGTGGTTACGTCAAACAAATCACTTGGTTTGGCATTTTAATCCTAGGTAGCGCATGGATATTCCTTTATTTAGGTGCATTCTATTTAAGTTGCTATATCATCGGTTTTGGACTGATGAATCTCGGTCTAGCATTGGTGCATAGTAGCAACCAGAATGTGATTTTTAATTTAAGACCGGATGCTAAATCTCGTGTAAATTCACTTTATATGACCAGCTATTTTATTGGTGGCGCAAGTGGTTCCGCGCTAGGAATTTATGCTTGGGATCATGGTGGATGGGCAATGGCGTGTATCGTAGGATTAATCTTGGTCAGTTGTACAGCACTATTCACGCTAGTGGATCAACGTTATCATCGAACCCAACTAAGCTAACTCATAAAATATGCATGTTAAGCCTCTATAAATGGAGGCTTTTTCAATAATTTAGCCTCCGCAGTCATCATTCAGTCCTCTAAAGCTGTGTATCTCTTGTGCGTAATCACACACACTGTTCACTATCATTATAAAAAATATTCGTGAACAAGAATGAAAGCAGTTGTATGTCATCAAAATGAATTAACACTTGAAGATGTCAGCCATCTAACACCATCACAAGGACAAACTTTATTAGAAGTTGTGCGATGTGGTATTTGTGGCAGTGATTTACATATGCAACATAGTTGTGACCACATGCATGAACTTACGGCTAAAGTGGGTCTAAAAGGTGTTGCAAAGTCAACAGACCGTTTTGTCATGGGGCATGAATTTTGCGGTCGTGTTCTAGATTATGGTCCTAAAACTAGAAAAAAATTTAAAACAGATACCTTAGTTTGTGCGATGCCACTATTGAAAGTTGATCAGTGGGGTTATCAAGCGACTGGTCTTTCCCCTCAAGCTTCTGGTGGTTATGCCGAACAAATCTTGGTGCAATCTCAACTCATGTTTGCGGTGCCAAATGGATTACATCCCGATCTTGCAGCAATGACCGAGCCAATGGCGGTTGCTTTACATGCAGTACGTCGGAGCAGAATAAAGAAATCAGAACCCGCAATTGTTATTGGTTGTGGTCCAGTAGGCTTAGGTGTCATTTTAATGCTCAAAGCGATTGGTGTGAAAAAAATTATTGCCAGTGACTTCTCACCAAATCGCCGTCGGCTGGCTCAACTTTGTGGTGCAGATGTCGTCATTGATCCCAAACAATCCTCACCTTTTGAGAGTTGGAAAGAATACGGTTTATTGGGTGATGCTTCTGAAGCAATTAACTATGGAATCGGTATTTTCGAAAAGATACAGTCTATGCATATTCCATGGTGGCATGCGTGGCGTGTGGCTGACAAATTAGGTGCTTTACCCAAACGTCCTGTGATTTTTGAATGTGTCGGGATGCCAGGCATCCTTCAACAGATTATTAACGGTGCGCCATTATTTTCTAAAATTATCGGTGTGGGTGTATGTATGCAATCCGACAGCATCGAACCCGCTTTGGCTTTAAACAAAGAAATCGAAATCCAGTTTGTGATTGGTTATACGCCACTTGAGTTCAGAGATGCGCTCCATATGATCGCTGAAGGTCAAATTGATTGTTCTCCTCTGATAACGGGCGTTGTAGGTCTTGCAGGAGTCAAAGATGCTTTTCAGGCCTTAGGTGATCCTGAACAACACGCTAAAATTTTGGTCGACCCCAAAAAGACCGGATCTGATATCAGTGCACTTTAGATAATCTTTAGGTTCTATACGACATAAGTGCGATTTTTTTACTATGGGGCTCAAACTTGATCAGAGTCCTTATTTATCCTGCGTGATACTCAATCGAACTTTAAAATTTTAATTTCATCTATGAATAGATCTTAAACAAGGAAGTTTTATGTCAAATTTAAATCACATGCCTTTCAATGTTGAAGCAAGTTGTTCTTGTGGCGCAAATACTTTTCGCTTTTCTCATGCACCCATCGCACATTTTATTTGTCACTGCCAAGTTTGCCAAGAATATACAGGTAAGGCATTTTCAGATGTTTTAGTATTCTTGAAACAAGATGTTTATGATTTAAATATTAAACATACTACTTTTAAACGTTTGAAGTCACCACCCAATATCCGTCGTGGGATATGCAAACAATGTCAGTCCCCTTCTATTGAATTTGGAATATTAGATCAGTTGGTATTTATTCCTAAATGGAACTTAAAAGACTTCTCGCAAGTTCCCCCTGAAAATATGCATATTTTTTACCATCGTCGTGTGCAAGATGTAGCTGATGATTTGCCAAAAAATAATGGTTTTATCCAGAGTCAAACTCAAGCAGCTAAGTTTATTCTTGAAGGGTTAGCTAATAGAATTCTAAAATAAAATCATCAATAAAATATGACTTCACTTGAACACTTTTTAAACCAATGATTGAAAAATTTAAATTATATCTCTTTCATAAATCAAAAAAAGATCTATCCTTTGCTGATTATTTGTACCGAATAATTTTAAATATTCATACATAATTTGCGAATGAAATACATCGACTCAAAGAAGCTTTCTGAAACACAGTTTAAGCGATATACAGGCATCTCATGGTCAACCTTTGATTTAATGGCGGAACAGCTAAAAATGCTTGTACCTGCTAAAGGTAGACCATCTAAGTTAAGTGTAGAAGATCAAATCCTGCTGTGCTTAAGTTATTGGCGTGAATATCGAACTTTGTTTCATGTCGCAACCAGTTATGGTGTGTCAGAGCCTACTGCTTCAAGAATCGTCCGCCACGTAGAGGATTGCCTGATCAAGTCCAATCTATTTAATTTACCCAAGAGTTTGCCTGAAGGCGAAGGTATCGACTGGAATGTGGTGATCGTTGATGCCACAGAAACCCCAATACAAAGACCTAAAAAAACAGAAGAAAAGCTATAGTGGTAAGAAGAAAGCTCATACTTTCAAAGTACAAGCCATTATCCATTATAGAACACAGCAAGTTCTGAGTTTATGCACGAGTTGTGGTGCTGTACATGATTTCGAGCTTTTCAAACGCAACTTGAATCAGATTCCTAAAGGTGCTTTTATTCTTGCAGAGAAAGGTTATCAAGGGATTTATACGGTGTATCCAAATAGTCTATTGCCATTAAAAGCAAAAAAGCGCTGTAAACTAGATCCTGAGCTAAAAGTTTACAATCAAGAAATCAATAAAAGAAGAATTGGGATTGAGCATGTATTTGGGACTTTGAAGACCTTCAAAATCCTTGCTGAGCGATATCGCAACCGTGGCAAAAGATTGGGATTAAGATTCAGTTTAATCGCAGGGGTTTATAATTTAGAACTGAGTAAAAAATGATTTATGAAAGAACCCTAATATTTATACCAAGCAAAAAAATATAATAACCAAGAGGCTTTGTTGCAAACAATAATTCATAACCGCCTGATTCAAATCAATTAAAATAAAAAATTATATTTCCTATAATAAAGATTTATTCATATAAAAAGATTTATATAAAAAAAGCCAAAGCTTCTGATAATATTTAAATTAATATTGAAAATATCCAACCGCCTATAACATTGATATAAGAAAAAAAATACCATCTAATTTTAAGTAGATTTAATTTAAATAAAAAACTAAATATCCAAAAAAATGTATTTAAAGCAAAACATATACAAAAATAAGTGAGAATTAATGTTAGTTCCCCAAAAAATGAATTCTGATAGTGATCAAACAACAATTCAATACTGAGTACAAATGGAAGCGAGCCAATTACAATATTCCAGTTCAATATCTTTTCTCTTTTCTCTTTTAATTGCCAACCAAAGAGAGTCAATGTAGCCTGAAAAATAAAAAAATAAGCCAAAATGAGTAAAAAGTCTCCTGGGTTTTTAAAACCACTCATCATTTTGAAAACCCACATTTGGCTTCATAGCCCATATCCACACATCCTTCATCTATTAGATAAAGCAGTGTATTAAACTTCCTCAAAGTCTGGCTAAATATACCGTCCAGTTTAATACATGACGCCACATCACTTTGACCAATAAGTATTAAACATCTCTTTGATACCATCATCATCTTCCATATATTCCTCAGGTGATATTTTTAAAGCTACACCACTCAAATAAATTATTGCTTTCCATAGAAGCTTCTCTTCAGTAGGAGGATCAAAAAACAATTCATTATGGTCAAGCGCATTCATCCTTATTCTTGCCCACTCTTCAGCTTCCTCTCGACTGATTTTATGGGTCAATAAGCCGCTGAATACTTGTTGTACATCTGATAAAAATATTTTCATAACACCATTTCCCAGTATATTACCCATTCTTATCAAATAAATAATGTGTTTTAGTTCCATTATTAAATTCTGGGCGTATCTGTCTAATATTACCTGAATTATCAAGTGTTTCATGCCCCTCCTCAATGAACCATTTTTTAAATTATGGTAAGATGCCGAGCTTTTCACGATTTACAAAATCTAGGTTTTATCATGTCCAATATCCAATCCTTACAGCCTCGAATTTCCGTCGCACCCATGATGGATTGGACGACTCGTGATTACCGCTTTTTTGCACGCCTATTCAATCCAAATATCATCATGTACACCGAGATGGTAACCACAGGCGCAATTTTATTTGGCGATGCAGCCCGTCATTTAGATTACAGCAAAGAAGAACACCCTATTGTGTTACAGCTTGGTGGATCAAATCCTAAAGACCTCGCAACCTGTTCTAAAATGGCTCAAGATTGGGGCTATGATGAAATCAATTTAAATGTTGGTTGCCCTAGTGATCGTGTTCAAAACAATAAAATTGGTGCTTGCCTCATGGCTGAGCCTGAGCTGGTTGCTGAATGTATTGCTGAAATGCAAAATGCAGTTGATATTCCCGTCACGGTAAAACACCGAATCGGCATCGATGATATGCAATCGTATGAGGAGATGCTGCATTTTGTCGATACCGTTGCAAAAACGGGATGTCAAAATTTTATCGTGCATGCACGCATTGCTTTACTACAAGGTTTGTCACCAAAAGAGAATCGAGACATTCCGCCTTTACGTTATGAAGATGTCTATCGTTTAAAGCAAGATCGCCCAGAACTATTGATCGAAATCAATGGTGGGATCAAAACATTTGCTGAAACTCAACAACACTTACAACATGTGGATGGTGTCATGATTGGTCGTGAGGCTTATCACAATCCTTATCTACTGGCTGAACTAGGACAATTATGGAATTTGTCAGCACCTGATCGTTTTGAGATCATGCAGGAAATGATGCCATATATTGCAATACGTTTAGCTGATGGTGCGCCACTTTCAGTGATTACACGTCATATTTTAGGCTTATTTCAAAACCTTCCTGGTGCACGAAAATGGCGACAAGCCCTGAGCGGGGGTAATGCGAAAACATTAAAAGATATTGAAAATGCCTTAATCGGTATGCAACAAGCCATTCAAAGACATGCTGAACAAGAAAGCTTAAAAATCAATGCTGAATAAACCAATATAATCCGTAAAAAAGGTCTCTTGATAGAGACCTTTTTTGATAATCACTTTTAGGCTTGTTTTGCTTGAATCGAATCTAATCGTTTTAACACTTCAGCCACAGCTACCATTGCAAAACTTGATGTCACCACCACGGCTGAACCATAACCACCACATCTTAACCCAGCACTCGCACAAACATCAGCATTCGAAAAAGGATTATCCACCGAATAAATACAGGTGATACCGAACTTCTCTTTCGGCTTTTTACAGATACCTTTTGAGCGTAACTGACTTCTTAATTTTGCCAGCATCGGGTCGTATTCTGTTTTTGACAAATCTGCGACCCGAATTTTGAGTGGATCTAACTTACCACCAGCACCACCAGATACAATCAAGGGGACTTTATTGAAACGACAATGTAGCATCAATGCGAGTTTTGCTTTGACATCATCAATGCAATCCAAAACAACATCTGGATTTGAACTCAAAATCTCCGTTACATTTTCAGGCGTTAGATAATCATCAATTAAATTGATTTTTATACGTGGATTGATTTGGCGACAACGCTCTGCCATCACTTCAATTTTTTCATGACCTAATGTTGATGTCATCGCAGGTAACTGACGATTAATATTTGATGCTGCAACAGAATCCATATCCACTAATGTGAGCTCGCCCAAACCTGTTCTAGCTAAAGCTTCGACAGCCCAAGAGCCAACACCGCCAATACCGATCACCATGACATGACTGTTTTCATAATGCTGAAAATTTTCTTCGCCATAAATTTTGGCTACACCGGTAAAACGGCGTTCATATTCATCATCATGAACTAAGTCAGTCATATTGCTCTAACACTATTTGGAAAAGGCGTATTTTAGCAAAACTTCAGAGGAATAGAGAGTTTTGAACTCACGACAATTTCAGTTCATTTTTTAGGTTGAGTGCAGACACACTATTCTCCCAAACACGTTGCGCAATGTCTTCGATTCTCGTATTTAGACTATGTGCCAAACCCTCTAAAACATAAATTAAATTCTGTGGGGTATTACGGGTTCGGTGTTCAGTTGAAGTTTGACAACATAATGGCGTCATATCAGGACAGTCTGTTTCAATGACCAGATGCTCAATGCCAACATACTGAACTGTTTGGTGTAATTTTTTAGCATTGGGATTGGTAATCTGTCCCGTGACCCCTAACTTAAATCCAAGTTGAATAAATGCCTTTGCTTCTTCTACCCCTCCACTAAATGCGTGGGCGATCCCCCCCTGAAAAAATTGCTTTGCTTTTAACAGTTTTAATACTTCAGCATGAGATTTACGAATATGTAACAGCACAGGAAGCTTAAATTGTTGAGCCAAATCGAGTTGTTGCGCAAAAAAATCCTGTTGCTTAGCGAAAACTTCCGGCTGCTTATGTTGCTTGAGAAAAGTATCTAAACCAATTTCACCAACGGCGATGCATTGTTGTACTTCAAGAATTTTTTTTAAATCGTCTAGATGATGAGGCTGATGTTGTTCGATATAAAAAGGATGTAGACCTGGAGCGAGATAACTCCTCGGTGCCTGATCTAAACCATTTAACCAATGGTGTGTTTCAATCAATGTATGAAAGCGTTGGTGTTGAAACCCGATCAGTACAAGGGCATCCACTCCCTTCTGTTTAGCCTGATACGCAAGTTGCTCACGATCGAAGTCAAAATCTTCTACATCAAAGTGCGTATGCGTATCAAACAAACGTGGCATAGACATGTTATTTTGCTTCACCTGCAGCTTGAGGTACAGCAACTTGAACCGCAGGATGAACAGCCTCCAGAATTTCAGGTTTAATCACACCCTGTAGCTTTTCATAAGGAATCGTGAGTCTTGGCAAACCCACCACATAAGGACCAATTTCATATTCACCGTATTGAAGAATTAAACCCTTTTTACCCAAATAATAGTTATCAGTGAGTTTAAATTTCCAAGCCTCTTCATACTCTTCAACGTTATCTGCTAACTGCGAATCTATGACCCATTTTTTAAATTCTTCATGGGCAAATTGATTTAATTTATTCTTTTGGTCTTTCACTAAAATTTGATCCAGTGACACTTGTTTCTGCTGTTTCAAATCAAAATTAAAGTAAGTTTGTGAAGAAGAACCATGTGCACCTCCTAAATAGTTACTCGTATTCAATACGACGGTTGCAAGTGGTCCTTGTGAATTTAAAATTTTAGGACTAATACTCAAACTAATTTGATGTCCAACCCCCAAGTGCTTTAACTCTTTATCTAAACCCACAAAGTTATCAATATAGGGCTGAATCTGCTCTGCAAGTAACTGCGCTGCAGTTTTATATTCAACAACTTCACTTGCGGCTTGAGTATCTTTGTCTTTAGGCAGCGTCTGCTCAGGTTCGAACAACTCTAGCGTTTCTTGTAAATTTTTGATAATCGCTTGATCAATTAAGCCATCTAACACAAATTGATTCGTTCTCAATCGATCAATTGAAATTTCTGGACAATTGTTACCATCACATTCTACCAACCGAACAGGCACTTTTTCAGTTTCACCCTGAAGCACGAGTATCTGAACTTCCGATGCTGCTTGAGTTTGAGTGTCAGGTGACTCTTTAGGCCCGTCCCCTTTTGGCTGACATGCGCTCAGCGTAATTGCGGCAGTAAGTACAGATACAGTCCAAACTATTTTATTTTTTAACATCTCACAACCTTGAGGAGAAACGGTCATTTATCATTGATTTAAGCCTAACCCGATGAAATTGATAGCTCAAGCTTCGTTTGTATGGGTTTAACTGCAATTGTATATGCTACATTACAATATTTGTAATATTTCAAAACATCTTTTGGAAGATCTGCGGCACAACCACTTGCTTGGTTTGAGCATGATTCAAATAGATATCCAATTGCTCACCACCTTTGACAATTTCGTTCGCGCGAATATGAATACCAATCCCTTCACCATCAAAGAACCACTCCTGATTTTTCCAGCTAAGATTCACTGGAGCGATACTTCTCACTTCACTGCTCTGGGCCTTTAACCATTTTTGATAGGACAACTGAAGTATTCTTTCAAAATCATTTATTTGGTTCTTTTGAATCACATCCTGCAACTGTAAAACTTTTTTCTGCTTTCGATCCAATACCATAAAGTAACCACGATCTTTAACGATCACTTCAGCTTGTTTTGTGTTTACGATGAATTGGATCAACACATATTGATTTCGTTGGGTGGCGACTTGCGTCAGTATATCCAACTCATAAGGCTGATTCAGTGAAAACTCCTTCATCCATGATTCAGATCGACTTATATAGGTTTCGATGGATTGATCCAAACTCAATTTTGCTTTTTCATTGATTTGATCTTGAATCACAAAAGCCAAATGGTTGTTAAGTTGTTGATTGACCCACTGATCTGCTGTTTTTAGACTTAAAATTTCAATTTTTTCGCAGACCGATTTTGTACAATTTTCGCTCTTTATTTCAACTTGAAACGCGTCATCATTTAAGTAAGGTAACACATCAGCGTTTTTAACTTGGGCAGACTGCCCTGACTTTTGTGTCGTAGACTCTGGTTGTTTTTCACAAGATGCCACCCCAATGACTAAAGTAGCAAGAAGAATACGCAATCGTTTTTTTTGTAAGTTTAGAGTAATCACAAGAATCAACCAAAATTAAAGCATTGGTTATTCTGATACAAAAACAGCTTCACGAGGAAGCTGTTTTACATTTTCAAGCAAAATTAATGTTCACGTGTATTACGGAAAACAATATCAGGATAACGCTCTTGCATTAATTGTAAATTGACACGGCTAGGTGCTAAGTACGTTAAATGCCCACCACCATCAACTGAAAGTTGGTCATGTGCTTTTTTCTTAAATTCATTAAATTTTTTCTCATCTGGACATGAAACCCAACGAACAGTGTTAATGCTCACAGGCTCGTAAATACAATCTACTTTGTATTCTTCTTTTAAACGATAAGCAACAACTTCAAATTGAAGAACACCCACAGCACCGACAATAAGATCATTACTGTTTTGTGGCATAAATACCTGAGTTGCACCTTCCTCTGAAAGCTCTTTTAAACCTTTTTGAAGTTGCTTTGATTTCAAAGGATCTTTTAAACGAACACGGCGGAACATTTCAGGAGCGAAGTGAGGAATACCTGTGAATTGCAAGTTTTCACCCGAAGTGAAAGTATCGCCGATTTGAATCGTACCATGGTTGTGTAAACCAATAATGTCGCCTGGCCATGCCTCTTCTAAATGCTGACGATCACCCGCCAAGAACGTTAATGCATCTGAAATACGCACATCTTTCCCAATACGCACATGCTTCATTTTCAAGCCTTTTTCATATTTGCCTGAACAGATACGCATGAAAGCAATACGATCGCGGTGTTTAGGGTCCATATTGGCTTGAATTTTAAAGACAAAACCAGAGAAACCCTCTTCAGTCGCTTCAACTTTACGGTCTTGGGTAGGATGTGCTTTTGGTGGTGGTGCATATTCACTAAATGCATTCAAGACATGGTCTACACCAAAGTTACCCAACGCTGTACCAAACAATACTGGAGTTTGACGCCCTGCTAAGAATTCTTCACGATCAAGCGGTTCATTTGCCATTTGAACTAATTCTAGTGACTCTTCAAATGCAGCCCAAGCTAATTCACCGACTTTTTCACGAAGGTCAGCATGGTCATAACCGTCACGAATTTCAATATCTGTAATGGTTGAACCAAAACCTGCTTTATAGACATAGAATTTTTCTTCGATCAGATTAAAAACACCCGCGAAGTCACGGCCTGTACCTAAAGGCCAAGTTAAAGGTACGCATTTAATTTTCAGGACATTTTCGATTTCGTCGAGGAGCTCAAGCGGCTCACGGATTTCACGGTCCATTTTGTTGACGAATGAAATAATTGGTGTGTCACGCATACGACACACGTCCATTAACTTAATAGTACGATCTTCGACACCTTTCGCACCATCAATCACCATCAACGCTGAGTCTACGGCTGTAAGGGTACGATATGTATCTTCAGAGAAATCTTCATGCCCCGGTGTATCGAGCAGGTTGATCATTTTGTCTTTATAAGGGAACTGCATCACAGAGGTCGTGATCGAGATACCACGCTCTTTTTCCATTTCCATCCAATCTGATGTCGCAGCACGGTCAGATTTACGGCTTTTTACCATACCTGCAACTTGGATCGCTTGCCCCCACAACAATAACTTTTCCGTCATTGTGGTTTTACCCGCATCGGGGTGGGAAATAATGGCAAATGTACGTCGCTGAGCAACTTGCTCCGCTAACTCTTGCTTAAAGCTCATGAATAACACCTACTGCAGACATGCAGTTTAGAAGATCAAAAAAGATCAAAATAAAAATTGGCGATATTGTAGCAGATCAATACCGAATGTGAATGTGATGAATCAGAAACTGACCAGAAGTTAATAGTTCTTAAATGTGCTTTCTAAACGATCCACAGGTAATGGCATACCCAATAAATAGCCTTGTAATTGCTGACAACCTAAACGTTTTAAGATATCGGCTTGTTTTTGAGTTTCAACGCCTTCAGCTGTCACCACCAAACCTAAACGTTTAGCCAAGACAATAATACTTTCTAAGATAATTTCATCTTTAGTATTGGGTGAAAGATTTCGAATAAATTCACGGTCAATTTTAAGCTCATCTACCGGGAGATTCTTTAAATATAAGAAGCTAGAATGACCAGTTCCAAAATCATCAATCGCAAGCCCAATCCCCAAATTACGTAGGCTCTCAAAAGTACGAATACTGACATCGATATGATGCATTGCTGTCGATTCAGTAATCTCAATAATTAAATGGGCTGGATCGATCTGGTATTGCGTGATTAAACATCTTAATGTATCTACCAGCGCTTTATGTTCAAATTGTACAGCTGATAAATTTACAGCGATCGGACAGAAAGGCAATTTCTTTTTTTGCCAAGCTTGAATCTGTATACACGCTTGTTCAAGAGCCCAGTAGCCCATTTTAATAATAAGACCTGTTTGCTCCGCACCCTCAATAAACATATTTGGTGCTAGAAGTCCTAGACTTGGATGCTTCCAACGAATTAAAGCTTCAACGCCACAAATTTTAAAATCTGCTGTGAATTTCGGCTGATAAAATAAAATGAATTGTTGTTCTTCAACAGCACGATACAAATCATTAATAAGTTTTGATTGGCTACGTGCGATTTCTTGTTGATCTAATGAATAGTTAAACACACTGTAAGTATTGCGACCTTGCTCTTTGGACATCAGCATTGCAGCATCAGCATTCACCAACAAATCATGTAAATCAGCACCATGATCTGGATAATAGACCACACCTAAACTTGCTGAGATATTGATTTCCTTCCCAGAAATCACAAAGCCTTCTTGGATTTTACTCAATACTAGATTGGCAACTTGATCAATTTGGTCTGTAGAAAAGTCTTCAACAACCAATAAAAACTCATCACCACCAATACGAATTAATTTTTGGTTTTTTTCGAGTAATGCATGAAGTCGATGCGCTAAATTCACTAAAAGCTGATCACCAATATGATGTCCAAAAGCATCATTCACTGCCTTGAAACGATCCAAATCAATATAAATGAATGCAACTTTATGATCTTTAGATTGGTGAAGTGAAAATAATGAAGTGGTGTAATCAAGCAAAAAAAGTCGATTTGGAAGTTTGGTCAAATTATCTTGAAGAGCAAGACTTTCCAATTCCTTATTCATTTTGATTAGTTGTTGATTTCGTTCTTCAAGTCGTAATTCTAAAATAGCGACAAAAAAACTGACCACTAAAACCAAGCAGGTGACAAATATAATGACAAAAAGTAATAAACCTTGACCTTCATGGAGTTGATTCAATGCTGCATATTTGGCATCCACGGGTTGGAAAGTCGCAGCCGCCATACCAATATAATGCATTCCCACAATACTAAAAGCGATCATGAATGCCACGGCAAGCTTGAAAGCCAATTTATTGTGATAGGTACGCTTATATTTAAACATCAGCCAGAATGACAATCCTGAACCACATACAGCAATCAGTACAGAAAAAATCACCAAAATGGTGTCATAACGAATAATGTAGTTGGGAACGATCAATCCCGCCATTCCAGTATAGTGCATACCTGAAATACCGAAACCCATCAGAAGTGCACCCAAAACCAATCTAGCCAAAGGAAGTGTAGATCTAGTCGTGAGCCATATGGCAAAAATTGAAGCGAGAGCTGCGATCACATAAGAGAATAGCGTTAAACCTATATCGAAACTATGATCTTCGGGTAAATGACAAGCCAGCATTCCAACAAAATGCATGACCCAAATCGCAAGACCAAATATCATGCCACTTACACCGAGCAGCACTTTTTGACCAACTGGGTTTTTGTGGGTACTAATGAGTTGTTCAAATGAAATAGCAATAAAGCAGACGATCACTGCCGCCACAGCAGAACCCGCCACCATTGCATAATCGTAACTCATATGAATCATATAGAGACTTATCCGTACCTGAACCTGTTTTTATTTTATTTAAACCCCAAAAGTACAGCAAATAAATGTAAGAAGGTTCAACTTTTTAATGAGCATTTGTCGCCTACAACAATATCACCATCTCATTGAACGTCAAGTTGTTTTTCGGCGATATCCATAAAAAATGGCGTATCGAAATACGCCATTTTTTAAGTAAAACTTAACAATAAATATTTTTATTTTTGCAAGGCAATGTAATCGAGCAAGATATGAGCTGATTCAGTGACAAATGCCTCTTCTTCAGGTAAAGGTGGGCGTTGATTAGTTTTCATCTTAGCACGCGATTCAGCCAAAGCTTCCATCGATGCCTGATAACTTTCCCAATTTGGATAAGCAGTTTTACCCATTGCTATACGGCGTTTATTTTCTTCTGCCAACGTTTCTTTTTCCAAAGCGATGAGTTCAGCTTTACGTTGATCGATATCCAACACGATTTGTTTATTCTCTTTAGCTTTCTGCGAAATCGCTTTACGCGCTTCTAAATACTTAAATTGAATATCATTCGCAACACGCTGTTTTGAATGAGCAGCTAATTTTGGTACAAAGGCTTGCACTTCTCCCTCACGTTTGAAAGGAGCTGTAGGGATGGTATCCCACTCTAAAGCATTCTTAGCTTTACGCTCCCCAAACTCTTCATCGTAGATATCAACCAATTGAATATCAGGCACAACCCCTTTATTTTGTGTGCTTCCACCAGTAACACGGTAAAACTTTCGTTGCGTCAATGTCGCTTGACCATACGCTAAGCTGTCCAATTGAACTTGAGCTGTACCCTTACCTGTCGTAGTACTTCCAATCACAATCCCACGACCATAATCCTGCACAGCAGCTGAATAGATTTCACTTGCTGATGCAGAAGCCAGATTCACCATGACAGCCAATGGACCTGCGTAGGTTTGAGCGCCTCCATCACGATCTTCGAAGACACTGACGTTACCATTCCCATCCCGAATTTGAACCACTGGACCAGATTTAATCACTTGCCCAATCATTTTTGCCACTTCTTCGAGTGAACCGCCAGGGTTATTACGAAGATCGACGATAATGCCATCGACATTTTGCGCAGCTAAACTTTTCAATGCATTATTGGTATCTTCAGATACTGAACGATAGCTTTCACCAGCACGACGGGCACGGTAGTTGTAATAGAACGATGGAATTTCGACTACCCCAACTTTATGTTTCTTGCCATCTCGTACAATTTCTACTGTTCTTGAACGTACACCTGCATCCTCTTCTTGAATCACATCACGTACGATAGTTACGGTACGTGCCTGACTCATAGATGCTCCAGGTCCGAGCAATTTAATGGTGACTTTAGTCCCACGCTTACCTCGGATCAATCCAACGATTTCAGAACTGGTCCATCCAATGACGTCGACCATTTTGTCACCGTCTTGCGCGACACCAATAATACGATCACCAGACTTAACCTGTCCTGTCTTAAACGCAGGACCACCATCTACGATCGTCTCGATACGCGTATAGTCTTCATTCCCGCGTTCTGGACGGATCGACACACCAATCCCCTCAAGCTGCAATGTGGTCTGACGATTTAACTCAATCGCATCGATTGGCGGGAAATAATTACTGTGCGGGTCATAGGTCGCCAACATAGCATTGAGCGTTTTTTCTAAAACGTCATCGCTTTTTGTACGCTTCATACGTTCTAATTGACGCATATAGCGCTTGGTCAAAGTCTGAACTGGCGTTAAATCTTCAGCTGAAGTGAGATCTTGTCCTGCTGCTAAAGAAGGATCATCTTTCAGCGCTTTTTGCTTAGCCAAATCTTCTTCTTTAGCAATCGTTAAATTGATTAACTGAGACACCAGCATTTTGCGCCATTGATTTTCTTGCTCAGCTTTATTTTTGAAAAATGGAGCCTTTTCACGATCAGACTCGATAAACACATTAGGTTGATTTAGGTTTTGCGGTTTTTTTAACTCCGCCAACATAAACTCATAGAATGACTTTAAACGATCACGATATTGAGCGTGAATGGCATAAGGTCCTTCAAGGTTACCCGCTTTGAGCGCCGCTCCAAAAGTTGGTCCGTATTTTTTCTTATAGTTTGCCACTTCATCTGCCAAGAAAAGGCTATGGTCAGGATCAAGACTATCAATATACATATCAAAAATACGTTGTGAGGTCGTAGCATCTAAACGCATATTTAAATAGTGCTGACGATCCACCAAAGTTGCTAATTGTCTTGAAACTAAAGCTTGTTCTTGTGTGGGCTTTATATTCTGAACCTGTTGAACCGCTGGTTCATTCGCTGCGATCGCAACATTAATTGTATGACCAAAAAATAAACCACCAGTGGCAATGGCTACCGCGCAAGCGATTGTTTGAAGTTTCATAACGAATTTGTCTTTCCTTGGATAAACCAAATTTACACTATTGTTTTCAGATAGAAATATTAATATTCAAAACCTTAAACAACTTTTTTATTTCTGCCGTATAGTTTTATCATAATCTGTACGGAGAAAATGTAGCAAATCATTGCAAAATTCGGGTATTGTTTTCTCTTTTAAAATTAGAATCACGGATTCCACTATGATTGGCGCATTGATGCTTGATATTGAGGGCACAACACTTAATCAAGAAGATATTCAACTCCTACAATCTCCACAAGTTGGTGGAGTCATTTTGTTTGGAAGAAATATTGAATCACCTCAACAAGTTCGCGCCTTAACGGATCATATGCGCCAAGTTCGCCCCGATATTTTAATTGCAGTCGATCAAGAAGGCGGACGCGTACAACGTTTAAAACAAGGCTTCACTCTCCTTCCTGCCATGGGACGTTTCGGTGAGCTCTATTTAAGTCAGCCAGATCGAGCAATTGAATTGGCTGAACAATGCGGTTGGCTCATGGCTACCGAAGTCCTTGCAGTCGGGATCGACTTTAGCTTTGCACCTGTATTAGACCTTAACGACATCAGCGATGTTATTGGTGACCGTGCTTTTGCTAAAAATATCTCAGATATCATCCCTTTAGCCCAAGCCTTTATGCAAGGTATGAAACGCGCTGGTATGGCAACCACGGGGAAACACTTCCCTGGCCATGGCTCGGTTAAAGCAGATTCACATATTGCGGCAGCTGTGGATACACGAAGTTATGCTGAAATTGAAGCTCAAGATATGCAAAGCTTTATTCAACTCCAACCTCAACTTGACGCACTCATGCCAGCACATGTGATTTATGAAAAAGTAGATCCAAATCCTGCAGGTTTTTCTCAGTATTGGGTTCAAAAAGTACTTCGTGAAACACTTCAGTTTGACGGTGTCCTGTTTTCTGATGACTTAAGTATGCAAGCAGCTTGTGTTGCAGGTGGTGCAGATGCCCGCATCAAAGCCGCGCTTGAAGCTGGCTGTGATATGGGCTTAGTCTGCAATAATCGGGAATCTGCATGTGTCGCGCTCAGTGCCATAGAGAATTATCCATTGCCGAACCAAGAACGCTTAGAGCGTATGCGCGGTAAGATTCAAGAGATTCGCATTGGTGAACAACTTGACTTAGGCAACGAATGGAAATCTGTCAAAAAGGTCATTGAAGATTTTAGACAATCATTTTAATAATACAGGGAGCATTCTAATGCTCCCTTTATCTTGACCAATCCAATAATAATCATAGCCAAGGATGTGTATGTCTCAATCAAAACAATCAAAGCACCGTCATATTTCGTTTACTGCTCACTACACTGGCTATATTTGGTACCAAATGGGTATCTCTCACGAAGCATTTGCGACTTCGAAAGGTAAAGCCTTGGCGCAATTCGCTCACCCTTTTGAAAGTATAGCTGAGAAGTTTGTCGGCGGAAGTATGCGTTCAACCCTGAAGACACGACATACATTATTAGACGACCATTTAAAATTATTAATCAAACAATATCCAACCCTGCAAATTTTAGAAATTGCAGCGGGACTTTCACCTCGTGGTTGGTGGTTTAGATCTCATTATCCCGAAATAGATTATCGCGAATTAGATTTACCAGACATGGCTACCACAAAACAATCCGCTTTGAATAAAATCGATCCCGAAAGCCCTAAAGTTTTATCAGCAGACTTATTCACGGATGATTTCAAAACAGCTTTTGACGAATTCGACCCAACAAGACCGCTAGTGATTATCAGTGAAGGATTAATCAATTATTTTAATCAAGATTTACTCAAACAATTGCTGAATTCAATTGTACGTTTTGGTCAACCATTCCAAACGCTTCATTATTTAACTGACCTTTATCCCGAACCTGTCCAACATAAACTGGCTAACTTAATTTGGTCGAGCAGCAAATTACTCAAATACGCTTCAAGAAGTGCATTTACATTCCACTTTAAAGACCCTTTAGAGGTACAGCACTTTTTTAAACTTTCAGGTTTTACTGAAGTTGAAGTCATTCAACCTCAACTGTATTTTGAAAAAAATAATCAAAATATGGATACAGATCAGCATCTTGGTGATCTAGTATGGATGATTCATGCAATAAAATAATGAATCGTTCGTAGCAATATTACGAAGTATCTCTTTTTTGATTCAAATGAATTCAATGACAGCCTAATCAACGCTGTCATTGTGTTTATGGGTATCTATAAATTGAAGTAAGCGATCAGCCACTTCAAAATAACCATGCTTGAATAATGCTCTTACTTCATTTCCAATAAAATCGAACATTAAACATTCGACAGCAAAATGTCCTTGCTCATCCTCAAATTCAATTGCAAAACTTCGAGCATCTTCCTGTAAGACTTCAACTTGAGATGGATCATCCAAAAAGAATGATACACCAAAGTAATTCAGGTCTTTAATTTCAACTTCAAAACGTTGTGCATTTGTTTGATGAATTAAAACAGAATGTGCATTTTTAAGGGCAAATCGAACTTCCCCTCTGCGATCCAATGATTGCATTTGGTCTTTATCTAAATAAATGATCCCATCTAGATTATGAATCGATTCGCCTTTTAAGAAACTGGTAAAAAGATTCATGGTTTCTTTTCGGCGTTGCAGTTGAGGCACATGATCCGCATTTGCAATCATTGCAAACTCAACATCAGGACATTGCAAGGCAAAATTCGCATTCTCAAATGGCAAAGTAAAACTATCGAATTGACCACATGCTACTAATGTTTTACACATCGGAATTGGAACATGGGAAAGACGCAATAAACGATTACAGTTGATTTCATATCGCTCACGCTCAGCGATATCAAACTCAGACATCTGCTTATAAAAGAGTCGTTTAGCTGTTGGAGACATACGCGTTTGATCTAATTTTGCATGATTCACCAAATACAAAATGACAGCCTGACCAAACTCATCCATACGTTGCTCTTGCATCAATATTAATGACTCTTCAAGCAACATACGCCAGCTTTTACGCGTCTTCTGCATGACGCCCATCAGAATTAATCGATCTACCAGTTCTGGACGATAATGAGCAAAACAGGAAGCAACCACAGAGCCTAATGACATCCCCATAACAGAGACTTTCTTAATCTCCACCAAATCCAACCATTGACCTAACATTTTTGAAAGCTCTGGTAGCTCTAGAGTACCAGCAGAAATTCCAGTATCACGATTGTGGATTTGTTGATTTGAACCTAAAGATGGTAAGTCGATTAAAATAACAGGTCCTTTCTCGAAGAGCTGTTCAACGCAATATTTATATGAATTAAAATTTTGAAATGCGCCTCCGACAATCAGCGTTGGCGTCTGATGCAGTGTTTCTGGCGATGCGATCGCCATATATTCAATTTTCCACCCATCAATCCATGTGGTTCGTGGCGGCTCTTTAAAACTATTTTTATGGTACAGATCAAAAAAATGAGTGCTGTCTTCAGCTGAATAATCTTCAAGCTCCATTTTTATCATGGAATTCATTCCCTTATCTCCATTTGGCTTTATTGTTTTGTTTTCACAGCCGTTAATTTGATAATACTCTCAATTCGTTATGATTATGCAACATAATTAACATTCATTTCATTTTATACAGATGCATGAAATCTGCGCAATGCAAGAATTCATCTTTTATCTTTTTTAACTACCGTTAGGTTCTAAAAATAGTTACAAGTTTTATCAACTTAGCTTTTTTCGCTGATAAACATAGATTGTTGTCATCTGCGCTGCTACTATTTGAATGAGATTTTAATATGATCAGTTAAACTGCTATGCAAGACTCCATCGAACAGTACATGCAAGTCGTCGGTCAGAATGCGCGTGAAGCTTCACGCTTTTTGGCTGGCTCTTCGACTTTTGAACGAAATAATGCTTTGACGGCAATCCATACCGCTTTGGAAGACCATCAAGCTCAAATTCTAGCTGCGAATAAACTAGACATGACTCGTGGTCATGAAAACAATTTAGACAGCGCATTACTCGATCGTTTGGAACTTACACCCACACGCTTCAGTGGAATGTTACAAGGTCTTAAAGATGTCATCAGTTTAATTGATCCCATTGGTGAAATTACTGACCTAGCTTATCGCCCGTCTGGTATTCAGCTTGGAAAAATGCGAGTGCCTTTAGGTGTCGTAGGTATGATTTATGAATCACGTCCTAACGTCACTCTAGAAGCAGCCTCTTTAGCGATTAAGTCTGGCAATGCCATCATTCTTCGCGGTGGTTCAGAGGCATTAGAGTCAAACAAAGCCATTGCTACCGCAATTCAAAAAGGTTTAGAGCAAGCTGGTGTACCAGTTAACGCAGTCCAAGTTGTCAATACAGCAGATCGTGCTGCAGTTGGGCAATTGATTACCCTCTCTGAGTATGTTGACGTTATTGTTCCACGTGGTGGCAAAGGCTTAATTGAACGTATTACACGTGAAGCGACTATTCCTGTAATCAAACATCTTGATGGTAACTGTCACGTCTTCGTTGAGGCCCAAGCTGATCTACAAAAAGCATTGCCAATTGCGTTAAATGCAAAAACTCATCGCTATGGCGTATGTAATGCCATGGAAACGCTGCTGGTTGATGAAAAAGTTGCTGACGACTTTCTGCCTCGCATTGCTGAACTTTATGCTGAAAAACAAGTTGAATTGCGTGGTTGCTTGAAAGTCAAAGCAATTTTAGGTGAACAGATTAAAACTGCGACCGAAGAAGACTGGTATGAGGAATATCTAGGACCTATTTTAGCGGTTAAAGTAGTCAGTGGCGTTGAAGAAGCAATTTTGCATATCAATAAATACGGATCGCATCACACTGATTCGATTATTACTGAAAACTTTAGCACGGCCCGAAAATTCCTTACTCGCGTCGATTCAAGTTCGGTCATGGTTAATGCCTCTACTCGTTTTGCTGATGGTTTTGAATATGGTTTAGGTGCTGAAATCGGCATTTCAACAGATAAAATTCATGCCAGAGGTCCAGTCGGATTAGAAGGACTCACCTCACAAAAATGGATTGTTTTAGGCGATGGCCAAATCCGTCAATAAACCTAACTTAAAAAAACAAAGCCCTTTGAGTAAAGGGCTTTGTTTTTGAGTGATTCAACTCATCATAACGAAATAAAAAACGTATAAATTAAATCAATTACAAAGCAGAAGTGGTATATAAAAAATACAATACATGCTATGTTTTACGCATACAATTTAATTAAAACATAACCATTATTTATTTTATAAATGAATAAAGAAAGACTATAAATTTTAATTATTATTGCCTTAGTGGTCGATAGTGCTTAAGTCTAATCACCTAAAGTCTATCTAGGACAATAAAAAAACGCATGTTACAAATGCTTCACGATCAAGAAATAACATTTTTTGTTCATTTGGAAGAAAACAAACGAAATATTAAAATTGCCAGTAAAGGAACACACCATGCCTCATTCAGTTCTTATCATCAATTGCGGTTCTTCTTCGATCAAGTTTGCATTATTACTTAAAGATCAAGATTTCCGAATTCATGGTCTTGCTGAAAACTTAGGTACGCCAGAAGCGCGCATCAAAGGCGTGACTGTAGGCAACGAACCAGTTGATATTCGTATTCCAAATGCAGACCATAAAGAAGCACTTGAAGTTGGATTATCTCGCTTAGCGAATCACAAGCCTGATGCCATTGGTCATCGTATTGTACATGGTGGTTCTTTAACTCAAGCAGAGTTAATCACCGATGAAATTATTGTAAAAATCCGTGAAGCAACACCTTTAGCTCCATTACATAATCCTGCACATCTCGTTGGGATCGAAGCGACTAAACGTTTGTTCCCAGACTTACCGCAAGTTGCAGTGTTTGATACAGCGTTCCATCAAACAATGCCAGCGCATGCCTATCGTTACGCGGTACCAAAATTTTTATACACTGAACATAATGTTCGCCGCTATGGATTCCACGGTACAAGCCATGCCTATGTATCAGATCGTGGTTCTGAGCTTGCTGGTAGTTTCCGTGAAGGTGGTTGGCTCACCGCTCATTTAGGCAATGGTAGTTCTACTTGTGCAATTTGGAATGGTAAAAGTGTTGATACCTCTATGGGATTAACGCCACTCGAAGGTTTAGTGATGGGTACCCGTAGTGGTGATGTAGATCCAAGTTTACATAATTTTTTAGCCAAAAACCTAGGATGGGACATTTACAAAATTGACAGAATGCTCAATAGCCAATCTGGTTTATTAGGACTTTCAAACCTGTCAAACGATATGCGAACACTTATCGAAGCTTCAGAAGAAGGCAATGAAGATGCTGCACTTGCTATTGAAGTATTCTGCTATCGTCTTGCTAAATCATTAGCAGCACTCAGCTGTGGTTTACCTCGTCTTGATGGCTTATTCTTCACAGGTGGTATTGGTGAAAACTCAGCATTTATTCGTGAAAAAACATTATCTTATTTGCCACATTTTGGTTTTAACTTTAGCAAAGAAAAAAATGACCAATTAGCTCGCGGTACAGAAGGTCGCATTGATAAAGGTACTGGTCCGCAAATTTGGGTCATTCCTACAGATGAAGAAGGACGTATTGCACAAGAAACAGAACATGTGGTGAATCAAATCGGAGATGTGAATTCATCTGAAAAAAAGTCTGAACTTGAAACCGCGACTGCTTAAGTAGTCGCCCGCTCAGACATATTTACATATTTCTTTTTTATTTTTAGATATAGATTTTGATGATATGAAAACAATTGTACTTGTTCCAACTGGTGAAGGTGTAGGTCTGACATCAGCGTGTTTAGGCTTAATTTATGCACTTGAGTGTCAAGGTGTAAAAGCTGGTTTTGTTAAGCCATTTTCACAAGAAGTACATGCTGAAAATTTCGATCGCACCACAGCGTTATTCCGCCATGTTTCTCAGAACGAAACAGTTGAACCAATCTCATATCAAAATGTAGTTCAGCAATTAAATGCTGGTGAAAGTGATGAGTTATTAGAAGAAGCTGTTCGTCTACATCGTCAAATTGCTAAAAAACATGATCTTATTATTGTGGAAGGGTTAGTTCCAAACAGTCGTGATAGTTTTGCATCTGAACTGAATGCTCAACTTGCTCAAGCACTAGATGCGAAAGTCATCATTGTGAGCAATGCTGATATCAAACAACCAGCCTATACAGCAGAAAAAGTAGAAACCCAATTACGTAATTTTGGTGGAGCAAACAGCAACCGAACAGCTGGTGTGCTTTTCATGCGAACCAAAGGTCTGTCCGAGGAGTCTGCACAGATTCCAGTGACCATTGATCCAAGTCTGCGTCTGATACAAGAGACTCAACAATTTGTTGGGGAAATTCAAAAAACACATCCGCTGATTGGTTCCGAACAACTTCCTGTTATTGCATTAGTACCATTTAGCAATACTTTAAGTGTGCCGCGAATGTCTGATATCGCGCAACATATTCAAGCAGAATGGATTAACTTAGGTGAGGCTGCACAACGACGTGTTCTGCATAGTAGCCTGATCGCTTCAAATATCGAGCGCGAACTGCACAAATTCACGGCAGGCGAACTGATTATTAGCGCATCAGATCGTATTGATGTCTTACTTGCAAGTAGTTTAGCAAGCAGCAATGGTATCCCTCTTGCTGGTTTAGTATTGACTGAACATTATGCACCTAATCAACAAGTACTGGCTTTCTGCCAAGCTGCGATAAAACAGGGCTTACCTATTTTACACACACCATTGAGCACCTTTGAAACGGCAACCCAACTGGCTAATTTAAGTAATGAAATTCCTGTAGATGATACTGCTCGCGCTGAACAAGTCACTCGATTTGTATCTAGCCATATTGATGCGGATTGGGTAACGCAGTTGCTGAATGGTTCATACCAACCACGTCTTTCTCCATCTGCATTCCGTCATGAGTTGGTACAAAAATCAATTGCAGCGAAGAAAAGAATTGTTCTTCCTGAAGGTGATGAACCTCGTACGATTCAAGCAGCCGCGATCTGCCAATCACGTGGTATTGCTCACTGTATCTTACTGGCAAAACCAGAAGCAGTTTTAGATGTAGCCAAAGCTCGAGGGATTGAATTACCTGACGATTTAGAAATCATTGATCCAGACCTCATCCGCGACAATTATATTGCGCAAATGGTAGAGTTGCGTAAAGGCAAGTTAAATGAACTGCAAGCGAAAGAACAGTTACAAGATACAGTGGTTCTTGGAACGATGATGTTAGCACTAGATCAAGTGGATGGATTAGTTTCAGGTGCAGTTCATACCACAGCCAATACAGTTCGCCCTGCATTTCAGTTGATTAAAACGGCACCTGATTACTCTTTAGTTTCGTCTGTTTTCTTTATGTTACTACCAGATGAAGTGTATGTTTATGGTGACTGTGCAATCAATCCAGATCCTAATGCAGAGCAACTTGCTGAAATCGCGATTCAATCTGCCGATTCAGCCAAAGCGTTTGGTATTGATCCACGTATTGCCATGATTTCATATTCAACTGGTACATCTGGCACAGGTGCTGATGTTGAAAAAGTTGCTGAAGCAACACGCATCGCAAAAGAACGTCGTCCAGATTTATTGATCGATGGCCCCCTTCAATATGATGCTGCCTCTGTAGAAAGTGTAGGTCGCTCTAAAGCACCTGACTCTCAAGTGGCGGGTCGTGCCAATGTCTTTATTTTCCCTGACTTGAATACTGGTAATACCACCTATAAAGCAGTTCAACGCTCTGCCAATGTGGTCAGTGTCGGTCCAATGCTCCAAGGTTTAAACAAACCTGTAAACGATTTATCTCGTGGTGCATTGGTCGATGATATTGTCTTTACGATTGCTTTAACAGCGATTCAGGCTGAGCAACAAGCCCAATAATTTGATTTGCATATGAGTTACCATCCTCGCGAATGTGAGGATGGTTTTTTCAATAAATCCCTTAGAACACTGAGATCTATGATTAACTCCTACGTGTTGTAACTTAGAATCATGAGGTTAACTAAAGACTTATATAAAAAAACAAGAACTCTTAAAGAGTTCTTGTTTAAGACAAGATCGAAAATTAACTTTGAATAAATGCAAGAAGATCAGGGTTAATCACGTCATGATTAATAGTAAGCATCCCATGTGAATAACCTGGATAAATTTTTAAAGTTCCATTTTGTACCAATTCAGCCGATAACTTTCCTGAAATATCAAGAGGAACAATTTGGTCATCATCACCATGTAAAACTAATACTGGCACTGAAATTTTCTTAAGGTCTTCTCTAAAATCAGTTTGGGAGAAAGCCACAATCCCTTCATAATGAGCTTTAGCAGAACCCATCATTCCTTGTCTCCACCAATTCTGAATCACCGGCTCAGACGGCTTCGCATTTGAACGATTAAATCCATAAAATGGACCTTCAGGTACAACACGATAGAACTCAGCTCGATTTTTAAATAATTGAGCCTGCATGTCGTCAAAAACAGCTTTCGGCAATCCGTTTGGATTATCTTCAGTTTTCACCATATAGGGTGGTACAGAGCTCACCAGAACAGCTTTAGAAACACGTTCCTCACCATGTCTTGCAATATAGTGCGCAACCTCACCTCCGCCTGTTGAATGACCAATATGAATCGCTTTTTTGATGCCTAAATGCTCAACAACAGCTGCAACATCATCAGCATAATGATCCATATCATGACCTTCAGACACTTGAGAAGATCGTCCATGACCACGGCGGTCATGCGCCACTACACGGTAACCTTTGTCTAAAAAGTAAAGTATTTGCGCATCCCAATCATCTGAACTTAAAGGCCACCCATGATGAAAAAAAAGAACCTCACCGTCACGTGATCCCCAATCTTTATAAAAAATTTCAACACCGTCTTTAGTCTTTACATAACTCATTTTCAACTCCTTAAATTGGTTGAATAATAATTGAATATGAAATCAAATTAATTCTTAAGCAATTGAATATTTTTTAAAATTTAATTCGATTTATTAGGATTAGAACTTCATTAAAAACTTAAATGTGTTAAAAACCAAGTAACCATTTAGAGCATTAAAACTGTTCTACCTCAGATTAAAGTAACGGATTTGGCATAAGTTTAATTGACTCAGATGATATAGTTTAAGTATCAATTGAATCATTTTCTGGAGATTTTTCTTTTTCGGTATTGCAAAGGTGTCTCACCCGTCCAACGTTTAAATGCTCGTGAAAAAACAGAACTCTCTGAGAAACCGAGAACGCTGACAATATGGCACATGGAAATCTCTTTGGATGCTAATAATTGCTTTGCAGTCCGAATACGATAATGAGTTAGAATTTTCTCAAAAGAAGTGTCAATATCGTTTAAAGATGCACGCAAGGTGTTGACCTTCATATTTAACTTGTCTGCCACATGCTTTAATTGAACATTGCCTGATTCGAGTAAAACTTCAGCTAGAATTTGTTCTATATCAGAAATAAGTTCATATTTTTCAACCTGTCTCATCTGACGTTTTGCATAAGTTTCATGGATGGCAAATAATTCAGGCTCATACCAGTCAAATTTTAAATTCAACAACGCTGCATCAAATATAATTTTCCCATCTGGACAGCCCAACTCAACTTCACATCCCCATACGCGCTTGTATTCTATTAATGTCGCACCATATTCATAGGGTAAATAAATTTTAATTGGGCGGAATTGATCATCTGTAATGAATTTCAAAAACTTTAAAATCACACTGATCACAATCTCTAAATAGTGCCGAACAGGATGATTAAACCCTTGAATTCCAGCAACATGCTCATCTGTGAACAGGCTAAAATGAAAAGCTGAAGAAAGTAATTTTTGGTAATTTAAAGCTTTCTCTAGTCCAACTTTAAATCCCGAACTACTCAAAAACAGATACTCAATCACTGAGCCTCTAATTACAGGAAAATGCTCTCCTACATGTAAACCAATATCTCTGTCATTAGAAACTTTTAGCGCTGTATTCCAAAATCGGTACTGACATGAATTATCTCTGCGAACTGTCTTATCAGGCAACTGTGCGGGCAATCTTACATCTTCTAAAATTTGCTCTACATTTAATCCCATCTGGTGCATTGTGATATAGGCATAACTCAGAAAGACTCCAGCGTCACTTGACTTCATATTTAATTAACTTCTAGATTTTATGAAATATATAAATAATATTGATTTTTAATTATATAAATATTTACTTAATACTTTCTATTGAAAATCTTAACAAAATTTAATTTCATAAAGTCAATGTATTAGAATTATTGATGACTAAAATAGTGAAATTTCACCCATTTAATCTAAAAATATTATGAGATAAATTTGAAAAAAATTATTGTTACGTATAAAAAAGCTTAAACAACTTATTACGTAAACGTATTTCCATCTAAAAAATTAATTAGCAAATATTAATTTTAACTTTTCTATGAATGAATCTGCTCTCTTAAACTTTCGCCAATTCCTCAGCAAAAAAGCCACAATTGAATCATTTTGTCTTATAATTTAGCCCGCTAGCTATCAGCCCGCTCAAGAGATATTTGTATGACAACTATTATCAAGCAAGACGACTTGATCACATCCGTTAAAGATGCGCTTCAGTTCATTTCTTACTATCATCCACAAGACTTCATCCAAGCAATGAGTCGTGCGTATGACCGTGAAGAAAACAAAGCTGCCAAAGATGCGATCGCACAAATCTTAATCAATTCACGTATGTGTGCCGAAGGTCACCGTCCGATCTGTCAAGATACTGGTATCGTCAACGTATTCGTTGAAGTGGGCATGGACGTTAAATTTGATTTAACAATGAGCTTAGACGACGCGATTAACGAAGGTGTTCGCCAAGGTTACTTAGAAAACTCTAACGTACTTCGTGCATCTGTACTTGCTGATCCTGCTTTTGGCCGTAAGAATACGAAAGACAACACCCCTGCTGTGATCTACCATAAACTTGTTCCAGGTAACAAAGTAGATATCACTGTTGCAGCAAAAGGCGGTGGTTCAGAAAATAAATCTAAACTTGCAATGTTAAACCCATCTGATTCAATCGTGGACTGGGTACTGAAAACTGTACCAACCATGGGTGCAGGCTGGTGTCCTCCTGGTATGCTCGGTATTGGTATCGGTGGTACAGCTGAAAAAGCCATGATGCTTGCTAAAGAAGCATTGATGGAAGAGATCAACATGGACGAGCTTCTTCGTCGTGGTCCACAAAATAAACTTGAAGAACTTCGTATCGAAATCTTCGAGAAAGTAAACGCGCTGGGTATTGGTGCACAAGGTCTTGGCGGTTTAACGACTGTTCTAGACATCAAAATTAAAGACTACCCTTGTCACGCTGCGGGTAAACCAGTCGGTATGATCCCGAACTGTGCTGCGACTCGTCACGCACACTTCACACTAGACGGTACAGGTGTTGCGAATATTATTGCACCTAAACTTGAAGACTATCCTGAAGTCACTTGGGACTCATCTTCTTCTAAACGTGTTGACTTAGATAACATCACACAAGAAGAAATGAACTCTTGGAAACCAGGTGATACGCTTCTTCTTAACGGTACAATCTATACAGGTCGTGACGCTGCGCACAAACGTATGGTTGATATGTTAAACAACGGTGAAGAGCTTCCAGTAGACCTTAAAGGTAAGTTCATTTACTACGTTGGTCCTGTTGATCCAGTGGGTGACGAAGTTGTAGGTCCTGCAGGTCCAACAACTGCAACACGTATGGATAAGTTCACACGTCAAGTTTTAGAAGCAACTGGTCTTTTCGGTATGATCGGTAAAGCGGACCGCGGTCCTGCTGCGATTGAAGCAATCAAAGACAATAAAGCAACTTACCTCATGGCTGTAGGCGGTGCTGCATATCTCGTATCTAAAGCAATTCGTGAAGCGGAAGTTGTCGCTTTTGAAGATTTAGGTATGGAAGCAATCTATAAGTTCGTGGTTAAAGATATGCCTGTATCTGTTGCTGTAGACGTTAACGGCACATCAGTTCACGCAACTGCACCAAAAATTTGGCAGGCTAAAATTGGTAAAATTCCAGTTGTAGATGCAGCTGCACAATAAATAATATTCGACTTGTCTCAAGTTCAAAAAGCACTCTATCATTAGGGTGCTTTTTTATACCGAGAATACTCATGAAAATTTTAAGAACATTATTTTTGAGCGGATGCATGATCTGCTCACCTGCGGTTATGGCAGCTCAAGCGACTGATCAACAAATCGAAAAACTCATACAAGTATTGAATTTAGATCAGCTCTTACAAAGTACGCTTAAACAAATCCGACCTCAAATTGATCAACAGGCCTATAGCATTGTTCAAAATATTGTTAAGGCCGAAAAATTAACACCACAACAACAAGTTATTGCCAATGAACTGGCTGATAAAATTCACCAAGAAAATATTAAGCAAACTTCTTGGGAAAAACTTAAACCGATCTATCTCAAAATTTATAAAGATGTCTATGATGCCCAAGAAGTTCAAGCCCAGATCGACTTTTATTCCTCTCCAACAGGTCAATCCATTTTAAATAAAGGTCCACTTGTTGCTCAAGAATCCATGAAAATCCTGAATCAACAACTTGCAGGCTCTTTACAATCTACAGAAAAGAATTTTGCTGAAGTCCAAAAGAAATTAGAACAACTACAAAAACAAAGTATTCATACTGACTCGAAATAAGCTAAAAACCATTCTGCTGAATCAGAGTTACCATGTGCGTGGATCATATATCTTAAAAGGTTCTGTTAAGCGCACATCATCACTGGCTTTATATTCTTTATTTTTAATTTTTTCTTTTGATTTTTGCAATGTTCCGTTCGGTTGAATAACGGCAACATAGTTAAGCCCAGGCGTTTTCAACTGAGTCATGCCAATTTCTCTTAATGCCTGTTTTGTTGGCATTTGCATCAATGGTCCAACTCTGAGGAGATCTTCACTACCATTTGGTCCACCTCGAAACTGTTCTTCTTCATATTTTAAGAAATACTGCTGCCCCGCTTTAACACTAAAACTTGCAACCAAAGGTTTTTGAAAATGCATCACAGTTAAAGGTCGACTGATACTAAGTTGATAATCCCCTTCAGCCAGCTCTATCCAATAATAATGATTGCTGATTAAACTCGGAATGCGCTTACCATTTAGAAAAAAACTCGGTGCAATAATTTCCTGACGATTCCACTTACTATCAGGACGGTACAGATACAACACTGCGGCTTGCTGATGTTGAGGTTTTACACGGCTGAAAAACTGTCCTGGTTTTTGATTTACCCATGAGCCCAGATCAAATCCTGCAACTTTATATTGAGCTAGCTTCTGAGATACAAAAGTTTTTTTCTCACTAAAATCTACCGGTTTTAACGTTGAAACCACATGAGTTTGATTATTATCGTTAAGCCCTTTATGTGTCTGACATGCCACAAGAAACAGACTCAAAGCACACACTGCTACGCTTGATCGCATGATTATCCCTCATCACGAATACTTTTTATTCTATGTCATATTTTTGTTATCGTTAGATTATCATCTCAATCCGAGATTAAAAACAAAAAACGCGCAAAAAGTGGGACTTTTTACGCGTTTCAGATGAATTACAATCAATTAAGCAGATTTAGTATCTAAAATCTTTAAATCGACCTTTTCTTCAACTTGTTGTTCTTGTTTAGGTTGGCGCTCAGTTCGATATTCTGGTTCAGCATTTTCATTGATCACAGCTTCATTGATCACAACAGTACCAATATCAGAGCGACTTGGTAAATCGTACATCGTATCGAGTAAGACGTTTTCAAGAATTGAACGTAAACCACGTGCACCTGTATTACGCTCAAGTGCTTTTTTCGCAACAGCTCGCAATGCTGAATCTTCAAATAATAGATCAACATCTTCCATTTCGAACAAGTATTGATACTGACGCGTTAATGCATTTTTTGGTTCAGTCAAAATTTGCATTAATGCTTCTTCGTCCAATTCTTCGAGCGTTGCAATCACTGGCAGACGACCAATGAATTCAGGGATTAAACCAAATTTCACAAGATCGGCAGCTTCTACCTGACTAAATAATTCAGATAACTTCTTAGAATCATCTTTAGTCTTCACGTCAGCAGTGAAACCAATTCCACCTTTTTCTTGACGCTGTTGCACGACACGCTCCAAACCAGAGAATGCACCACCGCAGATGAACAGGATATTAGACGTATCAATTTGAATGAACTCTTGCTGTGGATGCTTACGACCACCTTGAGGTGGAATTGAAGCTACCGTACCTTCGATCATTTTTAAAAGCGCTTGTTGAACACCTTCACCTGAGACATCACGTGTAATTGAAGGATTTTCAGACTTACGGGTAATCTTATCGATCTCGTCGATATAAATGATACCCTTCTGTGCTTTCTCAACATCGTAATCTGCTTTTTGTAGCAATTTTTGAACGATATTCTCAACATCTTCACCAACATAACCAGCTTCAGTTAATGTCGTTGCATCAGCCATCGCAAATGGCACATCTAATAAGCGCGCTAAAGTTTGCGCCAACAAAGTCTTACCCGAACCTGTTGGTCCTATGAGTAAGATATTGCTTTTAGCAAGTTCTACACGATCTTCTGACTTTGCAGTTGATTGAGTCACTTTAAGACGTTTATAGTGGTTATATACCGCAACAGAGAGCGTTTTTTTCGCAGTGTCTTGACCAATCACATATTGATCTAAAGCTGCACGAATTTCATGCGGCTTAGGTAATGGACGAGTTGCCCATTCACCAGTTTCGACTTGCTGGCTCGTCTGAACTAAATCTAAGCATACATCTACACATTCATTACAAATGTAAGCGTCCTCGCCTGCAATGAGTTTACCCACTTCAGACTGCGTTTTACCGCAAAATGAACAATGCTTTTGTCCTTGAGGATTTTCAGACATCTTCACTCCAAATAAATTTCTATGCTTTACAGCTTAAAGTTGCGGACGTTTCGTTAAAACTTCATCGACCAAACCATATTCTTTTGCAGCTTGAGCGGTCATAAAGTTATCACGGTCTGTATCACGTGCAACAGTTTCATAATCTTGGCCACTGTGTTCAGCCATTAGACGGTTCAAACGCTCTTTAATAAATAGAATTTCACGTGCATGAATTTCAATATCTGAAGCTTGACCACGGAAACCACCCAATGGTTGGTGAATCATAACACGAGCGTTTTCTAAGCAGTAACGTTTACCCTTAGCACCAGCATTCAATAAAAAAGCGCCCATTGAGGCTGCTTGGCCCATACAATATGTCACGACATCTGGTTTGATGAATTGCATCGTATCGTAAATTGCCATACCCGCAGTCACTGAACCACCAGGTGAGTTAATGTACAGATGAATATCTTTTTCTGGATTCTCAGCTTCTAAGAACAACATTTGCGCAACGATTAAGTTCGCCATATTGTCTTCAACTTCACCCGTTAAGAAAATTACACGTTCACGTAAAAGACGCGAGAAAATATCAAAAGAACGCTCACCACGAGATGATTGCTCTACGACAACTGGAACCAAAGCATTATCAATTGTTGGAACATACATACGTTATTTATTCCTGAATTTTTTGTCACTCAATACATTTTCACAATATGAGGGATAATTGTCGAAAATGCAAAATATTCACCATTAAATATCAGATATTTTTTGATTAGGCTTTGTGAATACAGGACAAGTTGATCCATATTTTTTACAAGAAAAAAGGCGCGTTAAGCGCCTCTTCCTTCGGATAACCGATTAGCCTTGTTGACGAGCTTGTTGTTCTTTCAACAATTCTTCATAGCTAACAGCTTTATCAGTTACTTTAGCAGACGCTAAGATGTGATCTACAACTTGGTCTTCTAAAACAACAGCTTCGATTTGTGCACGTTGTTGCTTATCATTTTTGAAGTATTCAATAACTTCTGTAGGATCTTCATAAGAAGTCGCCATATCTTCGATATAAGCTTCTACACGTGCTTGATCAACTTCGATTTTTGCTTCAGCAAGAATACTGCTCACCAAAACACCTAATTTTACTGATTTTTCAGCTTGCTCTTTGAATAATTCATCTGGAAGCATGCTTGAATCAAATGCTTTAGCGCCTTGAGCACCAAACTGTTGAGTAAACTGTTGGATCATTTGTTGACGTTGACGGTCAATTTCTTGAGACAACATAGATGCAGGTACTTCAATTTCATTTGCAGCTACAAGCGCATCAAAAGTTGCACCTTTCACTTGATTGCGAAGACCGTTTTTCACTTCACGTTCCATATTTTTGCGAACGTCAGCTTTTAACTTCTCAACACCTTCTTCTTCAGTTAAACCAAAGATTTTTAGGAATTCAGCATCTACCTCAGGAAGCTTTTGTTTTTCAACAAGCTTAACTGTGATTTTGAATTGAGCTGATTTACCTGCAAGGTTTTCTGCTTGGTAATCTTCAGGGAAAGTTACATCAATTACTTTCTCTTCGCCTTTCTTCATACCAACGATACCGTCTTCGAAGCCAGGGATCATACGACCAGAACCTAATACAAGTTTGAAGTCTTCAGCAGAACCACCTTCAAATTTTTCGCCGTCAATAGAACCTTCGAAATCAAAAGTAACTTGCATGTCTTTTTTAGCCATGCCTTTTGTTTCAGTCCAAGTCGCGCGTTGCTTTTGAAGATTTTCGATCATTTGATCTACATCTTTATCATTTACTTCAGTAGATTTACGTTCAACTTCTAAACCGTCAAACTTAACTGAAACTTCTGGATAAACTTCAACAGTAGCTTCATAAACTAAAGCATCTTCTTTGTTTTCAACTTTTTCAATGTTAGGCATGCCTACAGCATTGATTTTCTCTTGTTGAATTGCTTCGAATACTGTGTCACGAATAACATCATTTACCACTTCTTGGTAAATGCTCGCGCCGTATTCACGACGAACAACATTTAAAGGCACTTTACCTGGACGGAAGCCGTTGATCTTAACTGTTTTAGCAGTACGTTTTAAACGAGCTTCGAATTGCTCATTAACACGGCTCGTCGGTACAGATACATTTAAACGACGGGCTACGCCCGAAACCGCTTCAGAAGTTACTTGCATGGCTTCCTCGATATAGAAATAGTAATTGCAATTTTTAAAGTGCCACATTATATGACAACAATCAAAGATATACAAAATACCTTTTTCAAACCATCTTTTTTATGAACCTGAGAATATTTTTTTTGCTCACAAGGTTTGACCATATTCAATTCATATTTCTTAATTATTGTTTGTTTTTTATTGCAAATGATAAAGTTTATCATTAATATTTGCATCAAATTTGATCATGCCCTCAAGCATCACTCATACCAGCGGAAGAACATAATATGAGTAAGTTTAAGCTTCAACCTCTTACAGTTGCATTATTCGCTTTGTCTAGCGGTGTAACATTTGCAAATACCACAAATGAAAGTAGTGCTCATCAACTTTCGACAATTGTCGTTTCTGCTGCGGGTTTTGAGCAGGATATTAAAAATGCACCTGCATCTATTAGTGTTGTAACTAAAGAAGATATTGAAAAGAAAAATGCGACAAGCATCGCTGATCTTTTATCAGATGTCCCTGGTATTGATATTCGTTCTGGAGTTGGGAAAACATCTGGCCTTAACGTTAAGATGCGTGGTCTTGGTAATGACTATAGCTTAGTTCTTATTGATGGACGCCGTCAAACAACCTCATCAGATGTAACACCTAATGGCTTTGGTGAAACCTCTAATAGTTTTTTACCGCCTCTAGCCGCTATTGAGCGAATTGAAGTTATCCGTGGACCAATGGCTACTCGCTATGGTTCAGAAGCAATGGGTGGTGTGATCAATATCATTACTAAAAAAGTTGCAGATCAGTGGTCAGCAAATGTCACAACGAGTGGCAACATTATGGAAAGTAATGCTGAAGCAGACTCTTGGAAATCTAGTTTTGTGATTAATGGTCCACTTATTAATGACCGCTTAGGTTTACAATTAAGAGGTAGCTATTTGGATCGTCAACGTTCTGAACGTATTGTTGAGGGTTCGACTAGCCGTGATCCACGCCCAAGTAAAGCAGATAATTATGATTATGGTGCAAAATTAGACTTTAAATTAGATGAACAAAATGCTTTATGGATCGATGGTTTTTATTCTAGCCAACGCTATGACAACACAGATCAACGTTTAGGAAACTTTATTTCTCGTGGTGGTATCGCAGGCTATAACGATGAGCTTGAGTTCAATCGAACTCAATTTGCACTTGGTCATGATGGTAACTATGATTTTGGTTTGTGGAAAACTTATCTAAGCCATAACACAACAGAGACCCAAGGTCGCACCATTCCAACAGATGCATTCCCAGAGTTAGCAGGTCAAGCTCGAAAACTCGAAAATAAAGATCTTGTGATTGACTCTCATATTGTTGCACCAATCAAAAGTCATAAATTGACAGTTGGTACTGAATACAAAGATACAACCATTGCAGATGATATTGCAGGTATAGGAAAAGAATTTACACAGGATACTTGGTCTCTCTACGCTGAAGATGAATGGCAACTCAAAGACAACTTATTTTTCACATTCGGTGGTCGCTTCGAAGATCATAGCGGATTTGGTGGACAATTTAGTCCGCGGGCTTATTTAGTTTGGAACACCAATGATGCACTAACGATCAAAGGTGGCGTAAGTACAGGTTATAAAACACCATCCGCTAAGGATCTTTACGACGGAATCAATGGTTATAGTGGTCAAGGTGCTACACCGAGTCTTGGAAATCCAGATTTAGATCCTGAAACATCAATCAACTATGAGCTTGGATTTAATTATCAACCTTCTGATAATTTTAACCTTACAGCAACTGCATTCTTCAACGTTGTTGAAGACAAGATCGTTTCTAGAACGTTCAGTTGTAACACCAATGATTGCTCTAATCTTAGTGATAAAGCAACTTCTTATAGCAAGAGTTTCAACACGGATGAAGCAGAAATTTATGGTTTAGAGACATCCCTAAATTATCAAATTATTCCAGAATGGAGCTTAAAAGCGGCTTACACCTATACCGATTCAGAAATAACTAAAGGTCAAGACAAAGGATATGCTTTAGAGTCTACTGCGAAACATTTAGCTAGCCTAACATCTACTTGGCACATTAATGACTCTTTAGACCTATGGTTACAACATGAATATCAATCTGGTCGTCCTCGATTTACTAGTGAACCTACAGACGCTGGCTCAATTAGTATTTTGGAACAAACCAATAACGAATTTTCTGGTTATAATTTATTTAATCTTGGTGCAAGTTATCAACTGAACGATAAAATTCGTATTAATGCTGCAGTAAACAATCTATTGGATAAAGACTTTACTCAAAATATGGAATATGTAGATATTAACGGCGATCTTCAACAAGCTTATAAATATCTTTCAATTGGACGTAGCTCTGAAGGCACATACTTAGCTGGTCGTAACTACTGGTTATCTATTTCATATGATTTCTAATTCTAGGTAGATTCTCTCTAGTAAAACCCTGCGCTAGCAGGGTTTTTTATTTTATTAAAATTTAATTCCCTATCAAAAATAGCCATACAAAAATGTAGAAACTTTAATTTTTCCAATATTATTTAAATTCATTTACTTATACATAAAATATTACATTATTACATTTAAGCTTCCGTTATTTAGCTTAACTTAAATCGCAAATATCAATTTTAAGACCCGTTAAAGCTAAAAAAGAATCATTATTATTCTCAACCTGAAAACAAATTCATATCAGGTTGAACATGGCCTTTATCACGACACGTAAAAAAATCGTTTCATCTGCAATAGCAACGTCATTGGCTGTTATTTCAGGTCAAACTTTCGCACAAGAAGATACAGCGCATTTAGAAACAATTAAATCAGAGGCTCAATCAGAGCAGTCATTTAAAGTCGACAAATCCTCAAACGCTAAATACGTTGCTCCCCTACTCGATACTCCCAAATCAATCTCTGTTATTTCTCAAAAACAGATACAAGATACTCAAGTGACTACGCTGTCTGATGCTTTAAGAACTATTCCAGGAATTACACTTGGTGCGGGCGAAGGTGGCAACCCAAATGGTGACCGTCCATTTATCCGTGGTTATAACTCTGAAAGTTCAATGTACGTTGACGGTGTGAGGAACTCTACTTCTCAAAACCGAGAAATGTTTGCCGTTGAACAGGTTGAAGTCACCAAAGGCTCCGCCTCTACTTTAGGTGGTGGAGGTTCTACGGGTGGTAGTATTAACCTAATTTCCAAATTAGCCAAATCTGGAGATGCTTTCCAAGGCTCTGTTGCTGGCGGTACTGATGCTTATGCACGTATCACATTAGATGCAAATAAAGATTTTGGGAATGGTATTGCGACTCGTGTCGTGGCAATGGGTCACCAGAATGAAAAAGCGGGACAACATAATGGCGCTGAATATGAACGTGCTGGTATTGCACCAAGTATTAGCTTTGGGTTAGAGACGCCCACTCGAGCGACACTAGCCTACTACTACCTAAAGTCTGATGATAAGCCAGATTCAGGTATTCCATATAAATACGACACTGACAGAAAAGCGACTGTCGGCTCACCCGTTGATGTTAAACAGGGTACATACTACGGTTGGTTAAATCGTGATTTTCAAAAGCAAGAAAATCAAAGTGGGACCCTTAAGCTAGAGCACGATTTTAGCGAAAATCTAAGCTTGATTAATACTGCTGTCTATAGCAAATCAAAAAATAATTACTTATGGACTCAACCAGATGACAGTCAGGGCAACGTCGCAAATGGAAAAGTTTGGCGTCGTCTAAATACCAACCTAACAACCACTGACAGTTTTACAGATCAACTCGCATTAACAGGTAAACTCCAAACAGGCATCATAAAACATAATTTCAATTTGGGTGCTGAATACAGTAAACAAGATTCTGAACGCGGCACAAACATTGTAACCGACCCTAATACCACGTTAATAGGCGGTAGTGGTGCTAATAATGCATGCTCATTAAATATTTCAAATGGTTGGTGTACTGATCTTTATAACCCCAATTCGAATGATGCTTGGCTAGGTAAAGTTCAAGCTAATCCAAATGTCATGAAGATTAAATCTGAAACACAATCAGTATATGCCCTAAATAATATTGAGCTTAATCCTCAGTGGCTCCTTGACCTTGGTATTCGCTGGGATGAATTCGAAACTGAAATGAAATACAATCAAGATACTGGTTCAGGCACTTCAGCAATTCAAGCAGGAACAAAATATAATTCAAAACACGATTTCTTCAATTATCAAGCTGGATTAACCTTTAAACCAAGAGAAAATGGATCAATTTATGCAAGCTATGCGACTTCAGCTAATCCCGTTGGAATCGATGCTGGTAATGGTTCAGAAGGGTTAAGTGTCCCAGGACGAAATACGACTGATGCACAAGCAAGAGCAATTAACAACCTCAAACCTGAAGAAGTCAAAACCTATGAAATCGGAACCAAATGGGACCTTTTGAATAACAGAATTAATCTCACAGCTGCTATTTTCCGTACAGAAAAAGAAAATACTCGCGCTTTAGATAGTGATGGATTTACAAGAAATATTGGTGAGACACGTGTTGATGGCGTTGAATTAGGCTTAAACGGCAATATCACAAATAAATGGGCTTTATCTGCAGGATACACATATTTAGATAGTGAAATTATTGATGCAGGTTATGTCAAAAATAGCGATGGAAGTTATTCGGCTAGCCCAACTAATGGTAACCAAGTCCAAAATGTCGCAAAACACTCTGCCACTTTGTGGACAACTTACCAAGTTCTCCCTAAATTACAATTAGGTGCTGGTGTTTTAGCTATGGATCGAGTGTATGGAGATGCTGCAAATACCAAATTTGTACCAGGCTATGTTCGTTATGACGCCATGGCTCGCTATCAAGTAAATTCAGATATTGATCTTCAATTGAACGTCAATAATCTCTCAGATACACGTTATTTCACGAAAGCTTATGCTTCGCATTATGCAACTGAAGCTGAAGGTCGAAATGCTGTATTGTCTTTAAATTTCAAGTTTTAATTTCATTTCAGCATAGCTCTATACAAGCTATGCTTTTCATCACCTAAAGCAGTGAGTGATCGTAGTGATTCATCATATTCCAAATATTCTAAGCCCTGAACAAGTTCGATATTTTCGTGAAGAAATGTCTAAAGTAGATTGGGTCAATGGAAAGGTAACAGCTGGAACACTCTCTGCGACAGTGAAACATAATCAGCAACTTTCCAATGATCATCCCCTGACCAAACATCTAGGTGATATTATTTTAGAATCCCTAGGTCAACATCCTTTATTCTTATCAGCAGCAATTCCACTAGATATCATCCCTCCTCTGTTTAATCGCTATGAACAGCATCAATCATTCGGTTTTCATGTCGACAATTCGATTCGCAGAGTTCAAGGCTCACAAGAACGCTTGAGAACAGATTTATCTTGTACTTTATTCTTGAGTGATCCGCACGAATATGACGGCGGTGAATTAGTCATTGAAGATACTTATGGCTATCACGAAGTCAAACTCCCTGCAGGAGATTTGATACTTTATCCATCTACTAGCTTACATGAGGTCACTTCTATCCAATCGGGTTGTCGCTTGGCATCATTTTTTTGGGTACAAAGTATGATTCGAGATGATTCAAATCGACATATGTTATTTACTTTAGATCAATCTATTCAGCAACTTCGTATGGCATTAGGGGATCAACATGAGCAAGTCATCAAACTCACGAGCCTCTATCACAATTTAATTCGAAAATGGGCAGAACTCTAATTTATTTTTCATGGTTAATTTTTATAATGAAAAATTTTATTAAAAAAAAATATATTGTGAAAAAAAATTTCACATTCATCATACTTTGATCTAAATCAGGGAATAATTCTCTTGAAGATCGCACTATAATAAAAGAAAGAATTTACAAGCACTGTGACGGTATAGCTAAGCTCTATATATTCAAAAGATTTTTAGAGAATTCAGCAAAATGATGCAGTAAGCCACTTGTAAATTGATAGAATAGACACAATCGATATAAATAGCGCAGTGCCTTTACACAAGACCCAAGCATGTTGTGCTATGAAAGGAGTTATCTCATGATGTTGGCTGATCCAAGCAAAAAATACCGTCGCATGTACCAACGTGTAGACTTACCTGACCGTCAATGGCCAAATAACGAAATTAATAAAGCGCCTATCTGGATGAGCACCGACCTTCGTGATGGTAACCAAGCTATTTTCGAACCAATGAACATCGAACAAAAATTCAAAATGTTCCAAATGTTGGTGAAAATTGGTTTCAAACATATTGAAATTGGCTTTCCATCTGCCTCACAGATTGATTTTGACTTTACCCGTAAATTAATCGAAGAAAATCATATTCCAGATGATGTCTATATCGAAGTATTAGTTCAAGCTCGTGATCACTTGATTCAACGTACATTTGAATCATTACAAGGTGCAAAACGTGCAATTGTGCATATCTATAATTCAAACTCACCAACATTCCGCCAAAAAGTATTGAATGTTGATGTAGCGGGTGCAAAAGCCTTAGCGGTGAATGCGGCTCAAAAAGTGAAAGAATATGCAGCGCAATACCCTGAAACTGAATGGGTGTTCCAATACTCTCCTGAATGCTTTACCGCAACTGAATTAGAAGTTGCAAAAGATGTCTGTGATGCAGTCACTGAAATTTGGGATGCTCGCCCAGATAATAAAGTTATCTTGAATCTACCCGCGACTGTTGAAGTTTCTGGGCCTCATGTTTACGCTGACCAAGTTGAATGGATGCATCGCAACTTACAACGCCGCGATGGTGTCATTATTTCTGTACACTGTCACAATGACCGTGGATGCGGTATTGCAGCATCCGAGTTAGCGATCATGGCTGGTGCTGATCGTGTGGAAGGTTGTGTATTTGGTAATGGTGAACGTACAGGTAACGTTGACGTTGCAGCGATTGCATTAAATATGTATACCCAAGGTGTCGCTCCAAATCTAGATTTTTCAAATATTAATGAAATCATTTCTACTATTGAAGAATGTACAGGTATACCCGTTCATCCACGTCATCCATATGCGGGTGATTTAGTATTTACTGCATTTTCTGGCTCACACCAAGATGCGATTAAAAAAGGCTTTGAGTTCCAGAAAAACGAAGAAATTTGGGACATGCCTTACTTACCAATTGATCCTAAAGATTTGGGACGTGATTATGACGCAGTCATTCGTGTCAATTCACAATCAGGTAAAGGTGGTATCGCATACTTGTTAGAGTCGAACTACAACGTCGTATTACCACGTCGCTTACAAATTGAGTTCTCGCAAGTCGTGCAACAGGTAGCTGACGAAGAAGGCGTAGAAGTTTCTGCTGAGCAAATTTGGAGTTTATTCCAAAGTACATATGTAAATCAGAAAGATAAACATTATGTCGCGAAAAACTATCGATTATCTGATGAAAATGGCAATCAAGTCATTGAATTAGATATTGAAGTCGGTGGTCAAGTTCAACATCTACGTGGTGAAGGCAACGGACCAATCTCTGCAATTTTAGATGCTTTACAGTTGCCAATCGATGTTGTGAACTATGAAGAACGTAGCATTGGTTCTGGTGCAAATGCTAAAGCGTTGGCACTAATTGAACTTCAAGTCAAAGGTACAGGTAAATCAGCATTCGGTGCTGGTGTACATGACAACATCGTGACTTCATCTATTGAAGGAATTATTGCATGTACAAATCGTTTAATTGATCAAGGTGTTTTGAGCACAGATCAAGTGATCGCTGCGGCAGTATAAATATTAGCAATAATATTTAGCACGAAAATGACTTTAGAAGGATACCCTCAAGTGGTATCCTTTTATTTATTCATACTTAAGATTTTAGGCGAATTTATCCTGTGTCTTTTCCAGCTGACTCAGTGGGCATTGTTGTTCCACAAAAGTTCCAATTTGAAGAACCACTCGCATTAGAATGTGGCCGCGTTTTACCACGTTTCGAATTGATGGTCGAAACTTATGGCACACTCAATGCAGATAAATCTAATGCAATTTTGATCTGCCATGCGCTTTCTGGTCATCATCATGCTGCTGGTTATCACCATGAAGATGATAAAAAAGCAGGTTGGTGGGATGCTTGTATTGGGCCAGGCAAAGCAATTGATACCAATACATTTTTTGTGGTGGCATTAAACAATATTGGTGGTTGTAACGGATCAACAGGACCAACCTCCCCAAATCCTGAAAATGAAAATCGTCCTTATGGTCCAGACTTTCCATTAGTGACCGTGCGCGATTGGGTTAAAACTCAAGCAATGCTGTCTGATCGTCTCGGTATCACTGTTTGGCACTCTATTATTGGTGGCTCTTTGGGAGGCATGCAGGCACTTCAGTGGTCTGTAGATTATCCTGACCGATTAAATAATTGTGTCATTATTGCCAGTGCACCTAAACTTTCAGCGCAAAATATCGCATTTAATGAAGTCGCGCGCCAATCCATTTTGTCCGATCCTGATTTTCATCATGGTCGCTATTTAGAAAAAGATAGCTATCCTAAACGTGGTCTTATTCTAGCGCGGATGGTAGGTCACATTACCTACCTTTCTGAAGAAGCCATGAAACAAAAATTTGGTCGTGATTTAAAATCTGGCAAATTCATGTATGGTTTCGATGTTGAATTCCAAGTTGAAAGTTATCTTCGCTATCAAGGTGAACAATTTAGTCGTAACTTTGATGCGAACACCTACTTGATCATGACTAAAGCTTTGGATTACTTCGATCCTTCTCGTGAGTATGAACAATCTTTAGTTAAAGCAATGTCGAATACAAAATGTAAATTCCTTGTGATTTCATTTACTACGGATTGGAGATTCTCTCCTTCCCGATCTGTTGAGATTGTGGATGCATTGATTACCAATCATAAGCCTGTGAGCTATGTTGATATTGATGCAGAACAAGGTCATGACTCGTTCTTGTTCCCTATCCCTTTATATGTCAAAACTTTAAGGGCTTTCTTAGGTGGTGTAGACCATCTTGCTTCAACCCCTAAGGAGACCGTGTAATGCGTATCGATCAGAAGCTTGCAGAAAAATGGATTAAACCTGATTCAAGCATTTTAGATCTTGGTTGTGGCGATGGTGAGTTACTGGCTCATATGAGCAAAAAGCACAACATTCGTGCATACGGATTAGAAATCGATCAAGAAAAGATTGCAATTGCAGTCAGTCGAGGGTTAAATATCATCCAACAAGACTTGAACCTCGGTTTGGGACGCTTTGCAGACCAGTCATTTGACTATGTTGTCATGGCACAAGCTTTGCAAGCTGTAGATGCACCTGATGTGCTTTTGCGCGATATGGTGCGTGTTGGGAAACAAGCAATTATTACTTTTCCTAACTTTGCACACTGGAAAACACGCTCTTTCCTTGCTTTAAAAGGGAAAATGCCTGTTTCGGATGCCTTACCCTATATGTGGTATAACACTCCAAATATCCATCTGTGCACGTTTAAGGATTTCGAAGCACTTTGTGCTGAGAATCAAATTAAAATTATTGACCGTTTAGCCGTGAATGGGAATCAACAAGGGAGTTTGCTCAGCAAGCATATCCCGAACTTGTTTGGCGAGGTCGCGATTTATCGAGTGAGCGCTCTATGAAAAAGTTATTCTTAGGTACTTCATTATTTCTAGGGTTGTTGAGTTTCCAAGTTCATGCAGATTATGTACCTCAACAACCATCAACTTCTGCACTGGCTGCACAGTATTCACGTATGCCTGTATCTGAGCTGCAAAAAGCTGCTCGAGCAGGTCAACCGGCTGCCCAGTTTTATCTGGCAACACATTATCAACATGGTAAAGATGTTGCTAAAGACCTAAAACAAGCTTTCGTTTGGTATAAGGCAGCAGCCGATCAAGGTATTTCATCTGCTCAGCTGAATGTGGGTCGTATGTATGCTGACGGTATTGGTGTTGCTAAAAATGAAACCTTAGCTCGCCAATACTTCGAAAAAGCAGCAAGCCATGGTGACAATCGTGCAAGCTTCAATTTAGCCGTTATGGAAGAGCAAAAGAAAAACTATATGGGTGCTTACCAATGGTATGAGCTTTCTACACGTGATGGCATGTTAGATAATAAAGTGATCAATATGTCTGAGACAAAAAAGACGGCTTTGGCTGCCAACCTGACACCAGAACAAATTCGTACTGCACGTGATCGTGCTGATCAATGGATTCAAAGCCGTTAGTAACGCTTATAAGTTTGAAGAAAGCACCTATCGGTGCTTTTTTTATTCGATCATCTTCTTCATTCTTATGAATTTCAGATCTTCGAATATGTCCACTTCACTCTGTGAAGTAAAACCTAATTTTTTATAAAAATGAACAGCCCCTATATGCGCATTGACTGTGATCTGCTGGATATCCGTTTGATTTAATTGATCTAACACATAATTAAATAAAAGAGTTCCAACGCCTTGAAATTGCAGATTTGGATGAACAAAAAAATGAAAAATATGAGTGGGTTGTTTGTAAGCAATCATCCCAACAAGCGACTGCTTTAATTCTGCAACAAAGTATTTTATCCCTTGATGATTGATGTGCGATACAAGAGCTTATTTTGAAAATAGGGACTTACTTTTTGGTATTTCATCAAAGTGGTTCAAAGCTAAAGCAATACAGGACGCAATATTTTCAACATCTGCGATCTCTGCTTGACGAATATGAATGCTATTTAAATTTCTCATGTTTAATGATTGGTTATTTTAAAGATGAGTTCATCTGTATCATCGCAAATATCCGTTAGAATAGCTTCAAATTTGAAACAGAAAGTGATTCAACATGGCGTCTAAAGATTGGTTAGATCAAGGTACTTTGGTTTTAGCGAGCAACAATAAAGGGAAAATAGCTGAGTTCGAAAAGTTATTTGAAGAATTAAAACTCCCTGTTAACGTTGTGCCTCAAGGACAACTGAACATTGAGGATGCGGTGGAAGATGGGTTAAGTTTTGTAGAAAATGCCATTATCAAAGCACGACATGCTTCTAAGATTTCGGGTAAACCAGCTATAGCAGATGACTCAGGTATTTGCGTCCCTGCACTTGGTGGTGCTCCTGGTATTTACTCTGCACGTTATGCTGGTGAGCATGGCGATGATGCTGCCAATAATGCTAAATTACTGGCAGATTTAGCACCATTACGTAACAATGGTGACGTGATTGAAGGGATGTTTGTGTGTGTACTCGCCTTAGTTCAACACGCTGAAGATCCTTTACCTCAGATTTTCCAAGGAATCTGGAAAGGTGAAATTTTGGAAGTAGCACGTGGCAAAAATGGTTTTGGCTACGACCCACTGTTTTGGCTACCTGAACTCAATATTAGTAGCGCTGAAATGACCAAAGAAGAAAAAAATAAGATCAGTCATCGTGGTCAAGCCATGCAGTTATTCAAAGCAAGCCTCGAAACGAACTAAACGATCAGTCCATGATAAACCATGGCAAATAAACCAATTGTCATGCAACTTACGATGGTACCCGCTGCGATATATTGGGCTGAAACACCTGTTCCTGAATAATGTGTTTCTAAAGCAACAATATTCGCTGCGGGTGGTAATAAAAAAAACATAGACATCAGTGCAATAACAACCAGTTCGTGAGGAATCGGTAGAAGAAAATAGGCTACCGCACAGCACACTAAACCAAATAGAAATTTAATCAAAGCAAGTTTTAAACTTTCAATTAAATCGGACAAGTGAATTTTGACTTGAGATAACCACATCCCAAGGATACACATCCCTGTAAAGGTCATTAACCACTTATCCAATATATACAATGATTGAATCATTGCATTCTGCTGAAAATGACTAACATTCCATAACGAAAGAAAACTAGCAACTAATAAAGCTAAAATCGGTGGAGAGAAAGTCAATTTTCTCAAAATCTCCATCGCAGACTGCTTTTCAGCACTTAATACGGTCACTGCACAAATATTACCAAAAATAGAGCCCCCGACATAAAGTGCAACCATAGGACTAGATGCTTGCGCACCAAAAATAGCGAATGCAAATGGAAAGCCAAGCCAAGCCATGTTTAGGTAACTGGAACATAAGGAGACTAATTTGTCTTTTGTACGGTAATAAACAAATAAATACAGTAAAAATGAAGCGATAAAACTAAATAACATCAACCATATACTGCCCTCTTGGTAAAACACCATATTGTAAATAATGATGAGAGGAATCAGCACTTTCGCCAACAACATCGCCATAAAGGGACGAATTTTTTGTAAATATTCTACGCCAAAATAGCCGATAAGAAAGGAGACTAGTGGGAGTAGAAGAACCATATTAAATATGAAATAGATTTTTTCTCATCTTAGCACAACATCTATTTCACTTCAGGATAAGTCTCTTGCACACATAAGAAAGCCATGACTTCAAACTGAAATAATTCCGTCAACTTGCTGTCATAAAGAACTGTTGAAATCATTCAAGATCATTTTCAATAAGGAATATATCATGGCTGGATTATCAATTTGGCACGTACTTATTTTCGCAATTGTCGTTTTACTTTTGTTCGGTACGTCTAAGCTAAAAAATTTGGGTAAAGATGTTGGTGGTGCGGTTAAAGATTTTAAAAAATCAATTAAGGATGACGAAGACCAGAGCACATCTGCTCAATTAAAAGAACCACGCACGATTGAACATCAAACATCTCATGATTTGAATTCAACAGCGAAACATTAAAGGTAGGTAACAGTAATGCTGAATATTGGTATGGCTGAACTATTAATGTTTGGCATCATTGCATTGCTTGTTCTTGGACCTGAAAAGCTTCCTGAGGGTGCGCGATTTGCTGGTAAATGGTATGGCAAAATTAAGCGTATGGTTAGCAATGTACAAAATGATATTGATCGTGAACTAAGAATGTCTGAACTTAAAGAACAAATGCAGACTGAAATGAAGCGCATTCAAGAATTAGAAGAAAAAATGAAAGCGCAAATGCAGGAAATTGAAAAACACACAGTATTAAGCGATGAATATTTAAATCCACCTATCCATCAACAGATTCGATCTGAAACAAGCCCTGTTTATGTGTATTTAAACGTTCAGCAAAGTACAGTAGTTCCTTTTAGAGGACACGCGACACCTAAGCAAAGTTTTATTCATATTCAAAATTCGGCGCAACACAATAAACCGTATGTAGTCTTAGCGGAGGCAGTATGAGTCACAATACTCTCCCAAATATCATCTCTTCAAATGAGGAAAATCCTCAGCTTGAAGAAATGCCAATAACCAAGCATCTTATTATTTTAAGAAAATATTTATTTAGAATAGTTGGGGTCATTCTCATTTTATTCTTTTGTTTATTACCATTTGCAAATCAAAGCTATCAAATGATGTCTGAGCCTCTTAGAGCTCAACTCCCAATAAATTCATCAATGATTGCAACGGATGTCACCGCGACATTTATGGCACCATTTAAGTTAAACTTCTTCGTTGCTCTAATGATCGCCATGCCATTTATCATTTATCAAATATGGGCTTTTGTCAGACCGGCGCTATATAAAAATGAGAAAGCTTTAGCTCTACCATTACTCATCGGAAGTATTACATTATTTTATGCAGGTGTTGCTTTTGCTTACTTTATAGCCCTCCCTTCGATTTTACATTTTTTCATTAGCGTTGCACCTGAAACGGTTGCACCCATGACTGACATTAATAGCTATCTGAGTTTCTGTTTAAAATTATTCTTGGTTTTTGGTTTAACTTTTGAAATTCCAATTGTGACTTTATTACTCATTATGATTGGTGTAGTTACCACAGAACAATTAGTTGAAAAAAGACGTTTTATTATTGTAGGTTGTTTCTTCGTTTCTATGTTTGTGACGCCACCTGATGCACTCTCGATGATTATGTTAGCGATACCAATGTGGATGTTATTTGAATTGGGACTTTTGTTTGGAAAATTACTCGAAAACAGAAGAGCAAAGTCAGTACTTTGATATCTTGACCCTTTTACACATAGGCGAGTCTAAAGACTCGCCTTTTTCATACTCTTTAAATAAAAGCTTAATTCAACTGACATAAATCTATCATTTGATTGTCATGATTCCGCATTAAGTTGTTTGTGACGCTAAAAACTACCAAGCAAGATGCTAGGAACGAACATGACTGATTTAACACCTTTTAACGATGATTACGATAGCAATGATTCGGGGAATCCAGAATTTCACCATTTACTTGAAAAGCAAATTACGCGTAGAGATCTCATTAAGAAGACTGCTGGTGGTGCAGTAGCATTGACAGTAGCGGCTTCAGTAGCAGGCTGTAACAGTGACGACAATGACAATAACAACTCAAATCCTTCTCTACCTGAATTCGACAAATCAAAAACGCCAACTGAACTAACATTTAAAGCGGTTGATAAAAATATTAAAAATGAATTCACAGTGCCTGAAGGATATGAAGCACGTGTTATTTATGCACTAGGAGACCCGCTTTTTGAAGGTATGCCTGAATGGGATGCAGATAATATTCCGAGTGGTGCTTCATTTACCATGCGCTCAGGCGAATGTCATGACGGTATGACATATTTCGGCATGAAAAATAGTCGTTATGATCAAAATGAGTCAAATGTAGGTTTACTGGTACTCAACCACGAATATGTAGATAACAAAGCGATTTTGCATCCAGCGAATAATACCATTTCAGCGGATATTCGTTCTGAAGATGAAGCATTACGTGAAATCAACTGTCACGGCGTTTCAGTGATTGAAGTACAAAAAAATCCTACAACTCAACAAGTCACTCTAAACAAACGCTCTGTATTCAACCGTCGAATTACAGCTGCAACACCGATCGATTTCGCTGGTCCTGTAAAAGGGCATGAATTGGTACAAACCAAGATCAGTCCAGAAGGCACATTTACATTAGGTACGATCAACAACTGTGGTAACGGTTATACGCCTTGGGGCACATACTTAACCACTGAAGAAAACTTTAACCAATACTTTACTCGCGATGATAAAGATCGTTCTGAAAAGGATTTGGAGTCGTTAAAACGCTATAAAATTGCTTCAAATAGTTCTTATAAGTGGCACACAGTTCAAGCACAACTGTTCCCTCAAGATGTTTATGAGCGCTGGTTAACTAAAGTCTCTGCATCTTCTGCAACTCAAGATTTTAGAAACTCACCAAATACATTTGGTTGGATTGTTGAAATTGACCCGTTTGATGGTCGTCAACGCCCAGTAAAACGTACAGCTCTTGGACGTTTTGCACATGAAGATTGTCGTGTCAGTCGTGCCATTCCTGGGCAACCACTAGCCTTCTATATGGGGGATGACTCTCAAGGCGAATATATCTATAAATTTGTTTCAGATGCGGTTTGGGACCCTAAAGATATCAACGGTGGTTATGCTGCTGGCGATAAATATATGAATAACGGTAAATTCTATGTTGCTAAATTTAACTTTAATGAAGCAACTCAAAAGACGTCTGGTGAGTGGATTGAACTCAATATCTCCAATCCACTAATTGCTAGTTATTCAAAATACAAATTTACAGATCAAGCTGATGTATTGGTAAATGCCCGTTTAGCAGGTGATGCAGTTGGTGCAACCAAAATGGATCGTCCAGAATGGGTTGCAGTAAACCCAGAGAATGGTGAGGTTTATGTCACCTTAACCAATAACTCATTACGTGGAAGTGAGCATACAATTGATGCTGCCAACCCTCGTAATTATGCTGATAATGATAAAGGTGGTAGTCCTCGTGGTAATATCAACGGACATATTATCCGTTTCCGTGAAACTGGTGATACTGTTACAGCAAAAACATTTGTATGGGATATCTTCTTATTTGGCGCAGAAGAAGATTCACTTCCGGGTGTAAACCTATCTGGACTCACATCAGCAAATGATTTCTCAAGTCCAGATGGCCTATGGTTTGATCCACGTGGTGTCTTATGGGTACAGACTGATGATGGCGCTTATACAGATGAAACGAATTGCATGATGCTTGCTGCACTTCCAGGTCAAGTAAGTGATGGTAAAGTGACTTCTGCAAATGCTGGTTCAAATAATGCCACTCAACTTACTCCTGCTGGCGCACAGCTTGATGATTCAAAGTTACGTCGTTTTTTAACAGGCCCTTCAGGCTGTGAAATTACAGGTGTAACGATGACACCAGACTATAAAGCTATTTTTGTGAATGTTCAGCATCCAGGTGGCACTTGGCCTGCAAATCACAGCAACACTATCAGCGGTGGTAAAGGTACACGTCCTCGCTCTGCGACGGTCGTGATTACACGTAAAGACGGTGGCGAGATTGTTGGGGAAAGTCTAGAAAAGAAAGAAAACACTCCTGCTGCTTAATTCAAACATTGAAATAGAAAATGCCGACTACGATGTCGGCATTTTTTTTGAGAGATTCAGATCAATTTTGACTATGTGATTCTGATGTTCACCTTGCTGTGTTTTTTCAAACCAAGTCCATTGATTTCTTTTCATCAATAAATAGTTTGAACATCGTGTTCCATATATTGGGCTTCGTATAAAAGTAGAAGATAACAGCTGCTCCATTTCCACCGATATGCCCGTTTGAGGTAATAAATCTAAATCAATTTTTCTTGCATCTTGTAAGATATCCCAAACGGCGTACTCTAAATCATACGCTTTTTGAGCATTGGGATTTAATTGCAATAATGGTAAGAACTCTTGTGTGAAGCGTTTACGCAAATGTTTGGTTTTTTCCCATGGATCACTTAATACACCATTGGAAACCACATATACACCTTTGGCAAGCACTTGTGGAGATTCACCACGATTACTCATATAAACCGCTTGATCAGAGGTTCCGATAAAAAGGTTAAATCCAGCGTAATCACATTGCTTTTTTTCTAATTCTTGGGCAAATCGGATCGGTGCTAATTCAGACTCCAGATATTGCTGAATGATATGTCCTCTTGAAGTTGGATATTCCTTCTTATCATTTGCATCACGGTAATTTGTCACAAGTGCCCAACGCCCTGCAGCAGTAATCCCCATCCATGTCCCACCAGATTGTAAATCTTGACCTGCAATAATTGGGCTATTTTCCCACTTATGAATTTGTGAAGCAGGTCGGTGATAAAACTCATCCCGATTTGAAATTAAGCATAATGGTGTTTCATCCAACACTTGCCATGCGATTGCTACAATACACATCGTTGCATCCTTATAACTTTACACATTGAATGTACAACATTTTTTCAGTCTTTCCGTTAGAATCGACACAAAACATAATATAAAGGAAAAGCAATGCTGACCTATCCTTCTATTGACCCAGTGGCAATATCTGTGGGTCCATTACAAGTTCACTGGTATGGACTCATGTATCTACTCGCATTTTTATTTGCGTGGGGCTTGGCAACATTCCGTGCTAAGCAACGAGGATGGACACCAGACATGGTCTCTGATCTCATCTTTTACGGTGCATTAGGTGTCGTGATTGGTGGTCGAGTAGGCTATGTGTTCTTTTATGGTTTTGATCAATTCCTTGCAAATCCGATATGGTTATTCCAAGTTTGGACAGGTGGCATGAGCTTCCATGGCGGCTTCTTAGGTGTCATGTTGGCCATGTTATTGTGGTGTAAAAAATACAAAATGACTTGGTTCCAAACACTGGATTTTATTGCCCCATGTGTTCCAACAGGTCTGATGTTTGGTCGTATTGGCAACTTTATTGGCGGCGAACTTTATGGCCGACAAGTCACAGATCCAAATTTCGCATTGGGTATGATTTTCCCTACAGATCCTTTACAACTCGTACGACATCCATCCCAACTTTACCAAGCACTCTGTGAGGGTTTGATTCTTTTTATTGTTCTGTGGTGGTTTAGTTCTAAACCTCGTCCACGCATGGCTGTTTCTGCCCTCTTCTTAATTGGATATGGCATCGCTCGCTTCACAGTTGAATTCTTCCGTGAGCCAGATAATGGACAATTATTTATCGGATGGATGAGCAAAGGACAATTCCTTACAGTTCCAATGATTCTCATCGGGCTATGGATGCTTTGGTATGCCTACCAAAAGAAAGTATATGACTGGGGTCCTCTACAAAATAATGGCAAATAAGTAAATCATGCCCTCAAAGGTGAACATCTTGTTCACCTTTTTTTGTGCTAGAGTTTTGACTTATTTACTTTGATTCAGATTACTATGCTCGAGTTTTGGTTTGATCCTAAAGTTTCAATACAACACAAAGCTTTATTTTTTATTTTGATTACGAGTGCTACCGCTACGTTATATTGGATGCAACCGCTTAACTTCGATGCGATCTTAATGTTTGTGGGCACAGGTATCGTTTTTCTTATTTGCCGTTACTGTAAAATTCATTTCGCTTCACACCATCCAACAGGGTTGATGTACCGATTATTTACTTGGATTCCTATCGCTCTGCTACTTGCCTTAATTTTCATACATGCAAAGGATGGAGAAATTCTTTTACCTGGTGCTCAAGGATTAGGATTTATGGCTTTATCTATTTGCTTATTTTCTCCACTGTCACTACTTCATCAACATCAGCATTAAAACGTCATTATGTTAAATTTCTGGTATTCGGAACGATGCACACGCACGATTAAATTGATCATTTGTATATCAACGTGTGTAGTGATTCTGTTGACAGCTGAAATTAAAAAACTTGATTTTCTATCGACACTAATGAGCTTATGTTTAGGCTTAAGTCTACACATTATTCATCATGTTTTGATCCAATCTAAGCGTCTAAAGCATCAGCTGAAAGCATATTATGCTTTTAGTCCTTTCATCTTGATTGTATTTTTTATCTTCATGCTTTCAGCGCTGAACTTTCAAAATAGCAGAGAGTTTTTTGCACTTTTTGTACAACTCATGGGTTATAGCGCAGTGGGATTATTCGTAGTGAGTTTATATGCATCTCGTACACCCCGCTGAATTTCAAAACAACTAAGCAAATGAAAATAAATATAAAATTAATCACACTCACTTAACGCTTTGCTACAGAACAGTATTATTTCTACTCCAAAACTGTGCCTATACTCAAAGGATGTATCTAATTTAGATTAAATGGAGTAAATCATAATGAGTCAAAATTTAACGACCGTATCTAACTTCCAACTTGAACGCTATTTAGGTACTTGGTATGAGATTGCACGCTTACCAATGAAGCATCAACCTGAAGACAGTACGGATATTTCGGCAGTCTATACCTTAAACAGCGATGGAACTGTACGTGTTCAAAATCGTTGTCTTGATGGCAACAAAGAACTGGATGAGTCTATTGGCGAAGCCACAGTTGTAGATGCTGAACATGGCAAATTAGAAGTCAGCTTTTTGCCTGAAGGATTTCGTTGGATTCCATTCACTAAGGGTGATTATTGGGTACTTAAGATCGATGAAAATTATCAAACTGCTTTAGTCGGTGAACCTAATCAAAAATATCTTTGGATTCTGCACCGTGAACCTGTGTTAAATGAATCTATCAAGCAAGCGTATCTAGCATATGCTCAATCCATTGGTTATGACCTAAGCGATTTAATTCATACTGTACATACAGGACACAAAACTGTTTAAGCCCTAAAATTTTGTGTTAAATGAGAGCACCCTAAAGGGTGCTTTCTTATTTCTTTAATTACTCGCTTTCAAAGAGTCTATTCCGTAAGGAAGATATTAAAATGCATGCTGCTTTAGTATAAACTGATGCCAATGAAATTTTTGGCATTGGTTTATTCTTCAAATGCCACATTCAAATCGATCAGGACATTTATGAAAGCGTATTTAGACCTACTACAACATATCCTCGACAATGGCGGTGATAAAGGTGACCGTACTGGTACAGGTACTCGTTCTGTATTTGGTCATCAAATGCGCTTTGATCTTTCTAAAGGTTTTCCTCTACTGACCACAAAGAAAGTTCACTTCCGTTCAATCGTGATTGAATTACTTTGGTTCCTTAAAGGTGATACCAATGTTAAATATCTGCAAGATCATAAAGTTACAATTTGGGATGAATGGTCGACAGCTGAGCAGACTGCTCGTTTTGGACGTCCTGAAGGAGAGCTAGGTCCAGTATATGGACACCAATGGCGTAACTTTGGTGCAACTAAAAAAGACGATGGTTTATACGAGCAAGATGGTTTTGATCAAATCAAATGGTTAATTAATGAAATTAAAACCAATCCAAACTCCCGTCGTTTAATCGTATCAGGTTGGAACCCAAAAGAAGCTGGACAAGTGGCACTCCCTCCTTGTCACACGCTTTTCCAGTTTTTTGTTCAGGATGGAAAATTATCATGTCAGCTTTATCAACGTAGTGCTGATGTTTTTCTTGGCGTTCCATTTAATATTGCAAGTTATGCACTTCTCACCCATATGATTGCGCAAGTCTGTGATCTAGAAGTCGGTGATTTTGTTTGGACAGGTGGTGATACTCATCTTTACGCCAATCATTTCGAGCAAGCACAACTTCAATTAACACGTGAACCACTTCCATTGTGCCAACTCAAACTGAATCCCGAAATTAAAGATATTTTTGATTTCAAATTTGAAGATATTGAAATCGTAAATTACGAATCGCATCCTGCAATTAAAGCACCTGTTGCGGTTTGATTTTAACTAATGTCTTTTGGGATCACAGTTGATACTAATCGTGATCCAACTTTACATTTCCCTCTTTAACTCATATTCGCTGGAAGAATAATCATGGCATTTCAAGGTTTAGAAGTCGTACACGTCGTTGCAATGGATCAGCAACGTTGTATTGGCAAAGGAAATGATTTGCCATGGCATATTTCAGCTGATCTCAAACATTTTAAAGAAATTACCCAAGGTGGTGTTGTGGTGATGGGACGTAAAACACTTGAGTCTATGGGTAGAACGCTTCCTAAACGTGTAAATTGGGTCATTACACGAGATACGTCATGGCAATTTGAAGGAACAAAAATCGCGCATACAATCGAGAGTGCACTTGAGCAGGCAGTCCATGATGTAAAAGCTTCAGAAAAGCCTGGATCTATTTTTATCATAGGTGGTGGAGAAATTTTTAGCCAAACGATCTCTATTGCGGATCGCTTAGAACTCACGCATGTTGAATTAGACGTTCAAGGTGATGCTCATTATCCTGAGATTCCACCTGAATTTAAAAAAGTGGCATCAGAGCAACACATTGATGACAAAACAAATATTGCATTTGAGTTCGCAACCTACCAAAAATAAAGCTTTCTTACATATAGCCAATAACAATGCATAACATCGGTAAAAGAGAGTTTATTCTTGCGCTTGCAAAGGGAGCTTTTCACTCCCTATTTAGTTTATTTGTCATCTTCTCTTCAATTTGGTTATGTATGGCCTTATGGGTTCAAGAGCCATTTGGCTGGTTAGTCAGTCGTATTATCATTGGCTTTTGGGTCGCTTTTGCCTTAAGTGTTTTAGGCATATATGCAACACAACATTTTTTCAGCCGTAGTAAAGATGTTGTCTTATACATTGTCTTTTTTGCGTTCAGTTTAGTTTGGTATTTTAGTATCCCTGCCAAACAAGACCGTGAGTGGAATCCTGAAGTCGCAAGAATTCTCAATTATGAACGTCAAGGTGATTGGGTCACTTTACACAATGTGCGTAATTTTGCATGGAATGAAGACGGAACCTATCAAGAACGCTGGGAAACACGTCAAATTGATTTGAATCAAATCAGTGGCATTAACATCATTACTTCATATTGGATGGGACCACAAATCGCCCACACTTTAGTCAGCTTTGATTTCAAAAACTCTAAACCACTGACCTTTTCGATTGAAATTCGCAAAGAAAAAGATGAAGAGTTTTCTGCTATTGGTGGTTTTTTTAGAAAGTACGAAGTCAGTTTAGTTGCTGCTGACGAGAAAGACATTATTTATACACGTAGCAATGTACGTAATGAGCAGGTCTATTTTTTCCCAATCAACATGGAAGCTGCTGAAATGAAAGCTTTATTTGAGGAATATTTAGAGCAAGCAGATAAACTTAGTCAAGAACCAAAATGGTATAACACCTTGACCAGTAACTGCACCACTTTGGTTTTTGATATGGTTCAAGCGATTTCCAAACATGAACTGCCAGTGGACTACCGATTATTAGCCTCAGGTTATTTACCTAATTATCTGTATGACTTAGGGGCATTACAACATCATTGGGATATCAAAACATGGTACAACAAGGCACATGTCAACCCAAGAACAGACCAATTTAATCAATTTAAATATCAAAGTAGTGAAAATTATTCAAAATTGATTCGTCTGGGTCTCCCTCAGAGTCAGCCAGAGCTTGCACCTTAGCGTATCAGTTGATATACATAAAATTGACTTGAATTTAATTTACATTAGAAAGAAATAACACAGGGGCATTTCATATGTTAAAACAACTTTTAGCCGTATCCGTTATAGGCTCAGCATTACTTTTTACAGCATGTACCACAACACCATCTGCTGAAAAGCAACAACAAGCACTTAATCAATTGCAAAATAAAACTTGGATTTTGACACATATTGGCGCAACAGAATTTAAGACCGACCCTACTGCACACAATGTTCCAAGTATTCAATTTGATGCAGCATCTAGTCGTTTGAGTGGTGCAGATGGTTGTAACCGTTTTATGGGTGCATATAGCATTAAAGCTGACAAAATTAGCTTGAGTGAAGTTGCAACTACACAAATGATGTGTGTGAATACTCAAGAACTTGCAAATCGCTATAATGCTGCCTTGGCAAAAGTCGCGGCATTCCAAGTCTATGACAAAACGCTTCGCCTACTCGATGAGAATGGTAATCCAGTATTGCAGTATGAGTCTGCAATACAACCGCGTTAACAGTTAAGCAACCATTTCACTGGTTGCTTTTTTCATTCTACACCCCATTATTTCAGTCATTGCAACTCAATAAGGTGAATCCCATGCAACAAGCTTTGCTCGGTGGCGGATGCTTCTGGTGTGTTGAAGCAGTTTTCCTTCAACTCAAAGGTGTCACTAAAGTCGTGAGTGGTTATGCGGGTGGGTATACGGCCAATCCAAGCTATGAGGACATTTGCAAAGGAGACACCCATCACGCAGAAGTGGTTTTAGTGGATTTTGATGAAAGTCAAATTAGCTTTGCTCAATTGCTTGATGTATTTTTTGCAACACATGATCCAACCACACTCAATCGCCAAGGTAATGATATAGGTACGCAATATCGCTCTGTCATTTATTATTTTAATGAAGAACAGCGCCAGATTGCAGAGAAAGCGATTCAACAGTTAAAAGCAGAAGGTTTAGATATTGTTACAGAACTAAGCTCAGTACCGACCTTCTACCCTGCTGAAGAATATCATCAAAATTTCTTTGCTCGTAACCCGACTCAGGGCTACTGCAATTTTAGTATCCCACCAAAACTTTTAAAGCTTCGCTCTAAATTTGAAGGTTTACTCAAAGACTAATACAGGTATAAAAAAAGCGACCTTATGGTCGCTTTTCTCATGTTAATCAGTTAATTATCTGTGGCAAAGGCAATGTCAGCAAGCCCGGCTTCGCTTGCACGTGACATCACTTGAGCAACAGTATCGTAACGTGATTCTTTATCTGCTTTAAGAATAATTGTCGGTTGTTGTGCTGAACCACCGGCATCGTTAAATCTTTTTTGCAATTCATCTAAGCTGATAATTTCTGAATCCCATGCAATCTCACCCTGTGAGTTAATGCTTACTTGAATCGATTCAGGTGGCGGATCAATGATATCCGCTGTCGTTTTTGGTAAAGTTAATGGAATTGATGGGTTAGCAACGGTCGCTGTCACCAAGAAGATGATCATCAAAACCAACATAATGTCAATTAACGGGATGAGGTTCATCTCCGTCATGCCTGTATCGTTGTCTTCACCCAATTGAAAAGCCATTAAGCTTGACCTCCAACGTAACTTTCTTGAGTCGCTTTCACTTCAACTTTTTGCGCAGAAGAATCTTGTTGCAGCATCGTGTCGATTAAAAGACTGTGAGCATGATCTTGTAGTTCATTACTTAATGTACGATTAAAGCGAATACAAATGTTGTATGCGATCACTGCTGGAATAGCTACTGCTAGACCAATACCAGTCATAATCAGGGCTTCACCCACAGGGGTTGCAACTTGTGCAAGTCCTGCTTGACCGCTTTTACCTACTGCAACCAATGCATGGAAGATTCCCCATACTGTACCAAATAGCCCTACAAATGGTGCAAGTGAGGCAATTGTTCCGAGTACAGCAACACCTTTTTCAGCAGATGCTTTTTCCAAAGCAATCTGACGCAATAAAGCTTGCTCAGCAACAGCTTTACGTTGTTCAAATCCCAAAGGAGCGAGTTTTGCTTTCAATCCTGCTAATGCTTTAGAGAGTTGAGCATAAGCAACTTCTTTCAGTTGACGTGTTCCCATCACACGTAAAACGACAATTGTCCATGTCGCAATAGACATTGCGAGTAAAACGAAATAAAGCGTCTTACTGACTGCATCAGCATGTTGCCAATAAACTGAAAAGTTCATACTCGAACTCCTAATAAAAGTTAGCCGTTAGAATTCAACTTAAGTTCAAATGGTTGTTCCGCTCTAAACGGATAAGCCACGCCATTTTCCTTATAAGGTCTGAATTTTGCATTACGCACCGAGCGTAAAATCTTTTGATCAAGCGAATCAATTCCACTTGATTTTGTGATTCTGGCATTCACTACATTACCGTTAGTGTCCGCTTCAATCGATACTACAACAGTACGATCAGAACCTTGTAAATCTCGGTTGGTATATGATGGCTTCGGTGTACGAGACCATGATATTTGCCCAATACTTAAATTCTTTGGTGTATTACGTGCTTGCTGCTCACGACGTTCTTGTTCGCGTCTTTCATTTTCCAAGCGCTCACGTTCTTGTTGCTCACGTAGCTGTTGGTCACGCAATGCTTGCTCACGTCGCTGCTGTTCAAGCAACTCACGATTTTTACGTTCTTGCTCTAAACGCTGTTGTTCCTGCTTTTGCTTTTCTAATTTATCTTCTTGAACAATTGCTTTTTGTTCGACAGGTTTAGGCTTTTCAGCAATGACTTTGGGTTTAACCACAGGAGGTGGTTCAACGACTTTAGGTTCTGGTTTTGGTTGAACTTGAGGTTTCACAGGTTCAACAGGAGGTGGCGGCGGTGGCGCATCCTCTTTTATCTGAACAAAACGAACCTTAATTGGATCCTTATCAATAGGTTTTAATTCAGGTGTTTTCATCTGACTCACGGCAAATAAAACACCAATATGCCCGATCACCACTGCAATGAGCGAAGTAAGCACTTTCTTTTTCATTGAGATTGGATTTTGCATCATAGGAATGGGAGATGGGCTCATTAAAATTTATGATCTGATATACATTGACGCTGTCTTCATAAGGAAGATTTCAATCAAACTTATCGGTTAGTACAATTAAAGTACGCCAATAATAAATGAGAAGTGTTTTCATTTGCAACTATTAATTCTGCAGTTTTGATGAGTTTTTTTGATCATCAATAAAAAAGGCATGCTCATGCATGCCTTAATAAATCAGTGATATTTAATTAAAAATCACTGGAATACCACAGTTTTATTACCATCAACAATGATACGGTCTTCTAAATGCCACTTAACAGCACGCGCCAAGACATTACGTTCAACGTCTTGACCTAATTCACGTAATTGATCAACTGTAAAATCATGGCTGACACGCTCAACATCTTGTTCAATAATCGGACCTTGATCCAAATCAGCTGTCACATAATGCGCTGTTGCACCAATCAGTTTTACGCCTTTTTCATACGCTTGCTTATAAGGGTTAGCACCCACAAAAGCTGGAAGGAAAGAATGATGAATGTTGATCACTTTCATTTCCCACTTAGAGACGAACTCTTCATCAAGAATCTGCATATAACGTGCGAGTACAAGCAAATCATTACCTTGCATTAACTCATCAATTTTTGCATATGCTTCGCGCTTGTTCTCTTTATTGACAGGCACAACTTCAAAAGGAATACCGAAGTTTTCCACAGACTCACGTAGATCTTCATGATTCGACACAACCTTAGTGATTTCACAAGGTAATCCACCACGTGCATGACGCCATAAAAGTTCAAGCAAGGCATGATCGACTTTCGATACCAAAATACCTACTTTCTTTACATCTGACACTAAAGCTAGACGCCAATGCATGTTGTAACGTTCAGCTACGTTTGTGGCGAAAGTTTGTAGAATATTTTCCTTACGGCTTTGCAAATTGTCGAGTTCAAACTCAACACGCATGAAATAACGCCCGCCCTGAGCTTCTGTTGCATATTGATCAAGCGCAGTGATGTTTGCCCCTTGATGATACAAAAAGCTCGATACAGCCTGCACGATTCCTGGTTTATCTTCGCAAGTAATCAGTAAACGTGCTGTGTTAGCAGTTGTCATATTCATGATGATTTATATCACTTAACAGTTAAATTGAAAAACAGCCGCGTATTCTAACTCTTTTTTTAATGCTTTCAAATTATCTTTGCTGAAATCAATCTTCTCGATCAGCAGAAAGACTAGCAAATAATTCAGATGTTCCCAACGTTTCAAGCAAGCGCTCATAAGTCTGACGACTTTCACCACGTAAATAAGGACCTTCAAGAAACACCATTTGACGCAGTGCCTGCCAAACCCACTTTTCATCTAGATGGTTGGAATCTTTTAAATGACCAGACATATAGAGAAAGTTCGTCCAATTGGTTAGGACAATCCATAGGTTAATGATCAACGCTTCAATTTCAGACTCTGTCATTTGCATGAGACCTGCATTGACGAAGGCTCGGTAAATCTTTTGACCTTGTTGCATCACTTTACCTGCGAAACGCGGGTAAATTTTTCTAAAGTCATCATTATTTTCGGTTAAATGATATACATCACGATGCAGAAAACGATAGGCCCATAACTGACTACTGAGTACTTGAAAGTATCGGATTTTATCATTGGCATTTACATCACGGTCTTCTGGCAATGCTAGCAGCTCTAAAGTTGCATGCTGATATTGCTCCATCAACTCTTTAATGATCTCTTGCTTGTTACGAAAGTGATAATAGAGATTACCAGGGCTAATACCTAACTCTGCTGCGATATGGTTAGTTGTGACAGATCGCTCTCCACGTTCGTTAAAGAGTTGCAAACTAATTTGCAAGATTCGGTCTTTGGTTTTTAACGTTTTGGAATGCGACATCCTAATACCATCTATAACAAGAATAATGACGTTTAGCCCAAGCTAACATAAAAGTGACTTGACTTTTAGAGTATTTACTCTAAAAATAAAAATCACATCAACCCTTACATTAGTGGTACTGGTCATGAACAGTCAAACAAAAACAAATTTAATGACGACTGAAGCATCGGAAGTTCAGCATTTACATGATCTTCTAGCGCTTCAGAAAGCAGCCTATCGACGTTATCCGAACCCGACAGCAAAACAGCGTATTGAACGTTTGGCTCGTCTTAAAGCAGTTTTGATTAAATATCAGGACCAAATTGCAGAAGCAATTAGCCAAGATTATGGTAATCGTTCGGTTTCTGAAACGAAAATTGGTGAACTACTCACTTCACTCGAACAAATCAAATATTACAGCAAACATTTAACAGAGTGGATGAAGCCTTCTAAACGCCATATCGGTATTTTACATCAACCTGCAAAAGGTTGGGTTCAGTATCAACCTTTAGGTGTTGTCGGTATCATTTCCCCTTGGAACTACCCTTTATTATTGGCGATTAGCCCATTAGTATGTGCATTGGCAGCGGGCAACCATGCCATGATTAAAGTTTCAAGCACCTCTCGTAACTTTGGCTATGTATTACAAAATGCTTTATCTGAAGCGTTCCCACAAGAGTTAGTTGCCGTTGTTACAGGTGGTGGCGTAATCTCTGACACATTCAGTCATCTTGCATTTGATAAATTAGTCTTCACAGGCTCTACCAATGTTGGTAAGACTGTGATGAAAGCAGCATCTGAAAACTTAGTTCCAGTTATTCTAGAACTTGGTGGTAAATCACCAGTTATCGTGCACCCTTCAATTGACTTAAAGGATGTCGCGGAGCGTGTTGCATTCGGTAAATTGTGGAATGCGGGTCAAACTTGTGTCGCACCAGATTATATTTTCCTACCACGTGGTAAAACTTCAGAGTTTATTCACCAGTTTGAAACCGTTGCGAAAACGATGTATCCAACATTACGTGACAACCAAGATTACACCTCTATAGTGAGCGATAAGCAAAATAAACGCTTACAAGGTTACTTAGAAGATGCGATTCAAAATGGTGCTCAAGTCACTGAAATTAACCCATTAAAAGAAGAGCTTGCTTCTGTACGTAAAATAGCGCCAACCCTTCTGACCAATATCAGCCCTGATATGGAAATTATGAAGAACGAAATCTTTGGTCCAATTTTACCAATCTTAGAATATGATCAAATAGACGAAGTTATCGAGTTTATTAATGACCGACCACGTCCACTTGCATTATACTATTTCGACTTTAACGATGCTCGAGCAGAATACGTTTCGCAACGTACTCACTCTGGACACTTTGGTCAAAACGCTGTTGTTACTCATGTTGCACAAGATGATCTACCTTTCGGTGGCGTTGGTGCATCTGGTATGGGCAGATACCATGGTCCCGAAGGCTTCTTCAGTTTATCAAATGAACGCTCAGTCATGTCTATTCCAAAGCTATTCAGCTTGAAATACGTACTGCCTCCGTTTAATAGACCGATCCCTAGTCTTATCCGTAAAGCCTTTCTTCGTTAAATGATCAAGGCATGATCTATCACAACAGGTCATGCCCTGTTTTTATCAATTTCGCTTGTCTTTTAAGCGTATTTTTGATATAAAACGCCCCTTGAATGAATTCAATCCGTTTTATTTTGACTGGCCATACAGGTTTGCTGTTGGCTAAATCAATGGAGTTACACCATGTCTAAGGTTTGCCAAGTTACCGGCAAGCGTCCAGTCGTTGGTAACAACGTCTCACACGCCAACAACAAAACTAAGCGCCGGTTCGAGCCGAACCTGCACCACCACCGTTTTTGGTTAGAAAGCGAAAAACGTTTCGTACGTCTTCGTCTAACTACTAAAGGTATGCGTATTATCGACAAATTGGGCATCGAAAAGGTTGTTGCTGACCTACGTGCTCAAGGTCAAAAGATCTAAGGAGCAACGAAAATGCGTGATAAGATTCGCCTAGTTTCTTCTGCTGGTACAGGTTATTTCTATACCACTACTAAGAACAAACGTACTATGCCGGAAAAAATGGAAATCAAAAAATTTGATCCAAAAATCCGTCAACACGTAATCTTCAAAGAAGCTAAAATCAAATAATTTTAGTTCTTTAAAAAAATACGACCCATTGGGTCGTTTTTTTTGCCTTTTTTTTCTTCAGGTTGTTAAAATTTAATCTCAGTTTGGCATTTTTTATGCTTATACAGCTCAAAAGCCAATTCATAATTTATAAATATTTAAGGGGTGATTAGTGCCACATGATGTAGATTTAATTATATTGCTTGCGGTTGGTTTTGGCTTAGCCCTTATTTTTGGCTTTATCGCCGCACGTTTACGTCTACCCCCTCTTGTTGGCTATCTCATTGCCGGCATTATTATTAGCCCCAAAACCCCCGGTATCGTCGCCGATATCACACTAGCCAATCAACTCGCAGAACTGGGTGTCATGTTTTTGATGTTCGGTGTCGGGATGCACTTTTCACTGAAAGATTTAATGCAAGTTCGGCGTATTGCTGTCCCTGGTGCAATTTTACAAATCACAGTGGCTACCATCCTCGGGATTGGCGTCTCTATGCTATGGGGATGGAGTTTTGGGTCAGCATTGGTGTTTGGCTTAAGCTTATCTTGTGCGAGTACTGTGGTACTCCTGAAAGCTTTGGGTGACCGAGGCTTATTGGATTCAGTCAATGGAAAAATTGCTGTGGGATGGCTACTCGTCGAAGACCTAGTTATGGTGCTCGCTTTAGTTTTATTACCCGCTACAGCCGTACTCCTCGGCGGAACAGCACTCGAAGGCGCCAATCCAGATCAAAATGTCTTTGTGACTTTAGGAATAACCTTACTTAAAGTTGCGGGCTTTATCGCCTTTATGCTGATTATAGGTAAGCGCCTCATCCCTAAAATTATTCAGTTTGTCGTACGCTTAGGTTCTCGCGAGCTATTTACATTGACTGTGGTTGCAGCAGCCGTATCCATTGCCTATGGTTCGTATGCAGTTTTTGGCGTTTCAATGGCATTAGGTGCATTCTTTGCTGGGATGGTGGTTAAAGAGTCTGACTTCAGTCATCGTGCTGAAGAAGAAACGTTACCACTGCGTGAGATATTCTCCATCCTATTCTTCGTCTCTGTCGGAATGTTGTTTGACCCAACAATTATCGTTGAAGAACCACTTCATATTCTGGCTGTGATTGGCATTATCATGATCGGAAAAACATTAGCAGCAATGGCGCTGGTTTTGTTCTTCCGCTATCCATTAAATACCGCACTTACAGTAGGTGCCTCACTGGCTCAAATCGGTGAGTTCTCCTTTATCTTGGCAACACTCGGTCTATCTATAGGATTATTAACCCCTGAAGCTCAAAACTTGATTTTAGCCGGGGCATTATTTTCTATTTCGCTCAATTCTGTTTTATTTTCAGCCATTGAACCCGTACAGAAATGGATTCGTGAGCGCTCGCATTTGGCTCGTTTGCTTGAGCGTAGTGGTGATCCATTGGCGATGTTACCTGACGAGGTCTCACAGGACTACCTGCGCGATCAAGTGGTCATGGTCGGTCATGGAGAAGTTGGACGTCGCTTAACAAAAACACTGATGGAAAATAACATCAAAGTGGTGATTGCTGAAGAAAATCGAGAAATTGTTGAAAAACTACGTGCAAAAGATATTGCTGCAGTATCAGGTTCAGCAACAGAACCGGGCGTATTAATTCAAGCGCATATACAACATGCGAGGCTTTTAATTATCTCGCCGATGGATATTTTAGATATTCATAAGATTGTAGATACTGCCAAACTTCTGAATCCACAGATTCAAGTTTTGATCTGTGCAGAAAGTAAAGAAGAAGCTGAAGCAATACGTGCAGATGAAATTGGTGAAGTGTATTACGCGAAGGAAGAAATGGCGAAGAACATGAGCAATCATATTCTAAATCAAATTGAAATCGCACATCATCATGCACCATCTCACTAAGTAAAATAAAAACCGCGCTATTTGCGCGGTTTTTTCTTAGCTATAAAACTGTGGTTTTTCATCTACGACTTCCGCATGCCATTCATTCGATTGTTTTTCGAGAAGTGCAAATAACGCAGCCTGAATCATGTGTTGGGCAATCAAAGGCATATGATCACCTAATAAAGCTTTCACTTCATCATTAAATTGAATTTTCACAAGTGGCTCATCCTCGGATGCAGCGTGACGAAGAGCTAACTCGCCATTCTCAAGTTGCACCAATTCTAAAATTGCTTCTTGTGTTCCGAATAATTCTTTCAATTGCTCTATAGACATATACCCTCCATGATTCACATGGTGGCAAAATGCTGAATGCACTTTGCATTGCTTAGACTATTTTATATAAGTTCTAAAATTTATATTTCAAGTCTAATCGTTTAAAACTGTCATGATTACAATTAAAACTCAACCATTTCGTTACGAAAACCGTCAATAAGATGGGTTAAGTCACGATGCCACTCTCGAAGAATTTGAGTGTCTGGCAACCACGCTTGAGGTGTCTGCGTGACTTTAATAATAAGATTTGAAGAAGTCTCATCCTCAGGTTCTGGTGCACTTGGTTCAGGTGCATACTGGCACATACGATAAGCGCGCTTTAGTTCTGCAATAAAACCATCCTTTGCAAGATGCTGTAACACGGTGATTTCTGGAGAAACTTGCCCTTTAGCGGCCATATGCTCTTCAATAGATTTTAATGTAGGTGAAAAATCATTTAAACGGTAATAACGCACCAACTCTTGCAAAAATGCCAAGACCGCTCCATGCAAATGAAAGACTGCCGCTTCACGATGGGCTTGAGCTTGTTGAATATGCTCTGTCTGTTCTGCTTGCTGACATGATAGACGGGCAAAATAGAGTTTTTGATTAGTGCGATCTGCATGAAAACGAGCAACACGAGACATGAAAACTTCCTAACAACATTTATGTCATACAACTTAAATGTTGACGCCATATCACGCAATGCTTTTAAGAAAAAAATCAAGATTAATTTTAGATCAACAAGATTGATTGAAAGCCTGATTATTAATGCATACTGCTTAAATAAAAAAGCCAGCCAAATGCATGGCTGACCCTTTCGAATGAATCTAAGGTTATATTAGCGAACAATACCCTTAAAAATTCCTAATGGATTATAAGTCCCATCGCCTTTTTCATTGTCATAATGAAATTTGACCTGATCTTGATCGCCACCTAACAGTGTTCCAGCCCTGTAAAGACCTTCTGAAATCGCAAGGAAGCCAACATCAATTGCTTGATGAACTGTACCAACACCAGGAATTAGGCTCAATGGCTTCCAAATTGGAGCTTGAACATTCAATGTGCTCGAAAATAGGTTTGATGCGTTTTGAAGCGTGTCACCGATTAACGTACCTGCACCTGATACGATTTCTGTTTCTAGATGATTTAATTCTTGAATAGACATTTTTATAACCTTTTGGGGTTTTATAATGGAGCTTTTATACTACACACTTCACTCAAACTTATTCAATCTATTATTAAGATATACTTCACAATAATTTGTATATAAATGTGATTTTAAATGTATGTTTTTAATAAAAATATTAATATATAACAGAAATACATTTCAAAAATATGTCAACTCTTCAAAGTACAAAAGTTGGTCAAAAAAGCTAAAAAAGATTCATATTTATTAGTAAAATTAAATAAAATATCAAATAAAAAGGAGCAATAACTGCTCCTACTTTATTTAGACATCAAGTTATGCTTCTGGCTTTTCGTCTGCAGCTTTTACTCGAATACCTGCACCTTTAACTTTACGGGTGTTCAGCCCCTTAATTGCTTTCACAGCTTCACGGCCATGTGGCATTTCAACAAAGGCAAATCCTTTCGATTTGCCTGTTGCAGCATCTAACACCAATGTACATGAGTCTACTGTTCCAAACTGCTGAAATAACTCCAGAATCTCAGCTTCAGTAATGCTGCGCTCTAAGTTACGAACTAAAATTTTCATGAAAAAACCTTAAGAAGATAGGCAAAAAAACCAAAAAGTACGCGCCTACTCTACTTTTTGTATGAAACAATCTAGATAGTTTAATCGAGATCAATTCCAAAATCTAAATTAATCGACTGTCGCTCAATCAAAGCACTCTTAACCGTTTGCTGCCTGGTTTTATAATGTGTTTCACTTGTACACAAATGTCTTGAAAGATTATTAAGAAAATAGCTTTCAACTTTTCGTCCTTGCTCATCGACTTGTTCCCTTGCCCACGTCACCAAATTTTGCTTGGTTAAAATCAATTCATTTTGTGCACGGGTAAGTGCTACATAAAGCACACGGCGTTCTTCTTCAACTTCATCAAAATCCCCTTGAGCTCTTGCATGTGGATACTGACCAGGTGTCACATTCGCCACGTAACAAACTTTTTGTTCAGTTCCTTTAGCAGAATGTATCGTGATTAAGGTAACAACATCAGTATCTGACTGGCGTTCGATTTCACTGATTGAAACTGGATCAAGCACGTAGGCTTCTAAAAACTCACTTAACTGAGTATGTTTTGAAGCTAACTGTTTCACCAACTCAAAGTCTCCTTGACGACGCCCCCAATCCTTTTTGTAATTTTCACTCAACTGAATTTCTATTGCCTGAATTGCCAAGCTTACGCAAGCTTGAACTTCAGTCTTTAACACATTCAACTGCTTCATAATGAGTAGAGCCTCAGCAGGAATACGTCCAAATTTTTCTAGTTTTTCCGCAATGACGTCATCTTGAGGGTCCTGTAACAACTGTTGCGCTAAACGGCTTGCGCCAACATCACCGACCCCATCCCAAAGCGTCAAAAACCGCATCCATGCAATATCGTCTGAAGGATTGGCAATGACCCGTAGTAAACTCAGTAAATCCTTAACATGCGCAGTTTCAAGAAGTTTCATACCACCAATAAACCGATATGGGACATTCGCTGCAATGAAAGCTGCTTCAATATGACGAGCTGCAAAGCTTGAACGTACCAGAACCATATGATCGCGCCAAGGACTTCCCTCAAGCAAATGTCGCTCTTTAATATCTATGGCAATCCATTTTGCTTCATCAAACTCATTCGGGAAAATATGAATTTTAGGCTTTATGCCTGTACCTCGATACGCATTTAAGCGCTTGTCATATTTAATCTCACTTTGATCAAGCAACCAATTTGATAAATCTAAAATTTCTTGAGTAGATCGGTAGTTTTTTTCTAATTTAAAGATCTGTGCTGCTGGCACACGCTCTTTAAAATGATGAATGTTTTCGAAATCTGCTCCACGAAAACCATAAATCGATTGAGCATCATCCCCGACACAAAACAAACTTACTCGATCCTTTAAAGGCTCTAATAGCGCCCATTGCAATGGATTGGTGTCTTGCATTTCATCCACAAGCATATGTCTGCAAATCGAGGCCACATAATCGACTAGACCCTCAGACTGTGCTAAAGCTGATGCCACGATCGCAAGAATATCGTCATAATCAAGAAAGCTACGTGCCTGCTTTCGAGTTTCATATTCTTTCATGATTTCTGCAATCAGGTCTTTCATTGCTAAGAATTCAGGCATTTGCTTTTCTATGGCAACACTTAGCTTTTGACGCGTATTTCTGGCATATGAATACAGATCACATAATTCAGCAGGCTTCGGGAGCTGATTGGGATTCTTCTTATCATCTTTACCACGTATCAAACGAAACATCATGAGTTGATCATCACGATCAATAATTGAGAATTGCGCTAAGCTGAAAGCTTTTGGTATACGACGCAGCAAGTACATACAAAAAGTATGGAATGTTGATGCTCGTAATCCTTTTGCTTGTTCACCGAGTGCCAATTCGACACGCGCCACGATTTCACTGGCAGCACGACGCGTAAACGTCAAAATTTGAATTTGATTGGCGGGTACACCTTGATCAATGAGATAAGCAGCACGTGCCACAATCGTTTTGGTTTTACCACAGCCCGCACCCGCCAACACCAAACTATGTAAGGCTTCTGTGGTTGCAGCTTGTTTTTGTTGAGGATTTAATTCATCAATCAGGCTGTCTAAACTCATCGCTACTCATCAATTTTACAATAACAATAGTTTAACAGAGCTAGATTTAGAAAATACAAACACGCTTCAGTTTTAAACATCAAAGCCCACTTACATAGAGAATTAGATATACTGCCTTACGATATTTTGTACCGTTAAATCTAAATTCTGAACTGCATTTTTCAAGGATTCTGACAAACTTTGATCCAGAGGATTAATACTACAGATGTGATGAAACCCTTGTTCGTACAATGGTTCTACTCCTTCACCAACTCTACCAGCGAATGCAAATACAGGCTTGTTGTGCCGATATGCGACTTGAGCAACGGCAAATGGGGTTTTACCAAATTGAGTCTGAGTATCAATTTTCCCTTCACCCGTAAATACATAATCAGCTTGCTCAATTTTTTCAGCCAATTGAGTTTCCTCAATGATTAATTCAGCACCCGATCGAATATCTGCGCCTGTAAATGCCATCAAACCAAATCCCAAACCACCTGCTGCACCAGCACCAGATCGATGACGTAAATCGACTAAAAGCTGCTGCTCTACCACCCCTGCAAAGTGCAATAAATTATGATCCAATACTTGCACCATTTCAGGTGTTGCCCCTTTTTGCGGACCAAAAATATAAGATGCGCCAAGTGGACCACATAATGGATTGTTTACATCTGAAGCAATAACAATATCTGTTTTAGTCAATCTTGGGTCGAGTTGTGACACATCAATGGAATCGATTTGGTTTAAGTTTCCACCTGTTGGCTCAAATACTTCATGATATTGATTAATAAATTTCACGCCCAAAGCATGCGCCATACCAGCACCACCATCATTGGTCACACTCCCACCCAATCCGATGATGATCTTTTTCACACCGAATTCGAGAGCTGCGGCAATCAGTTGCCCTGTTCCTACAGTATTAGTGAACAAAGGATTTCTTAAATGAGGTGGTATGAGATGAATGCCATTGGCTTTCGCCATTTCAATGACTGCTGTTTGTCCCTGATCAATTAATCCAAAATGAGTCATGACACGCTGATTAGCGAATGGGCCTTGTACTTCGCACGCGATTTTTAATCCTGATTTTGCCATGACCAATGCATCAATGGTTCCTTCACCACCATCTGCCATTGGATTCAAAATACATTGTGCATCGGGTAAGACTTTATGGATTGCATTTTTCATAATCATGCATACCTGCTCAGCAGGCATGCTTTCTTTGAAAGAGTCGGGAGCCAAAATAAAAGTTTCTATCCTTTGCTGCATGCTTTATTGCTATTCTCATATTTAAATTAATTCAGATACTTATTTATTACATTGAGATTTTCAATTTTTCAAATAGAACCCTTATATATATTGTAATAAACTTACAATTCCCCAAAAAAAATAACGGTATAACAATGCAAAAATATCAAATATTTAAAAAAACTTTAGTGCTGTGTACATTCATTTTTGTATGTAATCAAGCTACCAGCTCGTCTGCAACCAATTCACACAGTAGTGAAAATATTCAATTATCAGCACTTTCAGCCAAATGGAAATGTACTGAAGAAATGGATTACATGGGTTATGCTGCGAAAAGCGAAATAGTGTCTGAGTTCAAACCAAATGGTCAATATTTTGAAAAAAATCAAATGACCTTTATTAAAGATAACGAGAAAGCAATTGCTTATACCCAATCTGAAGCTCAATGGAGTTTACAAGAACATATACTCACAATTGATCAAAATAAATTACTGAAATTTGAAATAGACAATGCTCAAGTTGAAGAGCAATTAAACCTTAAATCAGCTTTAGCTGATCCTGATGCTGTGAAATTACTAATTAAAAAACTCGATAACAAAGAAATGATTGCGAATTTCATTCTATTTGATACAGAAATAGAAAATCTCTCAAGAGTATGTGTAAGACAATAAATTTAATGTCATAAAAAAATGCTGACCTAAGTCAGCATTTTCTGTTATTTAAACGTTAAGCTTCAATCCATTTACCATCTTGGTAAATCAAAGACCATTTCGTTTGTTTACCTTCAGGCGTTTCAGAACCAATATATTGCGCTTGATTTTTACGACTAAACTTCACTAAAGTTGGGTTTCCATCAGGGTCAGTATCTGGCGCTTGCAGAATAAACTGATACTTTGGATCTAGCTGTTCAGCAACCGTACGCAATTCCGCAACCTTAGGAGCACGAGTTTCACGTACTTTAGGGAATTTACTTGCTGCTAAGAATAAGCCTGCTGCTCCATCACGTAATACGAAAAAGTCGTCGTGTTTCGTTGAGCGCAAATGTTCCATTTTAATCGGGTCGACACGAGGAGGCGCTGGTTGACCGTTCTTCAATACTTTACGTGTATTTTCACAGCTTGTGCAGGCAAAATAAGGACCAAAACGCCCTGTCTTTAACTGCATCTCACCATCGCATTTGTCACATGGAATTGTTGGACCATCGTACCCTTTAATTTTGAACTCACCTTCTTCAAGCTCAAAACCTTCGCAGTCTGGATTGTTCCCACAGATATGAAGTTTACGACCACCATCAATAACATAGCTATCCATTGCTGTTTCGCAAATTGGGCAACGTTTTTTCGACATTAAATCTGCGGTTTCTGCAGACTCATCATCAGATAATGCGGCCAAGGACTCTACTGGCGTTAAGTTGAGTGTACCTTTACAACGTTCTTTCGGTGGTAAGTTATAGCCAGAACAACCTAAGAATACACCTGTGGTACCGGTACGAATCTGCATCGGACGATCACATTCTTTACAATGCACAGCATCAACTTCAACAGGCTGATTACGGCGCATGCCATTTTCACCCTGTGCAGTAGTCAGACGTTTCTTAAAATCACCATAGAAACTATCTAATAACTCTTTCCAATTACGCTCACCATCTGCAACTTTATCCAGTTGACCTTCTAGATCTGCAGTAAATGCATAATTCATTAAGTTGTTAAAACTTTCGTCCAAACGATCTGTAACGATTTCACCCATCTTCTCTGCATAGAGACGACGGTTATCCAATTTCACATAGCCACGATCTTGGATCGTTGAAATAATCGCTGCGTAAGTTGAAGGACGACCAATGCCTTTTTTCTCAAGCTCTTTCACCAATGATGCTTCTGTAAAACGTGCAGGTGGTTTAGTGAAATGTTGCGAAGGATCTAACTTTTGAAGTTGCAGAACTTCACCCACTTTCACAGCAGGCAGTAAAACATCATCATCCGACTTGTTCTGGCCACGTACTTTCGTAAAGCCATCAAATACCAAAGTACGACCTTTAGCTTTAAGTTCTACACCGTTTGCATCGACCAAGATTGTCGAAGACAAATATTCAGCAGGTGTCATTTGACATGCAACAAACTGACGCCAAATCAGATCATATAGACGCTGAGCATCGCGATCTACGCCCGCAAGCTGATCACCCTTCAACGCGACGTTTGATGGACGAATCGCTTCATGGGCTTCTTGCGCACCTGCTTTATTTCCAAAACGGTTTGGCTTTGCAGGAAGATATTTTTCACCATACTCGGTTTCGATATGTCCACGTACCATATTGACCGCATCATCACTCAAGAATGTAGAGTCGGTACGCATATAGGTAATATAACCTGCCTCATACAAGCGCTGTGCCATCGTCATTGTTTTCTTTACAGAGAAACCAAGTCGAGTACTTGCTGCTTGTTGTAAGGTCGATGTGATATAGGGTGCGCTCGGATTAACTTTGGTCGGTTTATCTTCACGGGCAGCAACTTTAAATTCAGCTTCTTTTAAAACATCCAATAAAGCATCTGTTTGTGCTTTGTTTTGAAGTTTTAATGTCTTACCTGACTGTTTGACTGCTTCTAAACGAATATCATCTTTTTTAGATTTGGTATCTGCAAAAACTTGCCAATATTCTTCAGGAATAAAAGCACGAATTTCTCGCTCACGCTCTACCACAAGTTTCGCAGCAACTGACTGTACACGACCCGCAGATAAACCACGTGCGATCTTCTCCCACAATAGTGGTGAAATCATAAAGCCAACAATACGATCAAGGAAACGGCGTGCTTGTTGTGCATTGACTTTATCAATGTCTAAACGAGCAGGCTGTTTAAATGCTTCTTGAATGGCATTTTTAGTAATTTCGTTGAAAACCACACGTCTATAACGAGAGTCATCACCACCAATGACTTCTTTTAAATGCCAAGCAATTGCTTCTCCTTCGCGGTCCAAATCGGTTGCGAGATAGACCTCGTCAACCTGCGAAGCAAGCTTTTTCAGTTCTGAAACAACATTTTCTTTACCAGGAAGCACTTCATAGTGTGCTTTCCAACCGTGCTCAGGGTCTACCCCCATACGATTAATCAGTGCCTGTTGAGCTTTTTCAGCTTTCTCTTCAGCAGTCTGTTTGGTACGTGTTACTGGTTTCTTTTCCGTACTTTTTGAAGCACCTGTTGGTAAGTCACGGACATGACCCACAGATGATTTCACAATGTAGTTTGAACCTAAGTATTTATTAATGGTCTTCGCTTTAGCAGGCGACTCGACGATCACTAAAGCACGTTTTTTTCCAGCTTCTGACGATTGAGCTGTAGCGCTTTTGGATGTGGACTTAGGAGCATTCGCCATAGTGAACCGTTATTCCTATAAGATTAAAAAAATTAAATTTCAGCCAATTTATGTAAAAGTGCTTTCATTTCATCAAGTTGTGTAGCGTGAAGATCTTCTTCTTCATTCCAGTACAAACCGACGCAATTAGACTGCATATCAATAGCATAAATCCCTTTTAATGCAATGGGGAAATCATTAAATTTCTCATTTCCGTGAACAACATTGAGTTTTTCATTTTCAACCAAAGCGCGCATTAAAGGTAGGCGACCATCAGGAATGATAACGCTGTAATACGCCACCATACTGGCACGATTTTCTGATGCCATTGGAATATTGGTCCATGAAGGTGCAGCAATCAAACGTGGGTGTAATCCCATTTTTCGCGCTTTCTCACGCATAATCCCCAAAGCTTTTTCTCTTGGATTTACACGTAATCCGAAGATCGAGCCCAGCACAAACACAACGATAAGAATCGTTATCCAAAGTCCAGCATTTTCCATAGTTCACCTTTTGCTTCTTATATTAGAGTTGCATAAGCCGAATATAAAAGGCAAGTTGAAAATTAAAAATACGATTTATAGCGGCATGAAACCAGTATTGAGACCTGAACCAAATAAGGCACGATGTGGTATAACCCACCTAAGCACAGTGCAACTGAAATAAAAAAAAAGCGATAAAATCATCGCTTTTTTCCTAGGCATATTTTAGTTCAAAAACATCTCATGGCTATAAAGTACTTCATGACCATTCCAATAAATATATCCCTTATCAATCATTTCCTTAAGCAATAATCGCACATCAGATTTTGGAAATAGCTGTTCTAATAAATCACGCAGTTCATAAATATCTTTAGGCTTTCCGGATTTTAAAGCGTTCAATTTTTGGATGACTTCCAGCTGGACAGGATCTATTTTTTCAAAATTTTTAAACAAATCACTCTGAATATGTTGAATGTCTTGTGACTCTTCAATTTCAGCTAAAATGTCTTTTGCTTCGATATGTAGCTTCGCCAATAACGCATCTACCTGACCAAGCTTGTGGTCTGCTACTACATCTTCATCAACATTCATATCCAATTGAGCCCACTGCTTTAATACCTTTTTACGAAAGGAAATTTGCTCACCTTCTTTTTTAACTACCTTTAAATTAATCAGCATGCCAATCAATTTAGCGCTGTGCTCGTCATTTATGCGCAACGTATTCTCGATCGAGTTTTTAAGCTTAGCTAAGGTGTTGGGCTTCCCTTCCATACGAACCACAACATCACAATACTGCTTTACTTTAAATAAATCATGATTTTGACGAATAGTTTCAACTGAAGGCACGTTGTATTTGAGTTTTGACACAGGTTGCTCTGGTTGTACCTGTATCAAATTACATTGAATGCCAGAAGCTCGCATCATGTCAGCCAACATGGTGCTACAGTCTCGTGCAGAAATCACATCAATCTCTGCGCCATGCTCAACCAATGCCAAGATTTGCCCCACAATCACAGCGTACTCAAATTCTTTTTCTTTTGCCTCAAGCATTTCTAAAATGACAATTTGACCACTACTAATCCAACTCGCAAATTCAGTCAAATCAGTGAGACTGTAATAAAAACTCCCTTTCGAATGAAATAGATAGGTCGTGGTGTAATGTTGCACAATCTCCCGAAATAACGTCGAAGTCGGCATGTTATTTTCAAGATCTATTAGGACAACTTTAGCGCTCATAGGATAAGATTCAGAATTCGGCAAGTGAAAAGACTATTACAACGACCTTCATATCAAAGGTCAAACTATTTACGCATACTTCTTAATAAATAATCAGTATTTATGTCACGTCTTAATAATGTGGCGGTTTATCCAAAATTGGATCAAATGGAGCAACACCATCGTCAGCATGAGTAGCTTCAACACGTTGATACAAAATTTGCATTTGTTTCTTTAAATCGCTGATTTCACGGCTTTGTAATGCAATTTGAATATTTAACTGATCAACTAATTCATCTAAAAATGCAATTCGGACTTGCAAATCTTCTATGGGTGCGGAAAATGACGCCTGCTCATTTAGATTTTTTTGATTCGACATTATAAGTCCTCATCAGGGGATTTCAGGAAACATTATGGCCTATATTACCTTAAGGGACGTCCAACTCGCATTTGGTGGACCGTACTTACTCGACGGCGCGAATTTTAGTTTAGAGCGCGGCGAACGAGTGTGTTTGATTGGCCGTAATGGTGAGGGTAAGTCTACTTTACTTAAACTCATTGATGGAAGTTTATTGCCTGACGCTGGTGAAGTTTCCCTGCAAAATGGTATTACCATTTCTATGCTGGCTCAAGACGTGCCAATGGACTCGGGACGTGTTGCAGATATTGTGGCAGATGGCGCAGGTGAAGCAGCTTCTGTTCTTAGAGCTTATCACGAAGCAAGCGAAGCTTGTGTAGTCGGCGATATGGAAGCTTGCGATCGCATGGGTAACTTGCAACATAAAATGGATCAATTAGATGGTTGGGCACTTGAAACTAAAGTGAATTCAATCCTCAGTAAAATGGGACTTGATCCTGATGCTGATTTAGCTGATCTTTCAGGTGGTCGTAAACGTCGTGTGCTTCTTGCACGCGCACTACTCACCCAACCTGATGTTTTGTTACTCGACGAACCAACGAACCATTTAGATGTTGAAAGTATCGAGTGGTTAGAAAAATTCTTACTCGATCAAAATAATCTAACATTACTCTTCATTTCGCATGACCGTTCATTTGTAGACAGTATTGCTACACGTATTGTGGAACTGGATCGTGGCATCTTACGCAGTTATGAAGGGAACTATTCACGTTACCTCGAACTCAAAGCTGCACAGATGGAAGCAGAAGAAAAACAAAATGCGCTGTTCGATAAAAAGTTAGCAGAAGAAGAAGTTTGGATTCGTCAAGGTATTAAAGCACGTCGTACCCGTAACGAAGGTCGTGTGCGTGCCTTAAAAGCATTACGAGAAGAATCTAAAGCCCGCCGTTCGCAGCAAGGCAAAGTGAGCATGGCCACCCAAGATGCTCAACGTTCAGGCAAAGTGGTCTTCGAAATTGAAAACCTCAGTGTGCAATTTGGCGACAATCCTCCAATTATCAAAAACTTTAACGCATTGGTGCTACGCGGTGACCGTATTGGTCTAGTCGGTGACAACGGTGTCGGTAAAACCACGCTGATCAAAGCAATTTTGGGTCAACAAGAACACTCAGGTACGGTCAAAACAGGGACACAACTCGAAGTGGCTTATTTTGACCAGCTTCGTAACGTGCTCGATCTTGAAAAATCGGTAAAAGACAACGTGGCCGAAGGGTCAGACTTTGTCGATATCAATGGCGGACGTCGTCATATCTATAGCTATTTACAAGATTTCTTGTTCTCCCCTGAGCGTGCTCGTACACCTGTAAAAGCCCTTTCTGGTGGTGAACGTAACCGCATTTTATTAGCGAAATTACTGCTTAAACCATCGAACCTCATCGTGATGGATGAGCCAACCAATGACTTGGATATGGTGACGCTTGAGCTGCTTGAAGAGATGCTCAGTGATTACAAAGGAACTTTATTGTTGATCTCGCATGACCGTGCCTTTATGGACAATGTCGTGACCTCAACTTGGGTATTCGATGGCAAAGGCAATATCGATGAATATGTCGGTGGTTATCAAGACTACCTCATGCAACGTCCTGATCAAACTGTAGTCGATCAGAAATCTGCGGTGAAGAAAGCAGCTGCAAAAGCTGAAGCGGCGGCAACCCCTGCACCCGCAGTTAAAAAAGTAAAACTAAGCTATAAAGATCAACGTACTTTAGAACAACTTCCTGCTGAAATGGAAGCTTTGGAAAAGGAACAAGCCGAGATTAATGCGCTTTTAGCTGATGGTTCTTTATTTGTGACAGATAGTGACAAAGCAACTCAACTTTCGATTCGCCTTACTGAAATTGATGAGTTACTTTTAGAGAAATTAGAGCGCTGGGAAGCGCTTGAAAGTCTTGCGAATGGTGGCTGATTACCCTGATGAATAAAAAACTCCGCGCTTGCGGAGTTTTTTTATTTTGCCAAGTTTGATCACGCTAAACCAATTACTGCAACCAATGCTGCTAGCACACCTACAATCTTTTTACCTTGTGGAACAAATTTCACCATCAATGCCCCTAAACCCAGTCCAAGAGCATAAATCATTGCCATGGCAGTAATCATGCCTAAAATCTGAACGCCAACATTTCCATTCATCGCTAATTCAGCTCCGTGTGCTGAACCATGAAAAACTGATAGAAACACTGCTGCAACTGGAAAAATTCTGTTCGATTTGGTCCATAAACTTACAGCTAAGATGAACAATGAACCTACAATTCCAATTTCTGCAACGCCATTCGGAATAATTCCATGCGCACCTAAACTGAATCCAGCAACAAGCGCTGTAAGCAAGCCCCATGCCCCTATCATCTTCCAAATTTTAGACATGCTCCACATCAAAACGCCGAAACTGAGTGCCATCATCAAATGATCCAATCCTGTAAACGGATGAATGAAGCCCGTCCAAAAATTAGCGTCATGGTGATGATGGCCTGGATGTGCCATTACAAGGCTCGGAACACTTGCCAGAATGAATAGACCGAATTTATTGCATTGTTTCATCCTTTAAGCCCTCTTGTTTAAGCTTTGAATAAACCTTGTTTTTCAATAAAACTGATAATCTCGTTTAAACCATCTTCAGTTTTCATGTTTGAAAACAAGAACGGTTTATCTCCTCGCATACGCTTGGCATCTTGGTCCATCACCTGCAAATTCGCTCCAACCATTGGCGCCAGATCTGTTTTATTGATAATCAGTAAGTCAGACTTGGTGATGCCTGGACCACCTTTACGTGGAATTTTTTCACCACCAGCAACATCAATCACATATAACGTCAGATCAGACAGTTCAGGGCTAAACGTTGCTGCCAAATTATCGCCACCACTTTCAATGATAATTAACTCTAGACCATCAAACTTTTCACATAAGTCATCAATCGCTGCCAAATTGATTGAGGCATCTTCACGAATAGCCGTATGAGGGCAACCGCCAGTTTCCACCCCCACAATACGATCGGGTGACATGGCTTCATGACGAGTTAAGAAGTTGGAATCTTCTTTTGTATAAATATCATTGGTCACCACCGCCATATTGTATTTATTACGTAATGCACGGCATAAATTTAAAGTCAGTGCTGTTTTACCAGAGCCGACTGGTCCACCAATTCCGACACGTAAAGGAGAACGTTCTGACATGATTGATTCCTTATGATAATTTTTAAGATCTAAATAAACGCGAATATTGTGTTTCATGGGACATGCTGAGCATGGCATATTGAGGTAAGGCACTGCTGAGTTGATGATCTTCTATACACATTGCATGCGTTATGGCATCTGGGACTAAACCATGTAAATGCCACAAAATTCGTTGACCACTCATCTGTCCGAGCGGCACAGTTTTGACTGCGCCAAGTACTTGGTTTTCTAAAACAGTAAATGTATACGCCGTTAAAACATCTTCGATATTCAGATCCAATCGCCCACATAACTGAGCATATACAGGTACAAATCCAAGTTGTTTTTTGACCGTAACGGGCATTTTCAATACATCTTTAATCCATGCGTTCAAGGAAAATGCCAACTGCTGCGATTCAGCCAATAACTCACGACTTTCACGACTGGCTCGATACAACTGCGCCCAATGATTAAACTGCTGTTCATCATCATGGGCCTGCATCAAACGCTTCAATACAGGTAGCTCAAAACGAACCAAAAGCATTTCCAGAACTTCTTCGAAGTACGCAATACTGGATTGCTCATCATGGATCAAACCTTGATCGATCGCACTTTCAACACCTTGCGAATAGCAATAAGCGCCTACAGGCAAAGCTGTAGACGACAAAGTTAACAGTTTGAGTAAGTGAGCTGCATTAGTGATGCGCATGAGCATGAATCGCTTTGATTGGGCTGAGACGATGATCATGTCCATGCTGAGCATAAGCACCACTTTCTGGCTCAAATGGATGATCCACTTCAGTCACCATTAAACCCAATCCTTCGACCATTTCTGCTAAGACATGATCAGGTTCAAAATATAGTGCACTAGGCGTGAGCATAAGAGGGACATGACGATTCCCTAAATGATAGGCTGCTTTCAAAAGCTCAAAATCAGAAGAAGCTTGGGCACACATCAGGCGTTCGGGCAATGCGTCCACCCGCAGTAAGTCACCTGATTCAGTTGCAATAAATGATCCGCCGCGAAGAATACCTGTGCGCGGTAAATCTGCACCAATATCGCACCCTGAAACTAAAGTTGCACGAAAACGGCTCTTTTGTCGTGTATCAAAGTTGAGTTGCACAGTTTCGAAAGCTTGATCTTCTGTCACTGCTTCTATTCTTTGAGTATAGATTTTCATGCCTTTCCTATTGTCGCTTGAATACTTTGCTTTAATTTCAACTCGCGAAATGTCTTGTTCAACATCAATCCATTTACGCATCAAAATTAAGCATTATTCATGCCAACATGAAATCTATTGGTGCATCCCCTTCTTTCTTATTAAATAATATTTGATGATCTCTAAAAATATTTAAGCCCAAATCACCAAGATTGCTGCAATCACAACTAAGGCTAATCCCCAATGTTCGGCTTTCGCTAACTTTTCTTTAAAGAAATAAGCGGAGATCAACAAACTAAATAAGATTTCAATTTGACCAAGTGTTTTTACAACTGGGACACTCATCATACTCATGGCAGTAAACCATCCGAGAGATGCCATAAAACTACATACACTGACTTTAAAGGTCAGTCCTAGACGTTGCCACATCGCCAGCAACGTTTGATGACTGAATAAACTGAGATACAAAAGCATACTCAAACATTGTAAGCCAATCACCGACAGTAATACCCATGCAGCGCGATGAATTGTTGGCAACATTGTTAGTTCAAGACTGGCCTCTCTAACCAATAGTGAAGTGATAGCAAAACACAAACCACTTCCGATGCCAATCACCAGTGTTTTGGGTGAAAATCCTGTAAAACCATGTCCCCGACTCAACAGAAACACAGCAAAACCACCCAGTAACACCCCAAACCATGCCAACCATGACAAATGATCAGAGAGAAAAGCAACGCCAATGATTGCAGCTAAGATCGCTTCACTTTTAGCCAGTCCCACGCCAATGGCATAGTTTTTTTGTTTAAATAACTGCACCATCAATGCAGTGGCTAAAATTTGGCTAATGCCTGCGATAAAAATATAAACCCAATATTTTGTCGTAAATTGAACAGTCGCTGTTACAGGTGAGAAGTGATAAAGGCTACTCAAATAAATCAATGCAAAAGGCAAGGCGAAGATAAAGCGTGCAAGGGTGACGCCCCATACATCGACAGTGGTACTCAATTGTTTTTGAAAGGCATTGCGCCAAGCCTGCATAAAAGCAGCCATGAGGGTAAAGAGAATCCAACTGAACGCCATAAAAATATCACTTTAATGAGTAGGACTGACGGGTTTTATTCTATGCCTCATCCAGTGTAATGACTAATCAAAAAAGGATTGTATGTAGATAGCATAAAGTTTGATTTTATTCGTTAGATAAAAAGATGATATTTTTTGAGCTAACATTCCTCGTGTAACTGTCACCTAAATCAGTTGAAGTAACATGGTATCTAAATTGCATAACATTGAGATCACTGATAAATTTTTCACATGAATATTTTTATATGTTAAAAGTATGTAATTAGACCCTAAGTCTAATTGCAAGATGCTGCCCCTTAATGCAGTATTTACTTATAAAAAAAATGATTTATCAGTGACGATATTTCACCCTATACCCGATAGCCGGAAGCCATCTCAGGTAAGGACCTACAATGACCAGCTTACAATATTATCAAACTATTTTTGATAAAGCGGGCGATGCAATTTTTGTACATGATATTGGCAGTGTCCAATTTATGGATGCCAATGAAGCCGCTGTAGAACTTACTGGATATAGTAAATCTGAATTGACACAAATGAACGTTGAAAAGATCAGTGCTTTTCAACATGGTTTTGATTTGCATCATGCACTCCGAAAAGTTCAACAGGCCGCCACTACAAAAGACGAAGCAATCACATTTGAATGGTTAATAGAGTCTCAAGACCAACGTCATATCCCAGTTGAAGTATGTCTTAAAAAAGTTGAGATTGAAAATAAACCAAAGCTTCTCGCTCTAGTACGTAACATCAGCGAAATCAAAAAGTATCAATATGCTCTACAGTCTAAAGATCAATATTTCAAAATGCTGCTTGAGCATTCTGGAGATGGAATTGCTATTCTCGACTTACAAGGCAAACTACTTTATGCCAGCCCATCATTACAAGGTATTCTTGGTTATCGGGATCGCTTTGTACTCAATAAGAATGTGTTAACTGCAATTCATCCTGATGATCGTATTAAAGTCAGACAGCTTCTATTTAAGAAAACGGAACAACGTGCAGTTGGTGTGATTCATTACAAAATCTTGCACCACAATGGAAAATGGCGACACCAAGAGGCAACCTATCGTAACTTATTAGATCACCCTGATATTCAGGGAGTATTGGTGAATTATCGTGATATCACTGAGCGTATTGAGGCTGAAGAAAAAGCACGTGCTCGTGAAAAGCAACTTGGTCATATGTCACGTTGCAAAACGATGGGCGAACTGGCTACAGCGCTCGCCCACGAATTAAATCAACCACTGGCTGCACTCAACAATTACGTTGGAGGTAGTATTATTCGCATTCAAAACGGTTTAGCCAACACACAAGAGACTCTTGATGCCCTCAATGCTGCTTTAAATCAAACACATCGCGTCAATGGCATTATTCACAGCATGAGAAGCTTTTTACGTAAAGGCGAAGCGAATTTCCAGATTCATTCTGTGAGTCATCTTATTCAAGAGTTACATCCTTTGATTAAGCTTAAAGCAGATCAAGGTGGATGTACCATCCATTATGAATTAAGTGTTTCGCCTATTTTTATATCAGCAGATGAAACGCTCTTTAGCCAAGTCATTATCAATCTCGTCTTCAATGCGGTCGATGCTCTACAAACTAACCCTGAGGGTGAAAGGGACATTTATATCCGCACTTGGCAACATAACCAACATGCTCGAATTGCAATTGCAGATAATGGGCCTGGACTCGAAGGGCAAAATCCAGAACAAATTTTTGAATCTTTCTATTCAAGTAAAAACAACAGCATGGGTATTGGCTTAACTCTGTCTCGAAGCATCATTGAAAACCATCATGGTTATTTATGGGTCTGTGAAGGTGAGTCCGGCGCTATTTTTAATATCTCTCTGGCAGCACAGGAGCGTACAAAATGTATTTAACCAATTCTCATGTTCCCGAGCCCATTGTGTATGTGATAGATGATGATCAAGACATTTGTAATTCACTCACATGGTTGCTCGATTCCGTGCAACTCGAAACAAAAACATTCAATAGTGCTACTGAATTCCTGAATTATCAGCGCCCGCAAACGCCTGCATGTTTGATTCTTGACATTCGTATGCGAGGAATGAGTGGCTTGCAATTACAACAACAATTGAACCAACAAAAAAACCGTATGCCGATCATTTTCATGACTGGTCACGGCGACATTCCAATGTCGGTCAATGCGATGAAAGCTGGGGCATTTGATTTTTTAGAAAAACCTTTTAATCCACAACATATGCTTAATCAAATCCAAGCCTGTCTGCAACTTGCTGAACAAGACTTTATTGAAGAAGAAAAACGTCAAGAACAGATGATTAAATTGAAATCTTTATCACCAAGAGAAAGTGAGATTATAAATTTATTGGTCGATGGACTTTCGAGTAAACATATCGCACAAATGTTGAATATCAGCCATAAAACAGTAGAAATTCACCGCACTCATATTCGTCAGAAATTAGGAACTGAATCTATCGCACAGATCGTCAATATGGTCTTGATGTGTCGTGATCGCTCAATACCGGCGATGGGTTAACCATCGCCTGAGCGGGAGAAAAATGATATCTTCGATTAAAAGAAACGATCAAAATGAATTTGTTGTTGTGGAATACCTGCTTGATGGGCCATTTGCTCAATAGATTTCACCATCGGTGGCGGACCTGCACAATAAATTTCATGCTCAAGCAACTGTTCGCCTAATACATCTTGAATCACTTCATGAATAAACCCCGAACGGATACCTTCAATGAGTTCAGAGGAGGTTGCAGGTACATAATTGAGGCGTTCCCCTAACTCTGTCCAGTCACGTAATTGATTTTCAGTAAACAAATCACGTTGCTCACGACCACCATGGAAAAACCAGACTTTTTGATGTTGCAAATGTGGGTTAACTGCAACGCCACGAGCAATCGCTAACATGGGAGCAAGTCCAGAACCACCAGCCACACAGACAATAGGGCGAGGCTTCTCTTGTAAATGCGCTAACCCATATGGACCATCAATTTGAATATCAGCCTTTTCACGTAACTGTTCATCAAATAACAAATTGGTCATTTTACCATCAGGAACACGTCGAATTTGGAAGATCCATAACCCCTCTTCATTCGGTAGGTTAGACATTGAGTACGCACGAAGTAACTGTTGATTCACCCAAATTAAAGCGTATTGTCCAGGAATAAATTGTGCTGGCTCATCTGATTGAAAATGTACTTCCAAAATATCATGTGTCACCAAATGAGCATGCTTCAATGTTACTCTTTTTTGTTTTGGAATAATTTTAGGAACACATTGTTCGTCTAAACGAAGCTTAATGACACAATCAGATTTGGGGCGACACTGACACGCCAGTAACCGACCTTTACGTTTATCACGATCGCTTAATCCAGGTGCATCTGCCCATAAATTTTCTACTTCACCTGACAGGACTTCGATTTTACACGTCCCGCAACCACCCGCATTACATTCGTAAGGAATGCCTAATCCTTCACGTAAGCCACCGCGTAGCAATACATCATTAGCTGAACAATAAAATTCGGCTTGACCGTCTATTTGGATTTTATACATCGGCATCACTCCACCAAATAAACATTATTGTCACGTACAATCGATTGATAGGTTTTCAGTGGAATCGTACAAGGTGCACCACATGGTTCACCGGTTTTGATATTAAATGCACCCGCATGAAATGGGCACTCCACTTCACAGCCATCAATCTCACCATCTGCCAATGATGCATCACCATGTGTACACGTATCATCGGTGACATAGAACTCGCCATCTTCTAAGTGAAACACTGCCAATGGAGGATAACCGTCAATAATGATTTGTAGTCCCTCACCCTGTTCCACATCAGAGGTTGAACACAAAAATTTCTCAGCAACATTGGTCATTTTAATGTTCATTGAGTTAACTCCTCTATCGGTGAATCTGTGGCTTCAGGACCTAGAATGTGATAACCACCATCGGCATGAATCACACTGCCTGTGAGTAATTTTGCTTTCGGGCTACACAACAAACTTAATGCTTGTGCGACTTCCTCTGCATCCGCAATACGCCCTAACACATGGAAACGTCCTGCCACGCGGTCCGTCTTGGTACGGTCTCCGCCAGAGATCATTTGCATTGGTACTGACCAAGTCCAACCTAATGAGAGTGCATGTACACGAATACCATCTTGCGCTAGATCAAGCGCCATGCTTTGTGTGAGTTGTTCTAAAGTTGCTTTAGACGCTGGATAGACCCAGCGTTCTTTTTGTGCAATGCGTGCACTGACACTGCTAATATTGATCACTGCACCATCAACGCTGGCCTGCAGCAAAGGTCGACATGCCTGGACCAGTGCTGCATGACCAAACACGGTCACATTAAAAGTATTTTGCCAATCTTGACGTGTTGAGGCAGATCCATGATCTTCATACAAACACGCCAAATTCACCAAAATATCTAACTGTGTTAATTTGGCACTTAATGTGCGAATACTGTCATCATTAGCGAGATCTAAAAATTCATATTGCGCTTGGGTTGCGTCTGCCACTTGCTGACCTTGCGTTTGATTAATGTCGGCAACAATGACTTGTGCACCTAAGCTTTTTAATTCTTGCACCACGGCTTGACCAATGTGCGTTGCACCACCTGTCACCAGGACCACTTTGCCATTTAAGTCTGTCATGAAACCTCCTTGTACTCAGGCCATTCATTAAATTGACCTTTGCAGAACAACAGTGGACGTTGGTTACTGTGACGACATTGCTCAATTTTTCCTAAGAAAATTTGATGATCGCCTGCTTCAATTTGTTGTTCACGTTTGCAAACAAACTGCACCACACAACCTTCTAAAATAGGTGCTTTGCAATCTTGAATAGTCCACGTGCCATGTTGGAACTTATCCGCAATCGGCTTAGCAAAGTTCAAACCTACATCTCGCTGATGTGCACCTAAAATATTGATCGCAAAGTATTCAGCATTTTCAAAAATGGATCGGCTCGGAGAATGATTGACTAAACTCCATAACACCAATGCAGGATCTAAAGACACTGAACTAAAGGAATTAATCGTCAACCCTACAGGTTGTTGATCTTGGTCTAGGCAAGTGACGATTGCCACTCCTGTCGCAAAGCCACCAAATGCCTGACGGAGCGATTTCGCTTCCGCCAGATCAACATCCTGCCAAAGTAATTCAGGCAGCTGCATGTTGAAACTCCTTTCGTGACAAGTACTCTTTTGCCCCAGCTTCACCATCTACCGCTGGCCAGAAACCACATGGATTGTTGAAATGCCCCATAAAATCATCTGCAATGGCTTGGTTTTGCGATGCTGCGCCTAACACTTGCAATAAGCTTTCACTTGGTGGGTTTAACAGCAAGTTGGTAAATTCTGTGGTATAACGACCTGAATTTTCCCAGAATTGCTCGAATACTTCTGTCATCCAATCTGCACTAAAGTCTTCATCACCTCGTGCTAAAATCGCAGCTAAATAATGCTCCACCATACGAGTTGCATTGTTTGCGCCTTGTCCTGCGATTGGATCATTTACAATGACAGTGTCTCCAATCCCCCAAATTTTTGCACCGTTATCTAAGGTTGCAACAGGATCTCGAACTTCAGGGCGGAATGCACCTTTGAGCCATGCATTTGGATCACTTAATTCCATATTATCGACCATACGGAAGCTTTGATCTGGTGTTACTTTGGCAACCGCTTCTTTCATGCGTTGGACCATTTCTTCGCCAGATGTCACATCATCGAAGATATCCATTGGACCATTCGGTACACATTCAAATAAGAAACTACGACATGGACCATGCGTGTGACTGTAGAATGGCATACTGAAGTATTCACCTGCACCTGCCACGAAGTTGAAATGTAAGGTCTGTGAGGGTTGACCTTGCCAACTATTTGGACCACACAAATCATCACCTACGACGAGTGCAGCAGCCAATTTACGTGGCGGTGTTTGATGCACTGAACGTGTTTCATTACGTTTGAATAGGCTCGTGATATTGCCCTTACCTGCCGCCAAAATCGTCAGATCATTTTCAGCAGTGATTACTTCCAAATCTTCTGGACTGACATTTTGAATGATGAGCTTGCCACCACGGCGTGGATATTCTTCTAACCAACGGTGATACTTGGTTCGCTGATCCATCGCGATACCTTTGTTCTGATGCAAGAATCCTGTAAGTGGCAATGCAATTGAACCATCTGGACCACGGAAATCTACATGAATGGCTTGACCATGATGGGCTTTACCATCCCAGAAATTCAAACCAAGTTTGCGTTCAAACTCTAATGTATTGGCGAAGAACATCGTGGTACTGACCATACGACCGTGTAACAATTCATCCGCAGGGCGATCTACATATAAAGTGACATCATATTTATTTTCGAGTAGCGAGAACGCCAGTAATAAGCCTGCTTGTCCACCACCGATAATTGCGATTTTTCTCATCTTGAATTCCCCTTAGGCCGTACTGATACAGTGCCTATATTGCTGTGTTCGGATAAGGTTGATTGAAGGTCAGATTCAGTTCGACACGATCAAATTTCCATTCACCCCATTGATTCCGACGTACTTCCGTTTTATAAAAACCACCTAAACAACAGGTTGTTGGTTGGTTTTGTTGTGTTGATGAATCTGCCAGATTACAGACTTCCCAAAGCATCCATGACGCGTTTGCATGATTTTGATCAATGACTTCAATATCTGGCATCGCCATGATATGTAAGCTCCAAAGCACTTGTGCTTCTGCAATCTCTGACAATGCATTCAAGATATTTTGGCGTCCTTGATATTCTCCAAAACCATTTGCACACCATATGGCATCCTCATGAAATACATGCTGTAAAATGGCTGAATTGTTGCGCTGATCAGCCGCTGTTGCATAACGACCGATCAGGCTACGAATCGCCTCGCAGGTCTCCAGATAGTGCAAACGCTGTTCTAGATTGTGCTGGCTCATCTTCGAGATCCTTTTAAACGTTAACTACATCACCAGTTTCATAAACGAAACGCTTTTCTTCAAAGGCGTATGGCACACCTACTGAACCTTTATAAAGTTCAATATGTGGAGCAACTTCGGCAAAACTCAGGCTTAACCAGTACAACTTGTGCAGCTCTTCAGGCAAGGTACCTAAAGCGTATTGGTCAAGTGCTGCAAGGAGCTTGCGCATTTCAGGCAAAATAGCATCGTAAAAAGCTTGCAATTCAGCTGTAGTCGAATTTAAGCGTGCTGCATGACGTTGTTTCGATGTCCCTAAAGCCCATTTCGCGACATAAGGTTCTAAGCTTGAAAAGTCAGCTGGCAATTGTGAAATGATGTTTGACATGTGCATTCTCCTTATGCGCGATTCAGGTATTGTTCAAGAACGTGGTAACCGTGACGAATCAGGATTTCTTCGTCTTGTAGATGCATCACTTTTTTCGCTCGAGACTCAAGTGCTTCTTGGGTATCTTCCATGGTGGCAGTATCTTCTAACCACGCATTACGTTGTAATACTTGTGCAAACTCTTGCGCCCAACGCTCTGAATAGGTTTTCGCTTTAGGCAGGTAATAGCGACCCTCCCAACGGGTTTGGTTATGACCGACCGGCCAGAACTGATGGGTGAACCATACACCTTCAGTCACATGCACCAAGATATTCGGGAAAATGACAGATAATTCAAACGAGAAGTCATCACGATCATTTGGATTGACTGATTTAGGTAGCTGAACACGTTCATAGTGATTCACCAATGATGCGCCAGTGATCTCACCTGACAATGCAGCCGCTGGTTTTGGATTGGCGTTTTTGGTTAAGCACACAGCGCAAGTACGATGATCACCAAACAATTGCACTTCTTGTAAACCTGATGCGAATACATTCGGGAAAGAGCCTGCATGAATGGTCGCCACGTGATACGCTTCAGCAAATGCGTCATGAGCGACTTTCCAGTTACAGTTCAGAACTGTGTTATAGGCAAAGCATTCTTCCATTTCATGGAATGGATAACCGCCTAAATGCTGTCCCATACCACCTAAGAATTCTTCTACCGATTGAGTGCCATCATTATCCAAATTGATGAAAATAAAACCTTCCCAAACTTGGGTACGAATAGGTGCAAGACCGTTATGACCTTTATCAAAACAAGAAGTGAATTTTTCTTCTTCAGGTACACTAACCAAATCACCTTTAGCATCGTAAACCCAGCCATGGAAACGGCAAGTCACGACTGCAGCTTTATTTGAACCAAAAGTTTCATTGCCAGTCTCCACCACAACTTTATTGCCACGGTGTGAACAAATATTATGAAATCCACGAATTTCACCATCTTTACCGTGCATTAAAATGACTGAGGTTTTAGCAAAATCTAAGCGTTTAACTTTGTAGTCGCCTTTCTTTGGTATTTCTTCTACACGCCCCACTTTCAGCCAAACTTTTGAGAAAACTTTTTCAATTTCCTCTTGATAGATCTCTGGCGAAATACATGGTTCGGTTGGAATCGGCTCAATACCAAGTTCTGGATATAAATCGCCCCAACGGAGTTTTGCATTACTGTTCATATGACATTCCTGTTCAAGTTCTCGTTTCTAAGTTTTAAGTTCAGTAAATTTCATGCTTATTTGCGAACAGCGTTTGAATCATCTGAATCAACCGCCGTTCACGTGATGAATTAAAGTTGGTAATGTTCGCGAACTAAGTTTGCGATCCCCAATTTTTCTAAAATTGGCATTGGGCATAAGAAGGTTGCACGTACCATTCCTGGTAAACGGCTGATTTCGATAGAGCCTGTGATGGTGCAACGGTTCATAACCTCATCCACACTTAAACCTGTGACTTTTGCCGCTCGATTTAAAGCATTGTCCGTTGCATCATTGAGGTTCTTACCTGTTCCCATAAATGTGATTGGACCACTTTCCTCAATCTCAGTTTGTCCCCAACGCGCACCTAATGCTTTCACTTTTTCACGCTCTTCCTTGGTAAATGGACGTGCCATTGGTGGTAAGTCATCTGGTGCTTGAAGTAAAATTGGGCCGTCAATTGTTAAACCTTTAATCACTTCCACTTGTAATTCTGTTTCGCCTGAAACGTCCGTGGCATGCCCTGCAATTTCACCATTGCCTTGTTGCGCATGCATATCTCCCATGTAGACACCTGCACCTGGTACTTTCACAGGACAAATCAAAATACAGCCTGGACGAATCGAATTGGTATCCATGTGACCGTCTGTTTTGGCTGCGATAAGTTCTTCTTCAGTCATTCCGAATTTATGCGGTGCATCAATCAAATACTGACCAAAGTCGTGGCAGTTGTGAGAGTCTGGTAAGTCACGTGAAGGTGTCGTACCAATATTTCCGAGGAATGGACGCATATGCGCAGCAACCCCAGGCATATCAGCACGTGCAAGCGACAAGATTGAATGTTGCGCTGCATGTTCAGGCAGTGCAGAAAGCTCATTGGCATTGCCTGCTAACTTGTTGGCAATCTCTTGATTGACCGTCAAGCTCACTTTGTTTTCTTCATCCAACACAATCACATAACCATGTGAAAAGCGAAAAGCACTGACTTCTGCCCCACAGTTTTTACAGTGAATCGCATCTTCACCAATTCCTTCTACATAACTTGCCGGTTGCTCTGTACCACATGCTTCACAGTATTTCGCAACAAACGGATCGCCTTTATAACGCCCTTCAACAAATTGCATCACACCCGATGAGGTTGCTGTAGAAGTGACATGCATATCCTTAATCTTTAAAGCGACAGCATCACCTACCTCTGCACCTTCAATAAAGACAGGGAGTGTCACTTCATGACCACCTTGGAATGCAGGTGTAATCATTGGACCCCAACAGCCAGGCGGTGTGCCTGTTTTTAACGTTCCACCATTTTTTAAAGGTCCCAGCATACGTTGGCTTGGTCCCACAATACCGCCTGAAAACTCATTCACCACTAAATAATCGACAGCTCCAGCACTGCCTGCTGCATATTCTTGATTCTCAATTTTCATGGCCTTACCTCTATATGCTTGCTCTAATGTTTGGGTAACAATGTTTTAAAATGGAATGGTGATATCAATTGCGAACTTCTGACCTTCTGGTCGGTTTTCAACATCAAATTCTTTTTGATATTTCGCTGCGATTGCATACCCTTTAGGGAATTGATAGCGAACCTGTGGTCCTACGCTGGCTGCTTTAGCTTTAAAATCACCTAAAACAGCACCTTCACCTGAGTCACCTTCAAGCTGACGATGTACGTAACCACCAACACCAACCGCCAAAGGTCCCATGTGTTTCGCGACTAAGTAATCGACATGCAAAGCATTACCCGACTCGTATTTGGTATCTTTATTCTCGAAATTGATGTCATACATCCACTTGGTACTGACTTCGATACCTTGTTTATTTAAGTATGTGGTCGAGATAATCGGTTGAATGGTGTAATAATTACGTCCAATATTTGCGAGTCTATTTTTGTTGTAAGAGCCAACTGGAATATAAAAGTCGACACCTGTCGCCACATGCCAATCCCCTTTATGCCAACCCAATAAGAATGGATCGATAATGAGATCACCCATTGCCATGTGATCATCTTGACGACCACCTAATGTAAGATCTGCATTGGCATATACAAGGAATGCATGCATGCCCCATGTCGCGCCTAAAAATGTTTTGTCACTGACATAGACACCACGAGCAACTGTGGCAAAAGTATCAATTTTAAAATCATCAAATACTGGATGATCATTTTTAAATTTATCTGCGTTGTAGTATTGGTTATAACTGACGAGATACATCCCAGGTGGCGGCATTGCTCCACCAAAAAAACTCTCTGTCCCATCTGGATAAGCACTTCCGCCATTTTCAGCGGCAAGCGCTAAACTTGCGCTACTGAAAAGACATGTGGTCAATGCCACAGAAGTTAGATATTTCCTTACCATTACCGCATCCCCCTCGTTGCTAAATTCCTTGCTGGCGATGTTCTAAATCGTCTAGCGCATGTCTTAATCTAGTCTTGAAAGGAGGCAGGGAAATATAAGGATGAATCTATGTTGAATTAAGGGATTATCTTGTAGAAATATTGATTTTTTCTCACCGGTATAGAGGTTTTAGAGAAATAAAATAGGTTTTCTTTACTATAGTGATAGGTAAAATCCCCTATAAATGTGAATGCTTTTTTATTTAAATTACATGTTTTGAAACATTTGAAAGTTAGCGTTGTCATATCGCTGTTGTACTTTGTAGAACACAGAGCAGCTAGATGTGCACAATCATGAATATTAAAAGTAACCCAATCATCGGCGTGGGCATCATGTTGATTGATCAACGTCAAAAAGTTCTATTGGGTTATAGAAACAAAAATGATGAACCTGCCTCATGGTGTTTTCCAGGTGGAAAAATGGATGCGCATGAATCAGTTGAGGATGCTGCAGTACGCGAATTGTTAGAGGAAACTGCTTTAGATCTGAGTCAATATATTGAGTCTATTCAACCCTTAAATACGATCATTGATCAAAATGCTGAGGCGGTGAAGATTACGTTCGGAACGATTTATCAACTTTTAGATGAACGTTTAAAAACTCAAATTTGCGTGACAGAACCTGAGATTTTTGAGCGTTGGGAATGGTTTAGCATTGATGAGCTTCCACAACCACTTTTTTCTGAAACTGAAGTCATGATTAGACATTGACTCAAACAATTTCAAGATAAAAAATGGTCTGTATATTCCTTGTCTAAGAAAGATTAGTTTTAATAAATTAATTTCAAAATTATTTTATAAAGGTATCTTTATTTATTTCATATAAAATATGATTTTCAAGAATATGCCCTGTAGGTAATTCTGGATGCTTGAATTGCTTAACTTCGGTCATACCTAGCCTTTTCATAACTGCTTCTGAAGGCTTATTTGTCAAAGCTGTAAATGCAACTACTTTATTTAAATTAAGCTCTTCAAAAGCATATATCAATGCAGCTCTTGCACCTTCTGTTGCGTACCCCATTCCCCAATATCTTTTTAATAACCGCCATCCAATTTCAACACATGGAGAAAATTCGAATAACACTGGTTGATTGTGCAATCCAATAAAACCAATAAACTCACTAGTATCTTTCAACTCTACAGCCCAAAAGCCCCACCCGTTTCGTTCAATTAACTCATAAATTTTTTCCGCCATCTCAATACTCTGTTGTGGGGTCAAAACTTCATGAAAATATTTCATAACATCTGGATCTAAACCCATTTTTATAAAAGATGAGTAATCTGCTTCCTTCCATTGTCTTAATATTAGTCTCTCAGTTTCAATCATTAGAGTACCTCTATGAATCTATTAAATTTAATATTTTTTGTGCTTGGAAAACTTCTAATATCGATTAAATTTAAAATTTATATATTTTAATTCAGTGTTTAATTTCTTTTAGCAAACGCGTTTATTCCGCTGAAATTTTTATGTATTTAAAATAAATCGATGAATTCTATCTAATGATAAAGTCTTATTAATTACATAAGACTTTATCACCTATCACAGTAATTATCTTTTCTAGAGACAACTTTAAAACAAGAAATACCGCTGTGCCATCGGCAATACTTCCGCAGGCTCACAGGTTAGCAATTTCCCATCGGCTCGCACTTCATAAATTTCAGGATCAACCTCCATCACAGGACAGTAGGTATTCAGTTTCATATCTTTCTTCTGAATATCGCGTGTACCTTTACATGGACTGATCAACTTTTTCAGACCCAATTTTTCATGCACGCCTGCTTCAATCGCGACTTGTGACAAGAACGTAATACAGGTGTTATGCACACCGCGCGCATTTGCCCCAAACATCGGACGATAATGCACAGGCTGTGGTGTTGGAATCGAAGCGTTAATATCTCCCATCGGCGCAGCTGCAATCATGCCACCTTTAATAATCATCGACGGTTTTACCCCAAAAAATGCAGGCTTCCACAGTACCAAGTCAGCAAGTTTACCTACTTCCACCGAACCAATTTCATGGCTTAAACCATGCGTAATTGCAGGGTTAATTGTATATTTAGCGATATAACGTTTTACACGATTATTATCATGTGTCGCATTGTCACCCTCTAAAGGTCCACGCTGCACTTTCATTTTATGCGCGGTTTGCCACGTACGAATCACCACTTCACCGACACGCCCCATCGCTTGCGAGTCTGATGACATCATGGCAATGGCACCTAAGTCCTGCAAAATATCTTCTGCAGCAATGGTTTCACGGCGAATACGACTTTCCGCAAAAGCCACATCTTCAGAAATCGCAGGGTCTAAATGGTGACAAACCATCAGCATATCCAAATGCTCATCAATGGTATTGATGGTATAAGGACGAGTTGGATTGGTGGAAGATGGCAACACATTCGGCTGACCAATGGCTTTTAAAATATCAGGGGCATGTCCACCGCCTGCTCCTTCGGTATGGTAGGTGTGAATGGTACGATTTTTAAATGCAGCGAGGGTTTCTTCCAAGAAACCACTTTCATTTAAGGTATCGGTATGAATCGCCACTTGGACATCAAACTCATCGGCAACGGTCAGACACGTATCAATCGCTGCAGGGGTTGAACCCCAATCTTCATGTAGCTTTAAACCGACCACACCTGCACGAATTTGCTCACGAATTGGGTCGGGCTGACTTAGGTTTCCCTTACCGAGTAGACCAATATTCATCGGTAAATCATCTATGGCTTGAAGCATTGTCCCAATATGCCAAGGCCCCGGTGTCACTGTTGTTGCAGAAGTCCCTGCCGCAGGGCCTGTACCACCACCAATCATGGTGGTCACACCGGACATCAGTGCGGTTTCAACTTGCTGCGGGCAAATCCAATGAATATGCGTATCGACACCGCCTGCGGTGAGAATCTGTCCTTCACCAGCGATCACTTCCGTCGCTGCACCAAGTGGAATGGTGATATCGGGCTGAATATCTGGATTTCCCGCTTTCCCAATTTTCCAAATGCGACCGCTCTTTAAACCGACATCAGCTTTGACAATACCCCACCAATCCACAATCAGCGCATTGGTAATGACCGTATCCGCAACATCTTCAGCCAACAGTTGTGATTGTCCCATGCCATCACGAATCACTTTACCACCGCCAAACTTCACTTCCTCACCATAGGTAGTGAGGTCTTGCTCAACTTCAATAAACAGCTCAGTATCCGCGAGACGAACTCGATCACCTACCGTTGGACCAAACATTTCCGCATAAGCACGGCGTGACATTTTCATTATTATTTTCCCTTAATCCAACTTACCCATAACACGACCCGCAAAGCCATACACCTCACGCTTACCTGCGAGTGCAACAAGTTCAATATCTCGACTCTGTCCTGGCTCAAAACGCACCGCTGTACCTGCAGCAATATTCAGTCGATATCCTCGTGCCAACTCACGATCAAACTGCAACGCATCATTCGCTTCAGCAAAGTGATAATGTGACCCAACCTGAATCGGTCGATCCCCTGCATTTGCTACCGTCATTTTGAGCGTTGCCCGTCCGACATTCATTTCAATGTCTGTATCGGACGTAATGATTTCACCTGGAATCATATTTAATTTTTCCTCTCAGACATCACACAATCGGTTGATGTACAGTGACCAGTTTTGAACCATCAGGAAATGTCGCTTCCACTTGGACCTCTGCGATCATTTCAGCCACGCCTTCCATTACTTCATCCCGTTTTAGCAATGTTGTTCCAAAATGCATGAGGTCACTCACACTCATTCCATCACGTGCACCTTCTAATAGTGCGGCAGAAATATAAGCCACTGCTTCTGGATAATTCAGCTTTAAACCACGGGCCTTCCGTCTTTCCGCTACAAGCCCCGCAGTAAAAATCAGCATTTTGTCTTTTTCTGTAGGTGTTAGTTCCATAATGCTTTCCTCACTATCTTTAAATATTGATGCAAGATGTGTGCTCAAATATTTGTGTTAAAACAACTTAACTATGTTGCTATGACAAGAATAAATTTATGTGCGCCAAATTCTTGGGAACTCTTCATCAAGATCAAACCAATAACGACGAAGCTTTGCACGAATTGCAGCAAATGCATCATGACACTCACGTACATCATTTCCGAGATAACGTGCTGTCACGACGTAATCGAGTAACGTCAATGTGACGTTAATATTCATACGCATGATTAATTCACGAATTTGATCAATATGTTGATCAAGATAGAAATTTGACCGGTATTGTTCTGGAGGCACTGCCCAAAAACTGGCCATCACTGCATGAGCGTTCATCCCTAAACAAGACTTTAACCAACGATCATTGCCTTTAAAATTTAAACAGTCTGCAACCAATATTTTCTGATTTTGATAAAGCTGAAATTTATTTTGGTAAGCACCCTGTGAGAAAGTTTCATGTCGTGCTTGCCGTCCAATCACCAACATATCCCAACCGATAAAACTGGCAGCAGCGTCCAAATGTACGATTGTTTCTGAATTTGCATTCGCACCATTAAAGAGCATTGTCTCTTGAGGAAGCCATTCGAAAATCGCCTCATCTTGGACATGAATATGAATATGTTGAAATGCTTGTTTAAGATTGGTTTTGTACCACTTCCCTGCGCCAGGTGTGGTAACCAAAGCATGCGAATCCTGATCTATTTTTATTTCAAAGGTAAGATGATCTCCACCAGCAATTCCAGCAGGTGGATGAACAATAATGGCATGACATACTCCTGTTTTTTCAGGCCACAGCATCTTTTGCACGCGAACAGGTCCAAAGTGCTTACGATGCGCCAAAATTGTGCGATTTGAATCTTTGGTAAAACCTAACTCTAATTTAGCAAACCAATACTGTGCATTTTTGACTGGCTCATTGAACAATACTTGATTCATTCACGGTCATCTTCGTATTCATATCATTTTCAGTAAATGTTCTGCAAAAATTGCACCAAGTTTGCTCAAGCTAATTTTGGTTAAAGGTTTTTAGGCACTTAATGTTGTTATTGATGAGTAATTCATGTGAAAAATCTAAGAACGTTTTTCTAAAGAATCCGATTGTTGCCTTCGCCGAAAAAAAACAGTTCGTGCTAATATAGTGAATTACCTTAAATTGTTATCAAGTTTAAATATGAGTAAGCAGAAAAACTACCAACCGGGAGAGTTCCAGTGGTCTTTCTTAATGCCAAAATATTGGGGCATTTGGATTGGTATTATATTTCTGATGCTCCTTGCGATATTACCTTGGGCAATTCAGCATCGTTTAGCTTATCTGATGGGAAATGTAGCTTTCAAATACTTGCGTTCACGTCGTGAAACAACTTTAAGAAATTTAGAAGTCTGCTTTCCTGAATGGATGCCCGAACTTCGTTATGAAAATGCTCGCCAAGTCTTTATTGATCAAATGGTCGGTGTTTTTGAAACACTGAATGCTTGGTATTGTCCCAAATGGTTTAAAGATCGTGTAACGATTGAAGGTTTAGAACATATTCAACAAGCGCAAGCTGAAGGGCGTGGGGCTTTACTACTTGGTACACACTCTACCCTACTCGATGCAGGTGGATATGTCTGTGCCCAGTATTTTGATCCAGATGTCGTATATCGTCCGCAAAATAATCCATTGCTAGATATGCTGATTTACCGTTGTCGTGCCACGATTTATACCAATCAAATCGACCATGATGATATGCGTGGATTAATCCGTCATTTAAAAGAAGGACGACCTATTTGGTATAGTCCCGACCAAGATTTTGGTCTTAAACAAGGCGTTATGGCACCCTTTTTTGGTGTACCCGCAGCCACTGTAACTGCACATCGCCGTATATTAAAAATGACCAAAGCTGCCGCGATTCCACTTTACTTCTACCGTAAAGATGATATTACAAATCCGAAATATCATATTTTGATTGAACCTGCGTTAGACAATATGCCAAGTGAAGATGAAATTGCAGACGCGACACGAACAAATTTGATTATTGAAAATCAACTTCGTTTAGCACCAACCCAATATATGTGGTTCCACCGTAGATTTAAAACACGTCCGGAAGGTTTTGAAAAAATTTATTAAAAAAAGCGGCTGAGCCGCTTTTTTATTGTGTTTCTAATACATCTGAATTTTTATCAGTATCAGGCTTTTTCGCCTCTACCATCTTATAGCGGTTGATACGACCTAACTCATCTTTTAAAGTCATATGCTGCATGTCCAAGACATTTAATATCAGCTTTTCTGAAGTTTTATTTTGATTCTGATCTGTCCAATTTACATTGAACTCCGTACCTAAACGAGTCCATTGATTTGCATGAATTTCCCCGACAGCAACAGGGGTTATAAATTTTGGTACTTTTCCGTTGAGATCAATTTGAATCTCTTTTAAATCCACCCTTGGACATTGCTCAGCAAAACATTGATAGGCTGCTGGTTCAGGCGTTACTTTTTGAGCAAAAGACTGTGCTTTAGCTTCTTTAGCTTCTTTAGCTTCTTTAGCTTCTTTAGCTTCTTTAGCTTCTTTAGCTTCTTTAGCTTCTTTAGCTTCTTTAGCTTC
>NZ_JBWYIW010000008.1:0-160805 GCF_056779915.1 Acinetobacter sp. ANC_7513
TTGCTGCGAAAACAGAAGCACAAACAAAAGTGACAGCGTTACCTGAGGCAGTACAAGCAGAAAAAGATGCGCTACAAGGTCGTTTAAATGACCTGGTTGATATCACTTTACCAGCAGTAAATGATGAAAACGAAGATGGTGTGGATGATGCAGTTGCAGCACTTGAAGAAGCGATAGAAGCAGTAGAGGCGGCAGAAGCAGCATATGCAGAGGCAGAGCAAGCACTAGCAGATGCCGAATCAGATGGTTTAATCACGCCAACAGAACTTACTGAGCTGACTCAAGCACGTGATGATGCACTTGCTGCTAAAGAAGATGCACAAGCGAAAGTTGATGCACTTCCAGAAGGAACAGACAAAGACGCATTGGATGCACGCTTAGATGATCTAGTCGACATCATCTTACCAACAGTAAATGATGAAAACGAAGATGGCGTAGCAGATGAGTACGAACAAGTATTGGCAGATGCCGAAGCAGCAGTAGAGGCAGCAGAAGCAGCATACGCTGCGGCAGAACAAGCGCTGATCGATGCAAATGCCAATGGCCTCATCACGCCAACAGAACTTACTGCATTGACTCAAGCACGTGATGATGCACTTGCTGCGAAAACAGAAGCACAAACAAAAGTGACAGCGTTACCTGAGGCAGTACAAGCAGAAAAAGATGCGCTACAAGGTCGTTTAAATGACCTGGTTGATATCACTTTACCAACAGTAAATGATCAAAATGAAAATGATATTTCTGATGATATTGATACTTTACTAGCGGGGGTCGAAGCTTTAATAGAAAGTGCTGAAGAAGCTTATACAACGGCTGAAGAGGATTTAGCTGACGCCTTGCAAGACGGTACTGTAACACAGGCAGAGGCTGATAAATTGCAAGAGTCCCTAGAAGCTGCTCAGGCAGCAAAAACTCTTGCACAACAAGCATTAGACAATATTGATCAAACTTCAGACGCGATTGAAGCTGCAAAAGCTCTATTGCAAGAAAGAATAGATGATCTCGTAGATATTGAGGTACCTGAGCCATTTGCAACAGCGAATAATGATGTGCAATTGGTATTGGATATCACACCGACTGTAGATGTTAATGAAACACCAACAGAGCTTAACTCAACAGGATTTACAGTGGGTTCTGTTGGCTTAGGTCCAGTGTTAAATGCAAGTGTGCTTGAAAGCGTATTTAGCTCCTCAGTTTCCCTTTCAGTCGAAGAAGGCACCGAAAGAGATATTAGTTTCTATGCTGATGCTGGTGGTCTTACAGCAGGGACGATGAACTTATTTATGTATAAGTTAAATGAGTCAACTGGTGAATATGAATTAAAAGAAAAAATTGATAATTGGTATCTCGTTGTATTAGGTGGTGTGTCAGAAACGATAAGTCGTTCTTTAGATGAAGGAGAGTGGCTCATTGTATTAGGTAACGGCCAAGGGTTGTCAGCTGCTACGGGGTATACATTAAGATTTGAATCAGATGCTGTACGTGATTTTAATAATCCAGAAGCTGTGACAGGAACAATAAATGGTAATGTGATTACGGATCAGGATTATCAAAATGGTACAGATGTCGTCCCAGAGGGTAGTAAAATCAGCGGAGTTATTCATGGTGAAGATACCATTAATCAATTTACAGATGGTATTGCAACAATTAAAGGGGAGTATGGCACTTTAACTATCTCTGAAAATGGACAATATACATATACAGTAGATCCATTATTTAGAGATTACGGTGAAGTTGATCGTTTTGTATATGAGGTAACGGCACCAAATGGTGAAAAACGCACAGCTGAATTGAATATTGAATTAGTGCGTGTTGCCACAGATGAAAATGCCATCATTGATAATACAGTATTACTTGATGTTACTCCTGATTTAACTGAAACCACAGGCGAAGAATTAGGTATTTCAAATGCAGTCGCATTGAATTTACTTGATCTAGGTATTGCTGGTGATGTGTTGTCTGCAAGTGTAATTGGTACGGAAGGTGTCATGGACTTCACTGTTGAAGACGGTACTTTCCAAGAAATGACCTTTACCGGTTCCGCGGGCGGGGTAACGATACTTTCAACATTTAGTTTGGTTATCTATCGTTTAGATGAGAATACTCAACAGTTGGTTCAAGTACACGAAATTCCAAATTTTGTTCAAGTGCTCATTGGCGGTGGTGTTTCAACCCCGGTAACATTGAGTTTTGGTGAGGGTACTTACGTTGGTATTATCAAGCAAACTAGTGGTGTAAACGTAATTGGAGGAGCTTCAGCTCAAGTTACAGATGTCAATATTTACGATTATGCAAACCCAGAAACGATAACTGGATCAGTTCAAGGTGATGCGACTCAGATTACGACAGATAAATTAATATTGGTAAATAACACTGATGTGGTTGAAGGTGAAGCTTTAGTTGTACAGGGTCAATATGGCTCACTCAATATTAATACTGACGGTACTTATACCTACAATGTTACAGTTCCACAAAGCACAGTGGGTTGGACTCCACCATATGGTGAGATTGATCGTTTTGAGGTTGTAGTGGAACGAGCAGATGGTACAACTTACATTGAAGTTCTCAATATTAAGATTGATACCAATACAGTAGCTAACGATGCAGAAGTTGTAGAAGTTCAAGCTGCAAACTATTCAACGCTCAATGAATCTGTAGAGTCTGGAATTATTGGATCTGCAAGTCGTACACTAGAATTTAAAGTTGAAGAAGGATCTTATATTAGTAGCTTAGATCTCCAAGGGAATATCACTCGTACTTTAACTAATGATAATCCTTCAATGAGTGTTGTGATTAATAAGGTGACTACTCAGCTTGTCAACGGCGTTGAACAACAAGTGCTTGAACAAGTTTATACCGGAAATGTTAGTATTACATGGCCAGCTGGAACAACATTTAATCCTTCGACATCAACGACTTATGCCTCAGAAATTATTTTAGATGATGGCAAAGTGCTCGATGCAGGTGATTATGTTATTTCAATTAACACAACGAGTGGTACATTTAATTCAGTGAATGTATCTAGTGCATCAATTACTGGAATAATGATCAATAATATTACTCCAACTGATACACCATTGCTTGAGGGTGATTTATTTGAAAATGATACAGCTATCGACCAAATTGATATTCTGAAAATTGGATCTAAAGAGCTTTATGTAAATGATCCAGCTAAAGGTGGTCAAGAGTTCACAGTTCAAGGTAAGCACGGTGTCCTTACTGTGTTCAAAGATGGCACCTATGAGTATCAACCATCAGGTTTAAGTGGAGGTCTTGAAACATTCACCTATACAACAGTTTCTAAAGCGGGAACATCACAATCTGCAACACTTGAAATTAATGTTTCGATGACGCTAACTGGAAGTGAGGAGGCAGATACCGTACAAGCATCTGCTTCAATCGATACTTTTACTCTTGGTGAAGGCGCAGATACAGTCCTTTATGATGTGCTCAATCAAGCTCAACATAACGAAAGTCCAGATATTTGGACTGACTTTAATCAAGCTGAAGGTGATCGAGTTGATATTTCTGCTTTATTAAAAGATCAGAATGTTACATCGTCTAACATTGGTGAATTTGTAACGATCAAACAAGATGGTGCAAATACGGTGATTAGTGTTGATACTGATGGGGCTAAAACGAAATATAACCCAACTGAGCTCATTGTTCTGCAAAATACAGATAGCAGTCTTTATGCGATCGATGATCTGTTAAAATATAATCAAATTTAATTAAACAAATGAAAAGAGGTCTTTCGAGACCTCTTTTTATTTTTAAAAAATGTGAAATCAAAAGTAATTGGTATGAAAAAAATAAAATACTAATAATTTGAATAAATTAATTTTTGAAGAACAAAAAATTGTATTTGTTATTTCGTCATTTGAAAAATATTCTAATAAAAAAATTCATTATGGAGACGAGATTGCAACAAAAAAATCATATCTAAGCACCATTTTATAGAGCTTTATGTGTTAGTCATCAGGGGTAGACTTAATCATAAAAAATGTTGTTTAGGATTTATTGATAATAAAAAATGGTAATGATTCAAAAAATTAAATTCCTACTCCAAAGAGATTTTCATCTCTATATTTAGACCTGTTTTTGAACGTTATTAAATAGAATAGAGAAACAAACACTCGCTCCGTTAAAAAAAGTTAACCTTGCTCATTTTTATTTGTGTTTTCAGGTGGCTAGTATGGGGGGAGTAGTAATGTCTAATTTTATAACTCGATATGTGTTGCAGAATTAGGTTATAGAGATCATTTTGCCTGAGTTTGAAGAATAATCCGCTCATTACTCATTATTCACATTGGATTTAAAGGAATGCTTGCATAATTCGATATTCTTAAATTGGTTGAAAACTCAGTGCTTTAACTTTGATTGATTTTGATGCTTAAATAAACATGTGAATATGAAAATTTTAATCTGAAAATTTAACACTGCTATTTGTTTTTATTCTTGAACCATACTAAACCTGCTTGAGTATAAAAAATAAAAGAGCCATATAAGGCTCTTTTATTTTTAGATACAATAGCTTGATCGTCACGCGACACATAAGTTGTCATTTCTCTTTTAATAAATTCAAAAGCTTCGTAATATTTGCGACACATAATGACAATTTTAGCGACACAACCTATGTCATTTTTTGGGATATAGCGACACAACCTGTGTCATTTTACGAAAATAGTTCTTAGACTAAGAAAACTATAACAATTACTTTAATCTATTCATATATCAGGCATTAAGTTAACTACAAAGCTTCCTATAAATATTTTTTATTTCTCGATCATCTATAAAATATGAATTCGAGCATTAAGGAGATACATCTCGTGCATTATTCTCATGGTCAGCTTAGTTATCCAGTCTATGCTTATGCACAGTCGTATGCTCATGGTTATGTAGAAGGGACTCATCAACATGACAGAATCCAGTTACTACATACTCTTTCTGGAGTCATTCATGTTCGAACGTCAGAAGGAATATGGGTCATCCCTCCATCTAAAGGTATTTGGATACCTGAAAACAAAAAACATTCAATCAAGATATTTGGTAATGTGGAAGCCCGAGGAATATTTGTTGATCCCTTTGCCCGTGCTGATTTCAATACGCAATGTAGTGTTGTTGCTATTCCAAAACTTCTGTCAGAACTTATTAATCAGGCTGTACAGATAAAAGAAGAAATCTTACCTCATACTAGAAACGAACGGCTTTTGGAACTCATATTAGATGAGTTACGCTTTTTAGAAGAAATTCCATTTCAGTTGCCAGAAGCAAAGTCAGAGATACTCAAAGAAATTTGTGAAAATATCAAAGCAGATCTCTCTGGAACCAACCATTTAGAGATGGTTGCCGAACAGCATGCTTTTAGCTCTAAAACACTTTCAAGACTTTTCCAGAAAGAACTCAATATGAATTTTAGTGTATGGCTGAAGCAAGCAAAATTGCTGCAAGCCTTGACTGATTTGGAAATGAGAAAGCCAATACTCAATATCGCTTTAGATTTAGGCTATGAGAGTCCTAGTGCTTTCTCCTATATGTTTAAAAGACAAATGGGAATGACGCCTACAGAATATATAAAGAAAAAATCAGATTAGATTTTGTCTTTTTCTAGATGGTATTTGTCTTTAAATCGAAAGAAAGACAAAAAATGATGATTCATGATGATGTGATTAAAGTCATAGGATCACATCATGTTAACTCATCCTCAAAATAAATATCGTCCATTCGATTTTTCCGATTTTACTGATAGAACATGGCCAAGTAAAAAAATTACTCACCCTCCTGTTTGGTGTTCAACCGATTTAAGAGACGGTAATCAGGCATTGGCCAATCCTATGGATCACGATAGGAAACTTAAATTTTTCCAAATGCTTGTTGAATGTGGATTCAAGCAAATTGAGGTTGCGTTCCCTGCGGCATCAGAAACTGATTTTAATTTTGTTCGTTACCTCATCGAACATGATCAGATTCCAAATGATGTTTGTATCCAGGTTATGACTCAAGCCCGACCAGACCTAATTGAAAGAACCTTTGAGTCTCTGATGGGAGCAAAGCAAGCGATTGTTCATGTTTACAATGCCACGGCAGAAGTATTCCGCAGAATTGTCTTTCAAAAGTCTAAACAGGAAATTATTGAACTAGCCGTTGCTTCAACACAACAGGTGAAATCTCTATGTAAGCAATATCCAGCAACTAAATGGACTTATGAATATTCTCCGGAGACTTTTTGCTTTACCGAAATTGAGTTTGCGCTAGAAATTTGTGAAGCCGTAGCTGAAGTTTGGGCTCCAAGTCCTAAAAATCCAATGATTATTAATTTGCCCACTACCGTTGAAGTCAGTACACCTAATATTTTCGCCGATCAGATTGAATTTTTTTGTAAAAATTTTACTAAACGAGAACAGGTTTGTATCAGTGTGCACCCTCATAATGATAGGGGAACAGGCGTTGCAACTGCTGAATTAGCATTACTTGCAGGTGCAGACCGTGTTGAGGGCTGTCTATTTGGTAATGGTGAACGTACAGGGAACGTTGATCTTGTGAATATTGCTTTGAATATGTACACACAAGGCATTTATCCTGAACTTGATTTTTCTGACATCAAGAAAGTGGCAGAGATCGTGAAAGAATGTAATGAACTTCCGATTCACCCAAGGCATCCTTATGTAGGTGAATTAGTATTTACAGCTTTTTCAGGTAGTCATCAGGATGCAATTAAAAAGGGTTTTAAAGCGAGAAATGTTCAAGATCATTCATTTTGGGAAGTTCCATATCTGCCTATAGATCCAGCTGATTTAGGGTGCAGTTATGAGGCAGTAATTCGTGTAAATAGTCAATCTGGTAAAAGTGGTGCCGCTTGGATATTGCAGCAAAATCATGGCATAGATTTACCACTAAAGTTACAAAAAGATTTTAGCCAAATCGTGCAAAAGATGACGGATAACAATAAGAAAGAGTTATCTCATGCTGAAATTTGGACAGTATTTAGAACGGAATATGGTATAAACGCTAATGAAGATAATTTTGAACTTGTAAGTTATCAATCGGATAAAAAAGATGATGTTTATGAAGTCAAACTATCTATTGAGTTACATGGTGAGATTATCAATCTAGTAGGTTGTGGAAATGGATTATTATCTGCCTCAGTCAATGCTTTAAATAAGAAATGGCCTTGTAAAATAACGATTGCTGAGTATTCAGAACATACTTTAGGGAAGCAGAGTAGTAGCCGGTCTATTAGTTATATTCGTTGTATAGACTACAGTGGAAATACGTATTGGGGAATTGCAATTGATACTGATATTGCTTCCGCATCTATCCAAGCACTATTGAATGCATTTTCTAGGTCGTATAAGTTGAATTATTTAGAAAAATTACAATTAATATGACTACAGTGATTAGGCAGGTGACTATATAGTGTTATTTTTTAAAGCAGAGATTTATATTTCTAATCGGTATGTGGTACTAAGGAAAAAAAACATTCACAATAAAATTTTTGAATGATTAAGTTATTGGAAGGAAGTAAGATGATTTAGCATTTTGCTTCCGACCATCCAAAGTCAAAATTGCTTCATGAACTATACTCATCTTACCTAAGAAGAAAGATATCAGATTTATATATTATTACGTGAAGGTTTTTTTAAACATTATATCGCTTGGAGACTCAATCGGTCACCTTCAACTATTTCTAGAGAAATTAAACGTAATCGAGCGAGAAATGGTTACTTCCCTACACATGCTAATACACTCGCTCGAAGACGCCATTGTTCCAATTCTAAAATAATCCCTTGTGAAATATAGGCACAAGTTATCTCTTATCTTCTATGGAGTCCTGAACAGATCGCTTCTCGTGTTTCAGTCAGTTTGCATTCAATTTATCGCTTCATTCGGCAGGATAGAAATAAGGGTGGCACACTCTTTCACAACCTACGTTTCAGAAATCAAAGGAAACGAAAGTACGGCTTTCATGAAACCCGTAGATGCATTCATAATAGACCTATTGAGATTGAGCATCGGACTCGCTTTGGTGATCTGGAAATAAACACGATTGTAGGTAAGAACTATCAGCAATCCTTGGTCTCGATTGTAGATCGCAAGACAGGTTATCTATGGCTCAAAAAGTGTAGCTCACGAAAGGCAGAAGAAGTTTGCCAAACAACTATCCGTCTATTTGAGCCGATCAAAGATCATCTCAAAACAATCAACGCAAATAATGGTAAGGAGTTCAGCCTGCATGAGTATACTGCTCAAGAATTAGACATAGACTGGTGTTTTGCTGATCTTTATAATGCTTGGCAACGAGGCACAAATGAAAATACCAATGGTCTAATCAGGCAATACATTAAAAAAGGGAGTGATTTAAATATCTATACGGATGAATACATCTCAGAAATCACTCAACGTTTGAATCATCGGCTAAGAAAAGACTCGGCTTTAAAAGTCCGAGTCAAGTATCATGGCAACAACATGGTGTTGCCCTTCAAATGTTAATCTAAGAATCTTAAAACTTAACCCTGCTATTTATTTTTTTTATTCTTGAACATACTAAACCTGCTTGAGTATAAAGAATAAAAGAGCCATATAAGGCTCTTTTATTTTTAGATACAATAGCGTGATCTATTACCAGCTTAACGCACCACCAGTTTGATAGTCTGTTACGCGAGTTTCGAAGAAGTTCTTCTCTTTACGTAAGTCCATCATTTCTGACATCCACTGGAATGGATTGTTCACACCAGCAAATTGCTCAGGTAAACCTAATTGAGCTAAACGACGGTTTGCGATGAACTTCAAGTATTCTTCCATCATTGCAGCATTCATACCTAATACACCGCGTGGCATTGTGTCACGTGCATATTCGATTTCAAGCATTGTACCTTCAAGAATCATTTGAATGATTTCTTCTTGGAACTCAGCAGTCCACAAATGTGGGTTCTCGATCTTGATTTGGTTAATCATATCGATACCAAAGTTCAAGTGCATTGACTCATCACGTAAGATGTACTGGAATTGCTCAGCAACACCATTCATCTTGTTACGACGACCCATTGACAAGATTTGAGAGAAACCACAGTAGAAGAAAATACCTTCAAGAACACAGTAGAATGCGATCAAGTTGCGAAGCAAGATTTGATCTGTTTCAGGTGTGCCTGTTTTGAATGTTGGATCACTTAATTCTTGAGTGTACTTCAAGCCCCATGCAGCTTTACGCGCAACTGATGGAACTTCGCGGTACATGTTGAAGACTTCGCCTTCATCCATACCTAAAGATTCGATGCAGTATTGGTAAGCATGCGTGTGAATCGCTTCTTCAAATGATTGACGTAAGATGTACTGACGGCATTCAGGGTTAGTAATGTGTCGGTAAATCGCAAGAACCAAATTATTTGCAACCAACGAATCGGCAGTAGAGAAGAAGCCTAAAGAACGCATCACGATGGTACGCTCATCTTCAGTTAAGCCATCCTCTGACTTCCAAAGTGCGATATCGTGGTTCATGTTAACTTCTTGTGGCATCCAGTGGTTTGCACAACCATCGAGATATTTTTGCCAAGCCCATTCGTATTTGAATGGAACAAGTTGGTTCAAGTCAGCGCGACAGTTGATCATTGCTTTATCATCAACTTGAACACGTTGAGCGCCCATTTCTAACTCTTCAAGACCTGGAGCAACATCCAAATGTTCTAAGGCGTTAGATGCTCTTGCCAACGGATCGGCTGAATTTGTTGTTCCGTTTGAACTGGTTCGAGCGGGTTGTGCAACTGCCACACGCGTCGGTTCGTTGCGTGCATCAGATACCACTTGTGGATTAGGCGCTTTTTGCGGTTCGATGGGCGCAGACTGCTGTGCTTGTGCAGTTTGTTTCGGTTCATCATCTTCGAAATCGTCCCAACTGAGGATAGACATATCAATTCTCTCTACGTTGCTTATATCTTTTTATTCAGACATCTCAACGTGAGACATCCTACTATACGCTTATATTGTGTAAGCAAAATTAAGTTTTGCCGATGAATGTACTCAATTTGTTCGTTTGAGTAGATTGAATTTCCGCACTACTTATTTTGCTTACGCTTCTGTTGTTTGCGAATGGCTAAAAATGCATAGACCATCGGCGTGTAAAAGAAAATAAAGGCAAACACTAATACCGCGAGTCCTAACATATAGTTATGCGTCATATGGTGCATGGAGGTTTCCTTCATTTCTAAATAGTGGACTTCCGGAATAATCTAGAAATCCACGTTAAACTCTCAAAATAATTACTTGATTTTAAGAATTTGTTTAATCGTCGTTTTTGGATGAGCTAAAGCATAAGCTTTAGTCACGAAGCGACCATCAATGGCACTTTTATAAATCACGCGCTTAGACATAGTCTATTCCTCCTTTCTCAAAGAAAATGACTTGTACTGGCTCGAGATAGTTTTCAGTGCTACAATCTATCTCGCATTGCTATGCCAGCCTCTTTGTGACCATTTTGATATCACATCGAGATTGAAAGCCTTCTAGTTAGTTTTGGTCGACGCTAGAGGGCTTTTTTATTGCCTAAATTTTTTAATCCCCCTTTTGCAAAGGGGGGACATGTATCCCGCCATTTGCTTCGAGGAATCTCCCTCCTTTATTAAAAGGGTTGGGGAGGATTTAAAACCTGTCAGATTACTGACAAGCTTCACAATCAGGGTTGTCAATTGAACATGCCATTGGTACTGGTGCTGCTTGTTCGAAGCCTTCTTCTGACGCTGCTGCTTCAGGTTTAGCTTCTTGAGCAACTGCTGCTACTGGTGCTGCAACTGTCGCAGGTTTAACTGCGTTTAATGCACCTGTGTTAATCGTAGATTTCTCAGCAGATGTCGCACCCAATGCACGAAGGTAATAAGTCGTCTTAAGACCACGTAACCATGCCATCTTATACGTGATGTCCAATTTCTTACCGTTTGCACCAGAGATGTAAAGGTTAAGAGATTGTGCTTGGTCGATCCATTTTTGACGACGTGATGCAGCATCAACAATCCAGCGTGCTTCAACTTCAAATGCTGTCGCGAAAATTGCTTTTAACTCTTCAGGAATACGCGCAATTTTTTGTACTGAACCTTCGAAATGTTTCAGGTCATTAACCATCACAGAATCCCAAAGACCACGTTCTTTTAATGCACGAACGAGGTAAGGATTGATGACAGTGAACTCGCCAGACAAGTTCGATTTCACATATAAGTTTTGGAATGTTGGCTCAATAGATTGAGATACACCACAAATATTTGAAATGGTTGCAGTCGGTGCAATTGCCATCACGTTCGAGTTACGCATACCATCTTTTTGAACCTTGGCACGTAACGTGTCCCAATCCAAACGTTGTGTGCGATCGACTTCAAACATACGTTCTGGGCGAGATTTCGCAACGAGCTCAAGAGAGTCAATTGGTAAAATACCTTGATCCCACAATGAACCTTTAAATGTTTCATACGTACCACGTTCAACCGCCAAATCGCTTGAAGTTTGAATCGCGTAGTAAGAAATCACTTCCATAGACTCATCTGCAAACTCAACCGCTGCATCAGAACCGTAAGCAATCTTCATTTCGTATAGTGCATCTTGGAAGCCCATGATACCCATACCCACTGGACGGTGTTTCAAGTTTGAATTACGCGCTTGTGGTACTGCATAGTAGTTAATGTCGATGACGTTATCGAGCATACGAACCGCAGTTTTAATCGTGCGAGCAAGTTTCTCACGGTCTAATTGACCACCTTGAACGTGTTGAACAAGGTTGATTGAACCCAAGTTACATACCGCAATTTCATCTTTGCTTGTGTTCAATGTAATTTCAGTACACAAGTTAGAAGAGTGCACCACACCTACGTGTTGTTGCGGTGAACGTAAGTTACATACGTCTTTGAATGTGATCCACGGGTGACCTGTTTCAAATAACATTGATAACATTTTGCGCCATAAGTCTTTCGCACGGACTTTCTTATGAAGCATGTCTGTTTCTTTCGCAATGCTTTCGTAGTAAGCATAACGTTCTGCGAATTCAGCACCCGTTAAATCGTGAAGATCTGGTGTTTCAGACGGGGTGAAGAGTGTCCATTCAGCATCTTCAAATACACGTTGCATGAACAAATCTGGAACCCAGTTTGCAGTGTTCATATCGTGTGTACGACGGCGGTCATCACCCGTGTTTTTACGAAGCTCTAGGAATTCTTCGATATCCAAGTGCCAAGTTTCAAGATATGCACATACCGCACCTTTACGCTTACCACCTTGGTTAACTGCAACGGCTGTATCGTTCGCTACTTTAAGGAATGGAACAACACCTTGCGATTTTCCGTTAGTACCTTTGATGTATGAGTTCAAGGCACGAACTGGTGTCCAGTCATTACCTAAACCGCCTGCCCATTTAGACAACATTGCGTTATCACGCATAGCGCCATAAATATCGAACAAGTCATCATCAATCGTTGTTAAATAACAGCTTGATAACTGAGGACGTAATGTACCTGAGTTAAATAGAGTCGGCGTAGATGCCATGTAATCGAAGCTAGAAAGTAAGTTATAGAATTCGATTGCACGATCTTCACGGTTGTCTTCATTGAGCGACAAGCCCATAGAAACACGCATGAAGAATAATTGTGGTAATTCGAAACGTACGCCATCAGAGTGGATGAAGTAACGATCAAATAATGTTTGAAGACCTAAATATGTAAATTGATTAGAGCGTTCTGGTTTAATCGCAGCCGCTAATTTTACAAGATCAAAATTTAATAATTCTGGAGAAAGAAGCTCTAGCTCAACACCTTTTTTCAAGAAGGTTTCAAGCGCATCATTTTCAAGCGTGTCTTTAGATAGGCCAAGAAACTCAAGACCGGTTGCAACTAAGTTGTCACGCAACAAACGTGCAGTGACATACGTATAGTTTGGTTCTTGTTCAATACGTGTACGTGTCGCCATCATCATCGTTGTAGAGATGTCTGATGCTTTAACACCGTTGTATAGGTTTTTTACAGTTTCATCGATGATCGCTTGAACATCAATGCCTTCTAAGCCTTCGCTAGCTTTTTCAATCTTCGCTTGTAAACGACTCAAATCTAATGGTTGGAGCTGACCATTTTGACCTGTGATCTGAAGAGTAGGGTGATGATGAGCACCTAACTCTTTACGCGCTTCAGCACGTTGTTCACGATAGATCACGTATGCACGTGCCACTTTTTGTTCACCTGTGCGCATTAAAGCTAATTCAACTTGATCTTGAATTTCTTCAATATGAATCGTGCCACCTGAAGGTAAACGACGCTTAAACGTGTTCATCACCATCTCAGTCAGCTGAGTAATACGATCGTGAATTCTGCTCGAATCTGCACTTGGTTGACCTTCAACAGCCAAAAATGCTTTACCAATTGCTACAGAGATTTTATCTGCATCAAAAGTGGCAACATCACCAGTGCGTTTAATCACTTGAAGTTGACCAGGGGTTGTATTAGCGCTCATTTCAGCGTCGCTCCATTCTCATCATTTTTATGCTTATGGACCATTTGAATCGGATACAAACTCAAAAAATGAGCTATCGCGATATTTGAGGGTAAACACAAGACTTAGTGGTTTAATGTAAATTAAGACACAAGATACGGTAAATTTCAGGGTAGATCAATATTGACATTTTGATAATTTTTTTTCTGAGTTTAACACTCAAATTTCCCTATACTTTTTCCATGTTCAGCCATTTTGTTATGTAGTCAGCGTCACAGGGTGCTAAGCATAACAGAGACTTTTTAGAGTGCTTATAGATAAGTTTGTGGATAACTCTGAAAGTGCAAATTGCTTCTCGAAAATAATTTTTTTGAAATATTTTGTTTAAAATATCATCAAATTGATTTGTGTTTGAAAGTTTAAAGTTGATTGAAAATATTGATCGACTTGGCAAAACTATCTATTTATCAATAGTTAATAAAAAGATAACAAAAGACTACGCTCGTGTATCAGTTTCGTGAACAGGCTCTTGTTTACAATGTAAACGTGTGTATATTGCAAAACATATCGATGTAAATCTGTGAAGTTTAATCAGCAGATATCGTAACAATATAGGGGCATTCTATGAGCCAAGAAGAAAAGTTACCAAAGATTTTGATCGTTGAAGATGACGAGCGTCTTGCGCGTTTAACGCAAGAGTATTTAATTCGTAATGGATTAGAAGTTGGGGTAGAACCAGACGGTAATCGTGCAATCCGTCGTATTATCGCAGAGCAACCGGATATGGTGGTGCTGGATGTTATGCTTCCTGGTGCTGATGGTCTAACTGTTTGTCGTGAGGTTCGTCCACATTATCATCAACCGATTTTAATGTTGACTGCTCGTACTGAAGACATGGATCAAGTATTGGGTCTTGAAATGGGTGCAGACGATTATGTTGCGAAACCAGTTCAGCCACGCGTTCTATTAGCGCGTATTCGTGCTTTGCTTCGTCGTACAGACAAAACACCAGAGGATGAAGTTGCTCAACGTATCGAATTTGATGATTTAGTGATTGATAATGGTGGTCGTTCTGTAACCTTAAACGGTGAGCTTGTAGATTTCACAAGTGCAGAATATGACTTATTATGGTTGTTGGCATCTAATGCTGGTCGTATCCTTTCACGTGAAGACATTTTTGAGCGTCTACGTGGTATTGAATATGATGGTCAAGACCGCTCAATTGATGTTCGTATTTCTCGTATCCGTCCAAAAATTGGTGATGATCCTGAAAATCCTAAACGTATTAAAACCGTGCGTAGTAAAGGATATTTATTCGTTAAAGAAACCAACGGGATGTAATCACATCCCCGCGGTAATGCCCTCACTCCTCAGAAGGTCATACCTTAGTGTCTAAACACAGTATATTCCTGCGTATCTACGCAGGTCTCGTCATTTTGGTGGTGCTGGTTGCCATATTTGGTTATTTGCTTGTGCAAATCATCAACTATCAACGCGCGCAGGAATACCGTGAGTCATTGACTGATGGGATTTCGTACGTCATTAGCGAGGGTGTTTCAAGACAACAAACCATGCAACAAAGAATGGATTGGATATCAGATGCATCTGATTTGCTCGAACTTCCAATCTATTATCTAGATTCTGATAAAGTCGAACTTTCACGCACCGAAAAATATCGTTTAGAAAAGCGCAAAGCAGTGGTGCGGTATGACGCCAAAGAAAGTATTGCTTATGTCATTATTGGTTTAATAGATGACCCTGAGCATTTACTTTATGTGAAAGTGGATAATATTGGTGAGCGTCAAATGAAGGCCTTGCCAATCTTTGTATGGGAATACTTGGTTTATTATCCAGGGCAGGAAAGGGAATATCTTGCAAAAATTAAGCAACACTTTTCTTATGATTTAAGCATTCAAAATCTTTCTGATCTCAATTTAGATTCCGAGCAAATTGGTCGTTTACGTGCGGATCAAGGGGTTATCCTGTATCAGGATAGCGCTAGCATTCGTGGTACTACGATTTCTGTCATTTCTCCAATGACGAATTCGTCTGGTGACGTATTGGTGATGGGACCAGTGCCAATGTTCAATTGGATGCCATTCCAATTGGCGGCAGGGATTACTTTGCTGAGTATGTTTATTTTGTCGCTTGGTGTGTATGGTTTGATTGTCCCAATGCAACGCAAGTTGAAGCAAGTTAACTCAGCCTTAAATGTTATGCAAAAAGGGGATATGTCCGTTCGCGTTCCTGTCGAAGGATATGATGAGTTAGCACATTTGGCAGCCAGCTATAACAGTATGTCAGATCATATACAGCGTTTGATCGAAGCTCAGCGAGAGTTAATGAGAGCTGTATCACATGAGCTGCGAACGCCAGTCGCACGTATTCGCTTTGGTATGGAAATGTTGGTTGATGAAGAGGATTATGAGTATCGTCAGCAACAAGTAGAAATGATTGATAAAGATATTGAGGCTTTAAACACGCTCATTGATGAAATTATGACCTATGCTAAACTTGAGCAAGGCATGCCCTCTATTGATTTTGAGGAAATTCGACTATACGAAGTGCTTGAGCAAGTCGCTATTGAAACTAAAGCATTAAAAACCAATAAAAATATTCAATTACACTTGCCATCACAAGCTTTGGTGGTGGATGCGGAACGCCGTTATTTGCATCGTGTAGTACAAAACTTAGTCGGAAATGCGATCCGGTACTGCGATGATACAGTGCTGATCACTGGTGGAATTGATGCTCAGGGAATGGCCTATATTTCAGTTGAAGATGATGGTCCAGGGATTCCAGAAGAGGATCGTAAGCGAGTGTTTGAAGCTTTTGCTCGCTTGGATGATAGTCGTACACGTGCCTCAGGTGGATATGGTTTGGGCTTATCTATTGTAAGCCGAATCGCCTATTGGTTTGGTGGTACGATTCAAGTGGATCAAAGTCCTAAAATGGGCGGTGCACGATTTACTATGCAATGGCCAGCTAAAAGATTTAAAAAGAAGAAGATTGTTCAAACCAGTCAAACATCAGAGTAAAGCGAGAATTAAAAAAAAGCGCGATTAAGCGCTTTTCTTATAATTTATATTGCCTTTTATTGGTAATTATTGGCATTCGGTTCAATGATGCGTTTTCCTTCCTTAAGTGCATTTAAGGCATCCGCATTGAAATCGATCAGTAAACTGTTATTGGTTGCATCAACATGATAATTGCTAATCAGTTTTTGATCGCCGTGAATGGTCTCAACTGTATATTCATCTGCGATGTTGAGAATAGCATCAAGATTAGTGGTTGTAGAGGCGAGGTCTTGGCGGAAAATTTGATAAATATCGCGTAAATCAAAAATAGCATTCGTTGCATCAGGATGTTTTTTGATATAGCTGTCTAAATGATGGACGATCAACTGAGCAAATAAAAAATAGTTAGGTTTGTGTGTGAATTCTAGACTCATAGATCTTCTCCTTATTATTTAATTGAGCATATAACGAAAATCAGCACGATTTGTATAAAGTTAATTAAAACATTGTAAGCAATTAAAATTTAAAACTTTTAAAATAGAATAAATCAAAATTAATTGAGCCATATTGGTGCAAAAAAAGCTGACCTAACACGAATGGTAAAACTAAAAAAGTGATAGTGTGTGGATTGACGCCTCTTGAATTTTTTGAATGATTATTCGGAAAAAATAATCAGTTGTATCACCTTGATAACTTTCTACGATTAAATAAGGTTTTATTGACTTTAATCACCATGAAATCTGGAAAAAGGGCAAAATTCATCCTAAAGACTTAGAGGGATTGGCTAGCAACAGAAATCATAAATCAGGTACAATTGGCGGGATTAATTTTGTGTTTGGTGTATTTGAAGGCCAATACATACATTCTTTGTTAATAAATAGGCCTGCCAGGAGTTATCCCCGCATGAGTGCCATTACTCCATACGATTGGGCAATAATTGCCTTCGTGATCGGCGTTACATTTTTATGCGTCTTTATGCTCACTGTCCCGCTACTCCTAGGGGGTAAATCGTGGGGACGTGCTAAGCAAGAGCAGTTCGAGTCAGGCGTAGTTAGTGCTGGTGGAGCACGAATTCGTCTATCTGCAAAATTCTATTTGGTTGCAATCTTCTTCGTTGTGTTTGACTTAGAAGCGCTCTATCTCTATGCATGGGCTGCGTCAGTTCGTGAAGTGGGTTGGATCGGTTTTGCAGCAGCAGCTGTATTTATTTTAGTTTTACTCGTTGGCTTGATTTATGAGTTGTCTACTGGTGCATTAAATTGGGCGCCATCTGATAAGCGTAAAGCAGCAGGGATTAAACCTAAAATTGGTTCGCCAAATATGGATCTCGCAGAAATTACTCGCTTCAACTCAATTGAGGAGTTGGTGGTTGACCCTACAGGTCAAATTCCAGCGCAATCATCTGGTCGTGTAAAAGCTTCGCCAACGACTACATCATCTGATAAGGAGTAATACGGGATGAAATATACATTAACCCGTGCGAATCCGGATGCTGATCAGTATCCACTTCAAGAGCGTATCGTTGTAGAAGATCCGCTTCTACAAGAAGAAGTGAATAAGAATGTGTTCATGACTCGTTTAGAGGATTTGGCGCATACAGCAGTAAACTGGGGTCGTAAAAACTCAGTTTGGCCGTTCAACTTTGGTACATCTTGCTGCTACGTTGAGTATGCAACGACTTTAACAGGCGTGCATGACTTGTCACGTTTTGGTGCCGAAGTAATTCGTGCTTCACCACGTCAAGCGGACTTGATGATTGTTGCGGGTACATGCTTCGTCAAGATGGCACCTGTAATTCAACGCCTTTATGAGCAAATGTTAGAACCTAAATGGGTGATCTCAATGGGTGCATGCGCAAACTCTGGCGGTATGTATGACATTTACTCGGTTGTACAAGGTGTCGATAAAATCATTCCAGTGGATGTGTATATTCCAGGTTGCCCACCGCGTCCTGAAGCATTAATCCAAGCGTTGATGTTATTGCAAGACCAAATTCAATTAGAGCGTCGTCCGCTTTCTGCGGTGATCGGTGATGATCTTAAGCCAGTTTATAAGCCAAAGATGCAGCCTGAACGTGACCGTAAGAATGCTGAACGTATTGCAGTAAAACACTTACGCTCTATGGATGAAATTAAATAATCTTAACGGCAAATAATATTGATGCACCCGCTTGGGTGTAATTGTCGTTTTGGTTGAATGAATTTGTATTAAATAGGAAGCCAAGCCAATGGCTGAAACTGACATTGCTATGCCAGAATCAACTCCAGTTGATTCACGCCCAGCATTTGCAATTGTAGAAGAGCTCAAAACCAAGTTTGGTGAGAATTTCTACGTGCAAACGACTTTTGAAGACTTTCCAACAGTCTGGGTTGAGCGCTCACGTGTACAAGACGTATTAATGTTCTTGCGTACAGTGTCACGTCCTTACGTGATGTTGTTTGACTTGTCAGCGGTAGATGAGCGTTTACGTACTCACCGCGATGGGTTACCTGCGTCTGACTTCACTGTGTTCTATCACTTGTTGTCACTAGAGCGTAATACGGATATTCGTATTAAAGTTGCGTTGAATGAGTCTGATCTCAATATTCCAACAGCAACCAACATTTGGCCAAATGCCAACTGGTACGAACGTGAAGCTTACGATATGTTCGGCATTAACTTCGAAGGGCATCCAATGCTCCGTCGTATTTTATTGCCAACGTATTGGGAAGGTCATCCGTTGCGTAAAGAATATTCTGCACGTGCGACTGAATACACACCTTATCGTCAGAACCAAGCGAAACAAGATTTCGAACAAGAGCATTTACGTTTTGTACCTGAAGATTGGGGTCTAAAACGCGGTAATGCTGATGAAGACTTCATGTTCTTGAACTTGGGTCCTAACCATCCATCTGCGCATGGTGCATTCCGTGTGATCTTGCAGTTAGATGGCGAAGAAGTGAAAGACTGTGTGCCTGATATCGGTTATCACCACCGTGGTGTGGAAAAGATGGCTGAACGTCAAACTTGGCATTCATTCATTCCGTATACTGACCGTGTTGACTACTTAGGTGGTTGTGCGCAAAACATGCCTTATGTGATGGGTGTGGAGCAGATGGCAGGGATCACTGTGCCAGAACGTGCGCAATGTATTCGTGTCATGATGTCGGAACTATTCCGTATCAATAACCACTTGCTTTATATCGGTACAGCGATTCAGGATGCCGGCGGTATGACCCCAGTATTCTATATGTTCGCCGATCGTCAAAAGATCTATGACGCGATTGAAGCAATCACGGGTTACCGTATGCACCCAGCATGGTTCCGTATCGGTGGTACTGCACACGATCTTCCAAACAACTGGCAACATTTGATCCGTGAAATTTTGGATTGGATGCCTAAACGTTTGAAGGAATATCATACTGCAGCACTTAAAAACTCGGTATTTGAAGGTCGTACCCGTAATGTTGCGCAATACGATGCAAAATCTGCATTGGCATGGGGTGTAACAGGTACAGGTTTACGTGCAACAGGTATTGATTTTGACGTACGTAAATATCGTCCATATAGCGGTTATGAAAATTACGACTTCGAAGTGCCTGTAGAATACGAAGGCGATGCATATGCACGTGTGATCGTTCACTACCGTGAAATCGAACAATCTTTAAAAATCATCAAGCAGTGCTTGGATAACATGCCATCTGGTCCTTATAAAGCGGATCACCCATTGGCTGTTCCACCACCGAAAGATAAGACACTACAAGACATTGAAACTTTGATTACGCACTTCTTAAGCGTGTCATGGGGTCCTGTCATGCCAGCAGGTGAAGCATCTGTTATGGCGGAAGTGGTAAAAGGTGCATCGAACTACTACTTGACTTCAGACAAGTCAACGATGAGTTACCGTACCCGTATTCGTACACCAACCTTCACGCACTTACAGCAAATTCCTTCTGTAATTAACGGCAGTCTTGTATCTGACTTAATCATTTATTTAGCGACGATTGATGTCGTAATGGCTGACGTGGATCGCTAAGGGGTACGCATTATGATGATTTTGACTGATAAAAAGCCACGTGTGAATGTCGAAGGGATTTTAACTGCGGAAGAAATCCACGAAATCGAGCATCACATTGGTCATTACCCATACCCACGTGCGGCATGTTTAGATGCACTTAAATGTGTTCAACGTCGTAATGGTTGGGTGGATGATGCGCAAATGAATGCGATTGCGCAGATGTTGTCAATGAGCCTTGCTGATTTGGAAGGTGTGGCAACATTCTATAACCGTATTTACCGCCAGCCAGTAGGTCGCAACGTAATTTTGCTTTGTGATTCTATTGCTTGCTTCTTGATGGGTGCGGAAACTTTAGCAGAAGCATTCCAACGCGAACTCGGGATTTCATTTGGTCAAACGACAGCTGATGGTCGTTTTACTTTGCTCCCGATTTGCTGTTTAGGAAACTGTGATAAGGGTCCAACCTTGATGATTAATGAAGATACTCACGGTCTAGTAGAAGTTTCTTCAGTGAAACAGTTATTGGAGAAGTATGTATGAATACTGAACCAAAACCGATTTATGGCGACGGTAACCCAGAAACTCACCCATTAACATGGCGTTTGAGCAAGCAAGAATTTGTTCATAGTGTAGAAGACTATGAGTCTCTTGAAGGGTATGAAGGCTTTAAAAAAGCACTCACAATGCCGCCTAAAGATGTATTGGAAATCATTAAAGCAGCGACTGTGAAAGGTCGTGGTGGTGCTGGTTTCCCTGCAGGGATTAAATGGTCACTCATGGCGCCAAATGACAATTCAGGTCCTCGTTACTTGATTTGTAATGCCGATGAGATGGAACCAGGTACATTCAAAGACCGTTTGTTGATGGAAAAACTTCCTCATCAATTGATCGAAGGGATGTTAATTGCAGGTTATACACTTGAAGCAACCCATGGTTATATTTTTATCCGTGGTGAATACATCGAAGCTGCGAAATATTTGAACCAAGCTTTAGAGCAAATTCGTGCCAAAGGTTACTTGGGTGAAAACATCCTTGGTTCTGGCTGGAACTTTGAACTACATGTGCACACTGGTGCGGGTCGTTATATCTGTGGTGAAGAAACTGCATTGATCAACTCGCTTGAAGGTCGCCGTGCAAATCCACGTACAAAACCACCATTCCCACAAGTTGCAGGTGCTTGGGGTCGTCCTACGATTGTTAACAACGTAGAGACCTACAATAACTTACCTGCAATTATGCTGCGTGGTCCTGAGTGGTATATCAATTTATCTGCAGGTAAGTCGAAAGATCCAGGCACTAAAATTTATGGTGCATCAGGTAAAGTGAAATTCCCTGGTCTTTGGGAGCTTCCATTCGGTACAACTGCACGTGAAGTGATTGAAGAACATGCGGGTGGTATGCGTGATGGCTTAAAGCTTAAAGCATGGTTACCAGGTGGTGCATCAACTGACTTTTTGGCAGCTGAACACATCGATCTTCCAATGGATGCGGAAAGCATCATGAAAGCAGGTTCGCGTTTAGGTACGTGTTTGCTCATGGTGGTTGATGAAACTCAATGTATGGTTTCAGCAACACGTAACTTAGAAGAATTCTTTGCGCGTGAATCATGTGGTTTCTGTACACCATGTCGTGATGGTTTACCTTGGGCAGTGAAAGCGCTTAAAGCACTTGAAGATGGTACAGGCAAGAAAGAAGACATCGATCATTTGCAAGAGCTTACACGTAAGCTTTGGATTGGTAAGACTTTCTGTGCTCACGCTCCTGGTGCTATGGAACCACTCATGGGTGCACTCAAATATTTCCGTGGCGAATTTGAAGCAAAAGTGGTGAATGCCGCTGCTCAAGTTAGCAACGTAGAACAAGCTTAAGGAATTCGACTATGGCTACAATTCATGTCGATGGCAAATCGTATGAAGTCAATGGCTCAGAGAACTTGCTACAAGCATGCTTGTCTTTGGGTATTGATATCCCGTACTTTTGTTGGCATCCATCCTTAGGTTCTGTCGGTTCTTGCCGTCAATGTGCTGTAACTCAATACGCGAATCCAGAAGATACTCGCGGTCGTTTAGTTATGTCATGTATGACACCTGCAGCTGACAATACCTACATCTCGATTGAAGACAAAGAAGCAAAAGATTTCCGTGCATCTATTGTTGAATTCTTGATGACGAACCACCCACATGACTGTCCAGTCTGTGAGGAAGGTGGTCATTGTCACCTTCAAGATATGACTGTGATGACACAACATGACCGTCGTCGTTACCGTTTCACGAAACGTACGCATTACAACCAAGAACTTGGTTCGTTTATTGCGCACGAGATGAACCGTTGTATCGCATGTTACCGTTGTGTTCGTTACTATAAAGACTACGCAGGTGGCACAGACTTCGGTGTGTATGCAAACGCTTCACGTGTTTATTTTGGTCGTCCAGAATCAGGTACTTTAGAATCTGAGTTCTCGGGTAACTTAACTGAAGTATGTCCGACGGGCGTATTCACAGACAAAACACACTCTGCACGTTATAACCGTAAATGGGACATGCAGTATGCGCCAAGCGTCTGCCAAGGCTGTTCTTCAGGTTGTAACATCTCTCCGGGTGAGCGTTATGGTGAATTACGCCGTGTAGAAAACCGTTTTAACGGTGAAGTCAACCAATACTTCCTGTGCGATAAAGGCCGTTTCGGTACGGGTTATGTGAACCGTGAAGACCGTCCACGTCAACCGCAATTCCGTTCAGGTAGCAATGTAGAGACTGTTTCAGTTGATACAGCGTTAGACACCGTGATTGAGAAAATCCAAGGCAAAAAAGTATTGGGTATTGGTTCTCCACGTGCATCTCTTGAGTCTAACTTTGCGCTTCGTGAATTGGTTGGACAAGCAAACTATTCAACAGGTATGTCTCAAAAAGAGCAAAACTTGGTTGAACTTGCTGCATCAATTATGCAAACCGAGGGTGTATATAACCCAGGTATGCGTGAAATTGAAAGTTACGATGCTGTCTTAATTCTCGGTGAAGATTTAACTCAAACTGCACCACGTATGGCATTGTCTGTACGTCAAGCTGCGAAAAACAAAGCCAAAGAAATGGCTGCAGAACGCCGTACACAAGAATGGTTGGCTGAGCCAGTACAACGTATTGCTCAAGACGAAAAATCACCAATTTATATCTTGGCTGCGACTCAAACACGTTTATCTGACGTAGCTACTGGTGAAGTCGTTGCTTCTCCAAATGATATCGCACGTTTAGGTTTTGCTGTTGCTGCGGCGGTTAAAGGTGAAAGTATTACCGGTTTAGAAGAAGATGCAAAAGCATTTGCTCAAACCATTGCTGACACTTTAAAAGCTGCAAAAAAACCATTGATTATCTCTGGTACAAGCTTGCAAGAAGCTGCAATTATGGAAGCTGCTGCACAAGTTGCACAGAATCTGGGTAATGCGGGTCTAACTTTGACTGTTCCTGAAGTGAACTCAATGGGCTTAGCAATCTTTGGCGGTAACAGCCTTGAGCAAGCATTTGCACAAGACTATGACACTGTCGTGATTGTAGAAAACGACCTTTATCGTCGTTTACCTGCAGTGCAAGTAGATGCTGCTTTGTCTGGTAAAGACGTGATCGTGCTTGACCATTCAGAAACTGAAACGGTGAAAAGAGCGAATATCGTTCTTTCTGCAGCGAGCTTTGCTGAAGGTGACGGTACTGTGGTATCTCAAGAAGGCCGTGCACAACGTTTCTATCAAGTATATGACCCAAGTTACTACAAACCAGAACTTGCGATCAAAGAATCTTGGCGTTGGTTACATGCCATTGAAACTGGCGTGAAAGGCAAAGCAATTTCTTGGACTGTGCTTGATGATGTCATCGAATCAGTTGCCAAGAATGTACCTGCGCTTGAAGCGATTCAAGATGTAGCACCAGATGCAGGATTCCGTGTCCATGGTCTTAAAGTGGCACGTGAACCACGTCGTTACTCTGGTCGTACTTCACTTCGTGCGCCGTTATCTGTCCATGAGCCTAAACAACCAACTGATCAAGACTCTGCATTAACATTCTCTATGGAAGGTTATGTCGGGAACCAAACGCCGTCAGCGTTAGTTCCATTTGCATGGTCAGCAGGTTGGAACTCGCCACAAGCTTGGAATAAGTTCCAAGAATCAGTGGGCGGTTCTTTAAAAGGTGGTGATTCAGGTATTCGTTTATTTGATCGCCTTGCGAAATTACCAGCACGCACATACGTTGCACCAGCACCAGTTCTTGTAAATGCTGAGAGTTTCCGCCTTGTTCCAATGCATCATATTTTTGGTTCTGGTGAATTCACAGTGAAAACACCTGCAATGGAGTCTCGTATTCCAGAAGCGGTATTTGCAGTGGGTGAGCAAGATGCAGCGCGCTTGAATGTGAAAGACGGCCAAAACATTACTGTGAAAGCAGGTGAGGCTTCGATCGTTCTTCCTGTTCAAGTCATTGAATATTTACCTACAGGTTATATTGGTTACCCAATTGGTCTCGCGCCAACGGTATCGTTAGCTGAGCCTGTATCAGTCGCGGTAGGAGCATAATTCATGGAACAAGAATTAATCCGTCAAACGCCGCTTTGGGCTGAGAACTGGCCAATTGCCTACTCTGTAGTTCAAGCGATTGTGATCTTGCTCGTTGTAGTTTTGATTGCTGCGTTGATGTCTTTCATTGAGCGTCGTTTACTTGGCTTATGGCAAGACCGTTACGGTCCAAACCGTGTAGGTCCTGGGGGGATGTTCCAGATTGTTGCCGACATGCTGAAAATCATGTTCAAAGAAGACTGGACACCAAAGTTTGCAGATAAATTGACTTTCCGTTTAGCTCCAGCAGTTGCAATGGCAACTGCGGTGTTATCGTTCATGGTTATCCCTGTATCACCTTATTTAGGTGTTGCAGACATGAGTATCGGTCTATTGTTCTTTATGGCAATGGCGGGTATTGCAGTGTATGCAGTTTTATTTGGTGGTTGGTCATCAAACAATAAATATGCATTACTCGGTGGTCTTCGTTCAGCAGCTCAAACGATCTCTTATGAGGTCTTTTTAGGTATTTCCTTGATGGGTGTGGTTGCAATTGCAGGCTCATTCAACATGCGTGAAATCGTAGAAGCTCAAAAAGATGTATGGTTTGTCATTCCACAATTCTTAGGTTTCCTCATCTTCGTGGTTGCAGGTGTTGCGGTAACGCATCGTCACCCATTTGACCAACCAGAAGCGGAACAAGAATTGGCGGAAGGTTACCATGTCGAATATGGTGGTATGAAATGGGGGATGTTCTTCGTTGCGGAATACGTCAACGTTGTCCTGATCTCAGCTTTGATCGTAACCTTATTCTTCGGTGGTTGGTTAGCACCATTTGGTCTAGATTTCCTACCTCCAGCATTTTGGTTCATGATTAAAACAGCATTCTTTGTGATGATGTTTGTCTTGGCACGTGGTTCATTAATGCGTCCACGTTATGACCAAGTGATGAACTTTGGTTGGAAGATTTGTTTGCCTTTAGCGTTGGTCAACTTGTTGGTGACTGGTGCTGTGATTCTGATGAATCAGGCCTAGGACAGCAGGGAGAACATTATGTATAAAATTCTAGCTGGGTTTGGGTCAATTGTACGTTCGTTGTGGATGGTATTTAGCCACGCAACACGTAAACGTGACACTATTTTATACCCTGAAGTTAAAGCTGAAGAAATCGTTCCACCACGATTCCGTGGCCGTATCGTATTGACACGTGACCCAGATGGTGAAGAGCGTTGTGTAGCTTGTAACTTGTGTGCTGTAGCTTGCCCTGTTGGCTGTATTTCATTACAGAAAGCTGAAAAAGAAGATGGTCGTTGGTATCCGGAATTTTTCCGTATCAACTTCTCTCGTTGTATTTTCTGCGGTATGTGTGAAGAAGCATGTCCTACAACTGCTATTCAGATGACACCTGATTTCGAACTCAGTGAATACGTTCGTCAAGACTTAGTTTATGAGAAAGAAAACTTGCTCATTTCTGGTCCTGGTAAATATCCAGACTATAACTTCTACCGTGTAACTGGTATGGCTGTAGCTGGTAAAGACAAAGGTCAGGCTCAGCGTGAAAGCGCACCTGTCGATGTACGGAGCTTATTACCATGATGTGGCCATTTTATTTGATGGCACTTGTGGCCATCGTTTCTACGGTTCGTGTTGTGACTAATGCGAATCCAGTACACGCACTTTTAAGCTTAATCGTTTCGTTACTTGCAGTTGCTGGTATGTTCATGATCGTTGGTGCACCATTTGCAGGTGCACTTGAGATTATTGTTTACGCTGGTGCAATTATGGTTCTTTTCGTCTTCGTTGTGATGATGTTGAACCTTGGTTCTCAAACTGTTGATCAAGAACGTAAATGGTTAACATCTGATGCTTGGGCTTACCCTGCATTGATGAGCTTTTTAATGGGTCTGGTTTTAGTTTGGACAATGACTTCAGAGCACAGCATTTCTGGTCCTTTAATGGGTACAGAAGTTGTAGGCCCTAAAGAAGTTGGTCAAGCACTCTTTACACAATATTTATTATTGGTTGAAGTTGCCGCAATGTTATTGCTTGCTGCGTTAGTCGCTGCATTCCACTTAGGCAAACGTGAACCAAGTGCAGAAGAGGAAAAAGAATAATGGGTAATATCCCTTTAGAGCATGGTTTGATTGTTGCAACCATTCTTTTTGCACTCGGTTTCTACGGTGTAATGGTGCGACGCAACCTTCTATTTATGTTAATGAGCCTTGAGATCATGATGAATGCAGCAGCGCTTGCATTCGTCCTCGCTGGTAGTGCATGGGTGCAACCAGATGGTCAGATCATGTTTATCTTGATCTTAACGCTTGCTGCGGCAGAGGCGTGTATCGGGCTTGCGATCGTCCTTCAGTTCTATCATCGCTTCCATCATTTGGATGTAGATGCTGCTAGTGAGATGCGCGGATGAGTTTATTAGCATTAACCATATTATTTCCGCTCATTGGTTTTATCCTTTTAGCGGCAGGGCGTAATAAGCTTCCTGAAATTGTAGCTGCCATTATTGGTGTGGGTTCAGTTGGTCTTTCTGCACTATGTGCATTATTGGCTGGTATGAATTTCATCAACAGCGGTGAAACATCTCAAGTGACTCACCTTTGGACTTGGTTCAGTGTGGGTGGTTTTGAACCAGGCATTAGCTTGCACTTAGATGGTTTATCTTTACTTATGCTTGGCATGATTACGGGTGTGGGTTTCTTAATTCATATCTTTGCATCATGGTATATGCGTGGTGAAGAAGATTTTGCACGTTTCTTTTCTTACTTCAACTTATTCGTAGCAAGCATGTTATTGCTTGTGTTGGGTGATAACCTTGCGTTGTTATTCTTAGGTTGGGAAGGTGTTGGTCTGTGCTCATACTTGCTGATTGGTTATTACTACCAAAATCCAGCAAATGGTGCTGCTGCAATTAAAGCATTCACCGTGACACGTATAGGTGACGTTTTTTTACTCATCGCATTGTTCTTAATTTTCCAACAATTTGGAACATTGAATATTGCTGAAATCGTTGCTGCTGCGCCTGTGGTAATGACACAAAGCTCATCGTTAACCATTTGGACTGCATTAATGTTGTTCTTGGGTGCTGCAGGTAAATCTGCGCAAATCCCATTACAAACATGGTTAGCAGACGCGATGGCGGGTCCTACACCAGTATCTGCATTAATCCATGCTGCAACAATGGTAACAGCAGGTGTTTACCTATGCTGCCGTATGTTCTCTGTATTTGAAATGGCACCAGAAGTCATGGTGTTTATCTCAATCACAGGTGCGGTAACATTATTAGTTGCAGGTTTTGCTGCACTGGTTCAAACAGACATCAAACGTATTCTTGCTTACTCTACAATGAGTCAGCTCGGTTATATGTTTATGGCTGTAGGTGCTGAAGCATACCAAGCAGGCTTGTTCCACATGTTGACTCACGCATTTTTCAAAGCGTTGTTGTTCTTGTCATCAGGTGCGGTGATTCTTGCATACCATCACGAACAAAACATTTTCAAAATGGGTGGTTTGTTCAAGCGTAATAAATTCTTATTTGCTTGTTTCGCGATCGGTGGCGGTGCCTTAGCAGCGATTCCATTCTTAACGATTGGTTTCTTCTCAAAAGACGCAATCTTGGCGGCTGTGTGGACACAAAGCCATATCGCAGGCTTACCTGTATTCAATACATTGTATTGGGTCGGTGTTGCTGGTGCATTCTTAACATCAATCTATACTTTCCGTTTAATTTGGATTGTGTTCTTTGGCGAAGAGAAAACGCCTTATCACGAAATCAAAGGTGCAACTTACTGGGCTCCTTTAGCGATTCTCGCTGTCCTTTCTACAGGTTTGGCAATCGTACTTAAAGCGCCAGTCATGAGTATTCTTGATGCAGCACAAATCCCTGCATTTGTTATTCCTGAAGCGCTAGAAGCTGGTGCGCATGGTGCAGAATATGTCGCTATTGCAATCGCACTTGCTGGTTTAGCGGTTGGTGTTGTCTTATTTGCTTTTGCTTATAAAGCAGTTCAAGGTTTTGCTCGCACTTCATTGGGTGCTGGACTTGCAAATATCTGTCGTAATGCGCTTGGTTTCGATGCGTTATATGACCTCGTGTTTGTAAAACCTTACTTATTTATTGCAAAAATGATTGGTCGTGACCCGATTGATGGCGTATGGCTTGTATTGCCAGCGATTGTTAAAGGTGGTCATAGCTTCACTAGTTCACGTCAAACAGGTTCTTTGCGTGAGTACGCATCGAGCATGGCGTTCGGTATCGTGGTGATTATCATGATTCTGATCGTGACTCAGATCGTGGGGAAATAAGATGGAAAACATCAATAACTGGTATTTACCCGCGCTGATCCTCATTCCGTTCATTGCTGGTTTTATTTGTTGGGTCGTTGATAAATTAGATCAACACCTACCACGTTATATTGCACTTGTGGGTATGCTCATTACTTTGGGCATGACCGTTGCTTTATGGCAATCAGGTACCTACAGCTACCAAATTGGTGAAACTGTACCGACTTGGTCTGCAGAGTTCTATGTACCTTGGATTCAAACCCTTGGCATTAACATCCACTTAGCGGTGGATGGTCTTTCACTTCTCATGGTCGGTTTAACTGCTTTACTAGGTGTATTGGCGGTTGGCTGTTCTTGGGGTGAAATTCAGAAGAACGTTGGTTTCTTCCACTTAAACCTTTTATGGTCTTTAGGTGGCGTGATCGGTGTATTCTTGGCTGTTGATTTGTTCTTGTTCTTCTTCTTCTGGGAGATGATGCTCGTTCCAATCTACTTCTTGATTGCACTCTGGGGCCACAAAGGTGCTTCTGGTAAATCTCGTGTTTACGCTGCGACTAAATTCTTTATTTACACGCAGGTGGCTGGTCTGATCATGTTGATTGGTATCTTAGGTCTTGTGATCTACGGTTTCATGATGACAGATACAATCAGCTTCAGTTATAACCATTTACTCGCTGTTGCGAATACATTGGATGCTAACCCACAAACGTCATCAATTGCCTTTGCATTTATGATTTGTTTGTTTATTGGTTTTGCAGTCAAACTTCCTGTTTTCCCCTTGCATGGTTGGTTACCAGACGCGCACGCACAAGCACCTACAGCAGGTTCTGTAGACCTTGCGGGTATCTTAATTAAGACAGCGGCTTACGGTTTACTTCGTTTCGTCATTCCATTCTTCCCAGTAGCTTCAGCGCAGTTTGCTGATGTAGCAATCATTTTCGGTTTAATTGGTATCTTCTACGGTGCTTGGTGTGCTTTCCAGCAAACCGATATGAAACGTTTGTTGGCGTATACGTCGATTTCACACATGGGCTTTGTTTTACTTGCAATCTACGCAGGTAACATCCTGACCTTCCAAGGTCTGATGGTCATGATGTTGGCTCACGGTTTATCGTCAGCAGCATTATTCATTATGTGTGGTCAAGTGTATGAGCGTCTTCACACACGTGATTTACGCTTGATGGGTGGTATTCGTGGTCAATTCCAGTATTTACCATTCTTCTTGATGTTCTTTATTGCTGCGCTTGTAGGTATCCCTGGCTTAGGTAACTTCATTGGTGAGTTCCTCATCTTGATGGGTGCATTTGCTCAATTCCCTACATTCACGATTATTGCTGCGATCAGCTTAGTATTTGCGGGTCTATATGGTTTAATCCTGATTCATAAAGCGTTATTTGGTGTGCCAAACGAAGAGCAAAAACAACACTATGCGAACCCATTAAAAGATCTTAATGCGCGTGAGCTTGGTATTTTGTTAATTTGTGCGTTCGGTCTGTTATGGCTTGGTTTGTATCCACAAAGCTTCCTTGATATTTCAGAATCAAGTTTGGCTTGGATTGCGAATAGCTACATTCCAGTACAAGAAGTAGTTGAAGTGGTTGAACAAGCCACAACTCAACTCGAAAATGTGGAGATGCAATAAGTCATGAACTTCACACTATCATTTTCTGAGCTAATGCCATTAGCTCCTGTGATGATTGTTGCTTTAACAGCAATCATCGTAATGATTTTGACTGCAATCAAACGTAATCATAATTTGATTGCGACAGTATCTGTTATCGGTCTTAACCTTGCATTGTTGAATATTCTATTCACGTTGTTTACAGGTTCTCAGATCTCACCAAATGTCATGAACCTATTTATGGTTGATGCTTTTGGTCTGTTCTATCAAGTGATTATTTTGATTGCTGCATTGGCTTGTTGCACACTGTCACATGCATATATCGAAACCTATAAAGATAATCGTGAAGAACTTTATCTATTAATGTTGATCTCTGTTTCAGGGGCAATGTTAATGGTAACAAGTTCACACTTTGCATCATTCTTCATTAGCTTAGAGTTAATGTCGATTCCAGTGTACGGTCTGATTGCTTATACCTACCAGCGCGGTAAGTCACTCGAAGCGGGTATTAAATATCTTGTACTTTCAGCAACTGCTTCTGCAATGTTGTTGATGGGTATGGCTTATGTTTACTCAGTTCTAGGTTCATTATCATTTGCGGGTCAAGTGGATGATATGTTCTGGGCGTTAACTAAGTCTCAAGATCCTCAATTGATGATGGCGCTGCAATCTTATATTCCTCAATTTGGTGAGAAACTTACCACTGTATTTGGAATCTTAGGTCTTGGTTTAATCATCGCAGCTGTTGCATTTAAATTGTCTTTAGCGCCATTCCATAAATGGACGCCAGATGTGTATGCAGGTGCTCCAGCACCAATTGCAACATTCCTTGCTACTGTAGCTAAAGTTGCAATGATTGGTTTATTCGTACGTTACTTACTGTCTTCAGGTGTAATTGGTATCGAATCGATCAAAACGATTTTGATCGTCATTGCAGTGTTATCAATCTTGATTGGTAACATGCTTGCAGTGAAACAAGTGAACTTAAAACGTATTTTGGCATACTCGTCAATTGCGCATTTTGGTTACTTATTCCTTGCTGTTGTTACGACATCTTTCTTAAGCTTAACGTCAGTAAGTTTATATGTATTAACGTATGTATTAACGACGATTGGTGCGTTTGGTGCTGTAGCGTTGATGTCTAGCCCATACAACAACAATGACGAAGCAGAATCACTTGCAGACTACCGTGGTCTATTCTGGCGTCGTCCAGTATTGACGGCAACACTGACTGTGATGATGCTATCTCTTGCAGGTATTCCGTTAACTGCAGGCTTCATCGGTAAATTCATGCTGATCATGACAGTTGTGTCTGAAGCACATTGGTTCTTCGCTGCGATGATCATTGTGGGTTCTGGTATTGGTCTATACTATTACCTACGTGTCATGATCGTCATGTATATGACGCCACCAGACACTCCACGTATTGATGCTGATAAACATTGGGGTCAAAAAGTGGGTGGTATTATGGTATTGCTTGCTGCGCTTGCAGTGCTTGTAATCGGTGTATATCCAGATCCAGTCATTGCGATGGCAAATCAAGCACAATTGATCGCGCCATTACATATCGTTCTTCAATAGTTGATCGATTAATCTAAAAAAACTATTGTTGTTAACAAAAAAAGCCCTCATTCATTGAGGGCTTTTCTTATTTCTTATATTAAAAACATTTATAATAGACAGAATTTACATTTATGCTTCAGGTGTTCTCCCGTGCCAATCCAAGAAATTCGTCATCCGCTCATTCGTCATAAATTAGGTTTATTACGCCGTGCAGATATCAGCACGAAGAACTTCCGTGAGTTAGCGCAAGAAGTCACAATGTTACTGACTTACGAAGCAACCAAAGATTTACCTGTTGTAGATCACGAAATTAATGGCTGGAATGGCCCGGTGACAACACAGCGTATTGCAGGTAAAAAAATTACTGTTGTACCAATTTTACGTGCTGGCATTGGTATGCTTGATGGTTTCTTAAATCTTATTCCAAGTGCAAAAGTTTCTGTTCTTGGTTTAGAGCGTGATGAGGAAACATTAGAAGCACGTACATACTATAAGAAATTGGTACCTGACGTACAAAACCGTATAGCGATGATTATTGATCCAATGCTTGCGACTGGATCATCATTGGTTGCTGCTATTGATGTCCTTAAAGCGAGTGGTTGTAAAGATATCCGAGTGATGGTTTTGGTTGCAGCACCAGAAGGCATTAAACGTGTGGAAGAAGCACATCCTGATGTTGTCATTTTTACCGCAGCTGTAGACAACGGTTTAAACGAGAATGGTTATATCGTTCCGGGTCTTGGGGATGCTGGCGATAAAATTTTTGGTTCTGTACAAAAAGATTAAAATTTGATTAAATTATAGAGGAGGCTAAGGCCTCCTTTTTTATTAAGATTTTGATTCAACGATAAATTTAAAAAACTAATTACTAAGAATCAATCTTTTTTATGCTGGGGAAATAACATGTTTTACAGGGGTGTTTTACATTCGTACGACCCTGCATTGAAAGCAGGAATTATCAAAATCAATGATCATGATTTTGATGTACATTTCGTATTGAATGACATGGCAAATTCCAGTATCGCGCCTCAAATTGGTGAGCGTGTGAAATGTATCGTGGTCGATAAAGACGACCAACGTCATGCAAAATTTATCGTGCGGTTAGACAATAAACATGCACGCGTCGAACAACCCTTGAATCAACTTTTTTATCGTGCGCACGAAGATTTAGAAGGTGAGTCTAAGAAGTTTGAACAAGAGCTAGATGAGCTGATCGAAAAGCGTCTTGCAGATCAGGAAAGTACGCTTGACTCACAAACACAAATCCAAGATTTTGAACTAAATTTTAATACACTGAGTAAAGAATCAATCGTGTTGGATGGTTCTGGTGCTGAACATCATGCAGATCAAGTTTCAGATCCAGTATCTAAAATTTCCTTAGGTGAACCTCTTGAGGAAGAGCAAATTAAAGAAATGCTCGAATCAAAGCCAAGTCGCCGTGTGCCAGTCTTAGATGAGTCAGCTGTCGTACCACTTACGAAAGTTCAACCTTTGAATGAGAGTGCGCCTGAAGAGAACGTAGATGATCATCTACCCGAGCCAACCCATGCAAAAGGGCGCCCACCAAAAGTTGTACGTAAAGAACTCCCTGATGTTAAAACGCATTTTCAATTAAAATTTAATGCGCAAAAATTCATTACGAGTTCGCGTGTTGATGAATTCGGAGCTGATAAAAAATCAAAGAAAAAAGCCAAGAAGATAAAAGATCCAAACAAGCAATTTAATCCATGGATATTTGCAAGTATTGTCCCTATTTTAGTGTTCATTAATCTGGGTGTTTGGGGATTTCAAAAATATGAGCAATACAGAGAAGAGCAAGACGCAAAAGCAAAAATTTATGCGGTAGAACAAGAACACATTATCAAAGAACAAAAGAAAGAAGCTGAGAAATAAAAAAAGCTCCAATGAGGAGCTTGTTTTATTAAGCATCACAGAATTTCATAAAGGCTTTTAAACCAGGTCCCTGATATTTTTGACGGTGTACTAACATAAATAAAGGACGTGTGAGTTGCCAGAACGGCGTTTCTAAAATCACCAGTTGCTCTTTTTCTCTTAATGGTTCAATGGCTAATTTTGAAATACATGACATGCCTAAACCACCAGCAACAATTTTCAAAATAGCTTCATTATGACCCAAAGTTAAACGAATATTGGCATTCGGTAAGTCTTGCAGGATTGCGTTGTCAAAGACTTCACGAGTCCCTGAACCTTCTTCACGTAAAATCCATTCAGCCTGTTTAAAGTCTTCAATGGTCAGAGGGCGGTCTAATTTCGCCAAAGGATGGTCTGGTGAGCAACACACAGCAAGCTCATCATCACGCCAGTGGATCGATTGTAATTGAGGTAAGTGACATGAACCTTCAATAAGGGCTAAATCAAGTTGGAATTGATTAACAGCTTCAATCATTTGACGCGTATTGCCCACTTGAAGTTGCAAATGTGCTTGTGGTTGTAATTGAAGAAAATCAGCCATTAAATCAGGCATCAAATAATCACTAATGGTCAAAGTCGCCCCAATACGGAGATCAATACTTTGAAGCTCGCCTTTTGCCGCTTGTTCAAATGATTCACATCGACCTAAAATTTCAAGCGCCTGTGGAAGTAAAAAACGACCCAAGTCATTCAGTTGTAATCGTTTTCCTAAGCGATCAAATAATGGTGCACCGAGACCATCTTCAAGATCTGCTAACGCCATACTTGCAGCACTTTGTGTGAGTCGTACAGCATCACTTGCTTTAGTTACCGTACCCTCTTGAGCGACAGCTACGAAAACAGCCAGTTGGCGTAATGTCATGCGCATGAATGAAGCCTTAATGTGAAAAAATATTAATAAATTATATTGTCATGCTACCATGAGCGCAGTCTGTCATGCCACGTAGAAATTATGTCAATTGAAAAATTTAGCGTAGAAAAAGTCCTTTCTGTACATCGTTGGACCAACACTTTATTTAGCTTTACCATGACGCGTCCCGCACATTTTAAATTTACCGCAGGGCAGTTCGCGCGTATTGGTTTGAAAGTTGGCGATGATTTGGTGGTACGTGCGTATTCTGTCGTTTCATCGCCTTTTGATGAAACCTTAGAATTCTTTTCAATTGTTGTACCAGATGGTGCTTTTACATCAAATTTACAACATCTCAAAGTTGGTGATGAACTTTATTTGGAAAAGATTCCTTATGGATTTTTGACGTTAGCACGTTACCAGTTACCTATGCCAAATGACCTGTGGTTATTGGCGACAGGCACGGGGCTCGCACCATTTATTTCTATGTTGCAAGACTTTGAAGTATGGCAAAAATATAAAAATATTCATTTGGTTTACAGTGTGAGAACAGCAAGTGAATTGGCTTACGTAGACCGAATTCAGGAAGTCGCGGATACCTTTGGTGAAGGTCATACAGGATTTAAATTTGTGCCAATTATTACACGTGATCCAAATGCACCATTGCATGATCGATTGCCAGTATTGATCGAAAATAGAGCGTTAGAGAAAACCGTTGGTCTCGATTTTAATCCGCAAACGTCACATATCATGCTGTGTGGGAATCCCCAAATGGTTGAAGATACAAAAGAGGCACTGAAAGCCCGTGGCCTGACCATGAATCGCCGTGGTGAAGGAAATATTGCAGTAGAGAACTATTGGTAAGTCCTAATCACCCTCTCTCTTTGGGTGAGGGAATTATGGCAAAAAACCTCCATCTCGGAGGTTTTTTTTCTAAATTACATAGGAATACTATGCGACATACTTAATGGACAAACATATCCATAAATTCACGAATCTCTTGAATCGCAGTATCTACATCACTCGTGAGCCAAGTCGGTTCAAATAAACCTGCATAATGCTCCAAACGATCGTGTGGAACCACTAAACGAATTGGGCATTCTTCTTCGAGTAAACGCCAAGGAATAATGGGTACTTCATTATCTAAGAAGCAAGCGATGTTACGAATGTCGATGATCATGCCGTTGACACATTCAGGAAAGGGCATCACCGAAAACTCTTCAGTGCGACGGCGGAAATACTCTAAGTCACCCCACTTCAGCACATAGCTTGGTTTCGTAAACTCAATAATTCCAATCAAATGCCCATCACGGGTATGATGCAAAGAACAGGCATGAGTGACATCTGTGTCTAAATCTAAAGAGACACTTTGTCGGCGATAGGTCATACAGATCGACAATAAAAATGAGGAGGGTGCATATTATACTCTATTTTGCATCACAGCTCATGTGCTTTGATCAGTACGAATTGATAATGTTTTTTCACACAAAACAACATGATAGATTGCTAGTATAAAAAATCATCAAAATACATAAGAGGGGCATCATGGTAGATCAATCCAATCATCCGACCCATAATGATCAAAAGAAGAAAAGTAAGATCCCAGTGTATATTCTGATTATCGTTGGTATTTTTTTAGCAGCCTTCATTTTCTATATGCTCGCTGATCGTGAACCAACACCAGGTCAAATTCCTGCTGATACGAGTATTCCTGCAACTCAAGATAATGCAGATACAGCAACGGCAACAGATTCAGCAGTGGATAATACCGTTACTGCGGTCGCAAACGATCAATAAACCACTACACTTTTCATGTTTAAACCCAGCTTAGGCTGGGTTTTTTCTTGATTTGCAACAATGTGTTGTATTTATGATGCTTTGAGTTGATTAAAAAATATTCGAAATTTATGGTGTGATGACGCGATCGAAAAATGATCTAGGGAAAAGAATTAAATCAATCGTAATTCAGAACACTTAACATAAGAAGAGGCGTAACCAATGAATGATGAATATAACGGCTTCACTCGAAATGGGGGCTTTGATGCAATGTATTATTGGGAGCAATTCCAACCAATTATTGCTGCAGTGGCCATTTTACTCATAGGATGGATCATCGCTTTAATCGTTGCCGCAGGGGTTAAGAAGGTACTTGCAAAATTAAATACCAATCAAAAATTGAGTAACGCGACAGGACATCGCTCAAATATAGAAAATATCATCTCCAGAGTCGTTTTCTGGCTGATCCTCATTATTGCTGTTATCGGTTCACTCAACGTTTTAAACCTGACCAGTGTGAGTGGTCCGTTTAGTAATATGGTTCAACAATTCTTACTATTTATCCCACAATTATTGGCTGCAGTAGCAGTTGGTTTTATTGGGTGGATCGTAGCAAATTTGGTCAAAGTTGGATTAACTCGACTACTCAGTCGTACACAATTGGATGAAAAGCTCAGTCAAGACGTTGGTGTGAGCTCATTTAGCCAAAATATCAGTGAAATTGTTTACTGGCTCATTTTATTGCTGTTCTTACCGATCGTGCTGTCTATTTTGGGCTTAAATGGTTTGTTATATCCAGTTCAGAATATGGTGACTGAAGCCGTTGCATACTTGCCGAATATCTTTATGGCAGGTGTGATTTTATTTGTTGGTTACATTTTGGCAAAAATTGTACGCGGTATTGTCGAAGGACTACTTTCAAGTTTGAATGTTCAACAGCAAGCTGAAAAAATCGGAATTTTTAAAAATTCCAATCTGCCTAAGCTATTAGGATCATTTGTATTTGCCTTAGTAATCATTACTTCACTGATTATTGCGTTTGAGGCTTTGGGTGTAGACGCGATTTCACAACCAGCAACAGCAATGTTGTATGAAATTATGAATGCAATTCCGCATATCATCGCAGCAGGTTTAATCCTGATCATTGCTTATGTGGTCTCACGTTTCGTATCTAATCTTGTGGTTGAAGTAATCGCTGGGACAGGTATTGATAACATTCCTCAAAAGCTCGATATGCAACGCTTTTTGGGTCAAACCAAAATATCAAAAGTTGTCGGTCATTTGATTGTATTCTTCACCATGCTCTTTGCGGTGTCTGAAGCTGCGAATCGTTTGGGCTTCGATCAAATTAGTGATTTGATTGCGATGTTCATTTATTTCGGAGCGAATGTACTTTTAGGTGCAGTTATCCTCGTCATTGGTTTCTGGTTAGCAAATCTTGTTGCCAATGTGGTGAAGCGTGGTGAGACCAATAGCGCACATTGGTTAGCGAATCTTGTCCGAGTACTGATCATTGGTTTAGTCGTGGCAATGGGCTTGCGTGCAATGGGAATCGCTGACTCAATCGTAAACTTAGCCTTTGGATTAACACTTGGAGCGGTTGCTGTCGCTTTTGCGCTTGCTTTTGGTCTAGGTGGTCGCCAACCTGCAGAGCGATTGTTGACTGACTTAATCGATAAAGCGAAATCTGACGCGAATAAGCCAAGACCAAATCAGCCTGAACAAGTCACTCCACCACTTACTGAGCAAATGGATGCTTCAACTGTTGCGGAAGAATATCAAGACGAAGACATTCCACCCACGCAAATTGATGTAGAGGCACCAACTCAACCATTGAATAATCCTTATGGATCTACAGGAGAGTCGGATCAAAATACACCATCAAAAAATGACCCTAAATAACATGTAAATTTGTGTCGGGATCAGTCAGCATGGTTTGGCTGATCCTCATGAAAAAGAGTAAAAATTATGAGTAAGAAATTTAATAAATTATTCGCCCCAATAGTGATTGCGGGTATCACCGTGGGTTTTTTAGCAAGCGCTTACCGCTTTGTTTTTGCAAATTCAAAAGCTACTGAAAACAACAGACTCAATACACCATCTATTGATGATGCAGTAACAGATCCAACCACACAAATGCTTGATTCAACTGATACCAACGCCCAAAGACCCTCATAAATTTCTTCCTTTAGAAAAGATAAATCAATAATGAAGCATTCGATTGATCAATAGGGACGATATTCAAAGAGGGCAAAGGATGCCCCCTTTAATGAAAAAATGAACAATACTCGTTGTTAATTAGACATACTCAGATGCGGCATGTGCAGATGACCAAGCCCATTGAAAGTTAAATCCACCTAAATGGCCAGTTACATCGAGTATTTCACCGACGAAGAAAAGTCCTTTTTGCTTTTTACTTTCCATTGTTTTTGAGGAAACTTCAGTGGTATCAACTCCACCTAAAGTCACCTCAGCCGTACGGTATCCTTCAGTCCCAGAAGGTTTAACTTCAAATGCATGAAGGCGCTGGGCAATCATCTCTAACTTCTCATCACTGATATTACCGATTGATATTTCAGCTTGATCCATCCAAATCAACTGTTGCAATTCAACTACGACACTTTTCGGTAAGTGTTCAGCGAGTAAGGTGCGAAGTAACACTTTAGGTTGATTTTGTTTTTTAGTTTTAAAAAAATTCAAGAGATCAAGACTCGGTAAAAAGTCGACTTTAAAACTTTGACCCACATCCCAATAGTTTGAGAGCTGTAAAGAACTTGGACCACTTAAACCACGGTGCGTAAACAAGAGTGCTTCAGTAAAGCTATTGAGATGATTGCTTAATGTCGCTTCAACAGCATTGCCACTGAGTCGTGTCGTCACTTCTTTGAAACCATCAGAAAAAGTAAAGGGGACTAGACCTGCACGAGTCGGATAAACATAGTGTCCAAATTGTTTAGCAATCTCATAGCCAATGCCTGAGCCTCCAAGCGTCGGAATTGAGAGACCACCAGATGCGACCACGACAGATTCAACTTCAAAAAAACCTAAATTGGTTGCCACCTGAAAACCGTGTTCCTCAAGGGCGTTGACGGCTTTCACCTCGCAACTGGTTTTGATGTCGACTAGACCAGTTTTGTCACATTCAGCAAGTAACATGGCTAAGATTTCTTTGGCGCCGTTTAGGGTAAAGAGCTGACCGTGTTTACGTTCTTCGTATTCAATGCCATATTCGCAGACCAAGCCAATGAAATCCCAATTGGTATAACGTGTGAGTGCTGAGATAACAAAATGCGGGTTATGTGAAATATAGTTATCAGGCTCAACATACAGATTGGTAAAGTTACATTTACCGCCACCTGACATGAGAATTTTTTTACCCACTTTATTGGCTTTTTCAACCACCATGACACGACGCCCACGTTGAGCAGCCATATATGCGGTCATTAAACCAGATGCACCCGCACCTATTACTAAAACATCGTATTGCTTGGAAGACATGAAAATAATCAAAAAACGAAACAGCGCAATTATAACGGTAAATTACGATGAACTGAGCATTATCGGATTAATTCAAGCGAACAGCAGCAGAAGCAAGATCAACTAAATCGTTCGACCTTGAAGCCCGCCCGAATGAATGACTAAAACTTTAGCGTTTTTGGGGAAATAGTTTTGTTGTATAAGATCATGAATGCCAAACATCATTTTTCCGGTATAGACTTGTTCAAGTGGAATACGGTATTCATATTCAAACTTTTCAATAAATTGAATCAGTTCAGGTCGGGTTTTGGCATAGCCTCCGAAGCAATAATCATCAGTGATATGCCAGTTGTTTTTACCCGTCAGTAGTTTTACTTCATCATTCAGAAAATTGCCTTTTAACGCAGAAAATCCAATAATTCTTTGATGGCTTAAACTGCGTTCAATCAATCCTGAAATCGTACCGCCTGTTCCGACAGCACAACAAATGAAGTCAAAGGTCTGATCAGCATCTTTTAAAATTTCTTGAGTGCCCTGAATGGCAAGCGAGTTGGTGCCACCTTCTGGAATTAAATAACTTTCAGGAAAGCGTTGCGCTAAGTGAGCTAAAAACTCAGGATCATTTTTGTGTCGATATGCTTCTCGTGAGATAAAGTGCAGCGCCATACCAAAACGTTCCGCGGTGGCGAGGGTGTGATTGCGTGCTGAGTTTTTGAGTTCTTCACCACGAATGATCCCAATAGACTGAAAGCCAAATTGATGCGTAGCAAACGCTGTGGCGGCAATATGATTTGAATAAGCCCCACCAAAGGTCATTACTTTTTGAAAGCCTTGACGTTTTGCCTCAATAAAATTGTATTTCAGTTTATAAAACTTATTTCCCGAGATATGTGGATGAATTTGGTCTAAACGGCGAACGGTGATGTTTAAACCATTTAAAGAAATTTCCTGATCTTGAACCTGTTGGGCTATCGTATCAAACATAGTGCGAGAATTTGGTTTTTTAACAGTATAGCGGATTTCGAATCTTAGCTCTTACTCGGAGAAATTGAAAAACAGTGAAAAAATATGTTTAAAAAATAATCAAAAGTGCTAATCTGAAAGAAAACGGAATTTTGGGAGGGTGGCATGAAGCAATCTCTATCCATTTTATTATTGGGTTTGTTTGTTTTAACGGCCTTAGGCTGTGAGCAGGATTTTCTAAACAAACCAAAAACTGAAGCACGAAGTATGATTATTGCTGGCGTACCTGTACAGGAAAGGGACTATCGTCTGTCTCCGCACGAAACTGCATATAATGAAGCACTGTCAGATGATGATTAGCATGACTTGGCTATTTTTATAAAATCAATTGTATTTAATTTATACAGTAAACTAATTCGCTAAAAATAATAAAATAAATAGTGAATAATTTTAATATTTAAAAAAATCACTCAAATAATTAGGGAAATATTCATAAGGCTTCCAAGTAGAATAACGCGATAAATCAATCATCTACTATGGAATTAATGTGGAATCAATTTGGATTTTAGGTTCGATTGCAGCAGCACTTTTACTGGGCGCAATGAGTCCGGGGCCGACTTCAATCTATGTCGCTAAAAATTCAATCGCTATTTCGCGTAAACATGGTTTATTTACTGCACTAGGAACTGGTTTCGGTGCTGCGATTTTTGGTTTATTGGCAGTATTAGGTTTACAGGCATTCTTACTTGCAGTGCCTTCAGCATATTTGGCTTTGAAAATCTGCGGTGGATTATATTTATTGTTTTTGGCTTATAAAATTATCAAACATGCCAAAGATCCAATCGAAGCTGATCATTCTGCATCGCATCCGATGAGTTTACGACGTGCATTTACCACAGGCTTAATTACTCAATTGTCGAATCCTAAAATTGCCATTGTACTTGCCAGTATTTTCACAGCTTTATTACCCAAAGAGATTCCGTTGTATTTTTACTTTGTGTTACCAATGCTGTGCTTTTTTATCGATGCTGGTTGGTGCTCGTTGGTGGCGGTTGCATTATCAGCGGAAAAGCCGCGTGCGGTATATTTAAAATTTAAGAAAGTATTTGATCGTGGTGCGGGCATTGTGATGTCTGTGCTCGGATTGAAATTGATTTTTGGTGTGAAGTAGATCACATTTTTAATCTTGTCTAACAATTTTTATGATCTGACCTGAATTCACATTTGCCAGTCCTGATCAGCTATAAAGAACTGAGGAGAGGTTGTTTAGGGTGTAAATATCTCTCATTGTTTGTGAGTTTGTTATGTATTCTCTCCTCAGTAGTCATTCAAAAAATAAAAGTCTACAACAAAAGTTCTACTATCAATTGGGTCAAATGGCCAAAAACCTTTTGGGTGCAGTAGAGCCAGAAGAACAAGCATTTTTACCGCGTGAATATAATTTAGATGCGCATGTTTTTCATCGTCAATTCGCGAGTACGCATTATGGAATTATGATTCCAGATTTGCCTGAGCCTTTTCGGTATCTGTCCTATGCTTCTGTCATTGGTGATGTTGGTGCGAAGATAACGCATTTACCCAAGTCGATTTCTGGTCTTAGTCCTGAAAATACCGCTACTTTGGTCCATGGAACAGCCTTATCGACAGATGAAGAAGCCTTTCGCATTTATAATATTCAAGACGAAATTGTATTCCATCAAAAGCCATTTAAGGTTGAGTTTGGTCGAGAATCTTTCCTTGCTGAAATAGAAGGGAGTTATCATCTAGTATCTGAACGTGATGATCTGCAAGTTGATATTTGGTTAACCCCAACGCCTGCCATTACGTGGTTTGCACATAGCATGTTATATCAGCACTTTAGTGTATTGATGCAATATGACGGTCATTTGACCCAACATGGAAAACGTGTTGAAGTTAAAGGGTTATGTACACTGGAACATTGGAAAGCAGTCTCAAGCTCAATGTTGCCGACTCCCATTAAACCGACCACAGGATTGGTGCCTTTAGACAGTTTTAGTTATCAAGTCATCAACATAGATGATGAGTCACAATTGGTCTTGGCCTATATCGGTTTTGCAGGTGAACCTACTTATACCGCCGTGTCGTATCGTCATATTGATGGTACTTCTATTCAATATGATGGTGAGGTTGCTTTTCAAGTGATCGCATTAAAGCCTGATCCGAAAATAACACCTGACGGTTTTGAAATGGAGGTGCCCCAGTCTTTCAGATGGATTGCACATCATCAAGGTGAGAAAGTGTTAGATATTCTTGCGGTGGCAGATACGGAATATTGTTATGGTTTAGCTGCAGGTTATGTGAGTTCTTATCAGTGGAGTGGTTTGCTGAATGGAACTGAACGTAAGGGGCGAGGTTATGTTGAATATATCGACCGAAGACAGAACGTAAATTTAGACACCTAATTTTTGATTTAAATATGCCCATAAAAAAGCCTCTAAACGTATTAGAGGCTTTTTTAAAATCTTATTTCTTACATTCAGGCTGTGAACGGTCAATTACTTGTGTACCTTCTACACGATAACCAATTTGACCAACAATGAATGCTTGATTCAATTGAGTGATCACCACATCAGAAAGAGCCACAGCGCAACGGTTTTTTTCAATAGCACGATCTACAGCAGTTTTAAAGTTTGGAACCCCTAAAGGGAACAAGACAACTGGGACCTTATCTTCACCTGTTACACGTTCACCTTTCACGAACTGATTAGAGTTGAGATTATAGTTTTTAGTTGAAGCAACTGTCATATCAGCCATACGAACTGAACAGCCTGTCGCCAATACTGAAGTTGCTGCGATAATTGAAATTAATAATTTTTTCATTAGTTTACCCCCGTTTTTAAGCGAGGGAACTTTAAATAAAAATACTTGAAATTTCAACCATTGCATGACTTTAGTTTAATCTTTAAAGTGAACCGGTATCCATTGGTAGCTTTGTTCATCTTTGGAATAAATGTGCCCAAGTCCTGGGAACGGTAAGTGTGGTGCTGCAATCAACTGCCCATCTTTGGCATATTCAGCAAAGTGCTTTAAACGAGTTTGAATTGCAGTTTGTGGGTCAATATCAAACTCAATGGCAGTTTCAGGTTTGTCGAACTGCAAGGTATGTGAATGTACGATATCGCCAATAAACACCACTTCTTGTCCATCAGCTTTCAGTTTAAAGCTGTAATGCCCTGGTGTATGACCAAAGGATGGTTTAAATTCGATATCACCAAAGCGTAAAGATTTATCAGATAAGACTATTACTTGTTTCGCTTTTTCATATGGTGCAAGCGCTGCTTTGATTTTTTCGACTGTTCCTAAAAAACCTGCTTGTTTGTCTTTTGGCAGTTTTTTTACGGTATTTGGACTCAGCCAATAGTCATATTCCGTTTTTGAAATATGCAGCGTTGCATTTGGATAATTCGCTACGCCGTTGTTTGAAATACCACACACATGGTCAGGGTGCAAGTGAGTGAGGAAGATACCATTCACTTGCGTAGGCTGATAACCAGATGCTTTGAGGTTGTTATAGATTGAACCTAAATGTGCGCCAAAGCAGCTAGCAGCTCCGCTGTCGACCATCAGCAGTTGGTTGCCTGTATTGATGAGAAAGGCGTTGACTGAGGTTTGTATGCCTTTGTCGTTCAGCGCAGCGTATTTCTTTAGGATTTCAGTTTTATCAAAGTCGCTTAAGCCTTTAAACATAGATGGATTGAGATGGTTTGTACCATCGAGTAGGGCGGTGATTTGGGTGTTTCCGATTTGGTGATGGTAGTAGCCAGCGACTTGTTTTTGCGTTGGGATAGGGTTTGGTTCAGCAGCTTGGGTGCTGAAGGCTGTGGTGCTTAAAGCGAATGTGAGGAATAGGGGTTTTAGAGTTTTCATAGGCTTCTTTTAGATTTTAAAGGATTACTTCTTTTTTATCATATTTATAGTTGTTTTATAAAATGACCCCTCCCTAACCCTCTCCTAAAAGGAGAGGGAAATGCACGAAATTATTATAGTAATGCGTTCTCCCTCTCCCTATGGGAGAGGGTCGGGGTGAGGGATATAGGCATGTCGCTGAAAACTTGTTGTTCGAGCAAATTGCCGTTAGAAAAGTTGAGGAAGCACCAGTTTAAGTTTGCTGAGTTTAAAAAAGCGTACGATGTGTTTAAGCATGCAGCAGATGAAAATGCGATGAAAGTGATGATTGCAGTCGAATAATTCATTTTTGAGTTGCAATAAAAAAGCCTCTATTAATTAGAGGCTTTTATTTTACAACATAGCTATACCTAATTGATCTATTTAATTTGAGCTAAATTAATATTAATTAAGTTTGATAATTCATCGATATATTTAGAATATAAATCACGTTTAGCCTGAGATTTTCGAGCTTCAAACTCTTCTTTATAAGGATAAGGTTCACCTAATAATTTAGCCGTATCTTTAGTAAACTCAAATGCTTCTTTACTGTATCCTTGTATTTCTGGCAGCAAATGTATTTCATTGATTCCTATATCCTCAATTTTTTGAAATTCTTGCTTAGTTTTTTTTCTAGTACTTTCTAAATTATTTAAAATCATTGTATGGGCTAAAGTAAATTGTTGTTTATCATTTTCATTTAATAAACTCTTTTTAAGAGTTAAATCATTCACTTTATTTAAACATGGTGCTACATCGAAATTCAGACGATCGCTATAATTTGAAATTTTTGATAAAGGCTTAAGAACACATTGAAACTTATAAGTGATATTTAGATCTTTAATATAATTTTTTTTAAGTTGTGAATACTGTTTAGAAATTTGCTCGTTTATATTTTTTAATTCTATAGTTTTTTCAGCGACTTGTTCTTCTAAAACAGCTTTTCCATAGAGTGGAACTACGGTATACCAAATCGTAAATATCGCAGCTAAAAGTAACCCAATTTGTGAAAGATGACTAAGTCTACTTAATGTTTTATCTATATCATATTTCATTTTTAATTAATTTATGTGATATCTCTAAATTATTATATCGAAAAATTATATTGTTGTACGATTTTACTTTTGTCGGGTCAAAAGTAACAAAACCCCTTTGTTCGTTAGAGGGCACTTCCGTGTGCCCCTAACGAACGGGCGACATCCATGTCGCAAGCCATCTGATTGAATATGGCTTTGGAGTTTAAAAAGAATTTCCCTCTCCTTTTAGGAGAGGGCTAGGGAGAGGTAAAATAAAAAAGCCCCTACATCAGTAGAGGCTTTCTCTCATCTTAATCAATAATTAAGACACTTTATCACCTGGTTTAGCACCAGATTCAGGTGAAATCACCCAAACACCGTCGCCATTACCCGCAGCTAACACCATACCATTTGAAATACCAAAACGCATCTTACGTGGAGCAAGGTTTGCCACCATCACCACCAATTTGCCTTTTAAGTCTTCAGGTTTGTAGAACTCACGAATACCACTAAATACGTTACGTGGCTCAGCTTCGCCAACATTTAATGTCAATTGAAGAAGTTTGTCAGAACCTTCAACCGTTGCAGCTTCAAGAACTTCAGCCACACGTAGGTCAACTTTCATAAAGTCTTCGATACCGATAATTTCAGCTTCACCTACTCTCGGCTCAGCTTTCTTCTCTTTGGCTTTCTCTTTTTTCTTTTCAGCTTTTGGTGCTTCCGCAGGTGCAGCTAAAGAATCTTTAGATGCATCGACCATTGCAGCCACAGCTTTTGGATCTACACGTTGCATTAATGGTTGGAACAATGCGATTTCATGTGCAACCAAAACTTGCTTACGAGATTCAAAGTTGAAGCTGTCTAATTGTAAGAATGCTTGAACTTGATCTGCCAAAGTTGGAAGTACAGGTGCAAGGTACACCGCCAATTGACGGAATAGGTTAATACCGACAGAACATACGTCATGAACTTGTTGTTCTTCGCCCTCAATTTTCGCAAGTGCCCAAGGCTTTTTCTCATCGATGTATTGGTTGGCTTTATCCGCAAGCGCCATGATTTCACGGATTGCAGTTGAGAATTCACGTGATTCGTATGCTTGCGCAATTGAATCACCAGCATCAATAAAGCTTTGAACCAACTCAGGCTCTGCACAAGTCGCAGACAATTTATTGTCAAATTTCGTGTTAATGAATTTCGCACAACGACTTGCGATGTTCACCACTTTACCAACAAGGTCAGAATTCACTTTTTGAACGAAATCATCAAGGTTTAAGTCAGAATCTTCAACTTTGTCAGAAAGTTTAGACGCAAAGTAGTAACGTAAATATTCAGGGTTTAAATGCTTTAAATACGTTTCCGCTTTAATGAACGTACCACGAGATTTAGACATCTTCTGACCATTTACAGTCAAGAAACCGTTTACGAATAGGCTTGTCGGTGTACGGTAGTTGGCACCTTCAAGCATTGCAGGCCAGAACAATGCGTGGAAATACACGATGTCTTTACCAATGAAGTGATACACCTCATTTTTAGAATCTTTTTTCCAATAATCATCAAAGCTTAAGTCAGGACGCTTGGTTTTGATGTAGTTTTCAAAGCTCGACATATAGCCGATTGGCGCATCGACCCAAACATAAAAATATTTATTTGGTGCATCAGGAATTTCAAAACCAAAATATGGCGCATCACGAGAAATATCCCAATCCGACAAACCTGCTTCAAACCATTCATCTAACTTGTTGGCAATCGACACAGGTAAACGACCTTCGTCACGTGTCCATTTTTGTAGGTATTCACCAAAGTTCGGTAGTTTAAAGAAGTAGTGATCTGAAGATTTCTCAACAGGAGTCGCACCGCTTAAAGTCGATTTTGGATTTAACAATTCTGTTGCGTTATACGTTGTACCACACACTTCGCATGAATCGCCGTACTGATCTTCCGCTTTACATTTCGGGCATGTACCTTTAATGAAACGGTCAGATAAGAACATACCTTTTTCAGGGTCGAACAACTGGGTTACAGGACGAACTGCAATATTGCCGGCTTCACGGTTCTTAATATAAATCTCAGAAGCACGTGCTTGGTTTTCAGCGCTGTTGGTTGAATCGTAATGATCGAAATCAACCTTGAAGCCGGCAAAGTCACGCTCATGTTCTTTTTGTACATTGGCAATTTGCTGTTCTGGAGTAATACCGTTGGCTTCAGCACGTAGCATAATTGCTGTGCCGTGAGCATCGTCCGCGCAGACATAAGTCACGTTATGACCCATTGCACGCATCGCACGTACCCAAATATCTGCTTGGATATAACCCAGTAAGTGACCCATATGGATCGGGCCATTGGCGTATGGAAGGGCGTTAGTGACTAAGATATTACGCACGGATCTGACTCTCTCATTCGTATTTTATGCAATGGGCGATAATTTTACATGAGATAGGCGAGACTTGCATAAGCCTTTTGATGAATTCTTATTTATTGTCAAAGCTAGAGCACCTGGAAAGGCTACTTTGTTACAGACTTATCAGGGATAATAGATATCCTGCTATTCACCTGAGTGTTTGACCATGTATGATGATTATGAAGATGAGCAACCTGTAAAACGCATCAAATCGAATGTGCAGGGCTTACCAACTCTGGGTAAGCAAATTCTTAATCAGGCACAGGATTATCTTGATCAAATCTCGCAAGGCGAACATACACTTTTAGTCAATCATTTACGTGAACTTGCCCAGCAAGATGAATATTTTAATGTGCTTGCCGATCAGTTGGATCAACCTGTCGGCTCGAAAGTTGCCAATGATGCGTTAAACCTGATGCACTTTTGGCAACAAATTTATGCTTATGAAGATGTGCAAAGTTTTAACTTACTTGATGTTATTAACACTGAAGCTTTTCAAAAAGATGTATTGACCACTTTCGATGCTATGCAGATCGATGAGCAGAATAAAGCCTTGCGTCGTCCTGTGATTATCGAAGCTTTTAAAATGTATAAACTCGGCTGTTATGCAGGTTGTGTACCATTACTCTATGCCCAACTTGAAGGGTTACTGACAGACGTACTGATTCAACAAGGTTTCTTAAAGCAAAATGGCACCAAGTTAGTCGATGTTTATAAAATTGTACCAGGTTTGAAAGGCAATGAAATTAAGAGCCTTTGGCATAAATCTAAGATTGCCATTGAGCTTAATCCATACTTTGCAGAACTCGCGGCTTATAAAATGGATTCAAGCTCGAATGTGACCGCGACACGTCATAATATTTTGCATGGCACGGATGTCGAGCATTTCACACAAGCACGAAGCTTTATTTTATTTATTTGGTTGTTTTCTGCATTGAACTTTATGTCGAATATTCGCTCCTAAATTCATCATTTTCAACTCAAAAGTTACAGCGTAGTGTTGTTCTACATCATCATGTGAGAAATTGTAGTGATTCGAAACATTTACGATGAGCACTGCAAATCTTCGATATAACTAAGATTCACTATCAAAGCGATAAAGAGGATTGAAGATGTCGAATAATAAAATTGATGACTTAAAAAACAAAGCTTCAGAACTCGGCGATGATCTGAAATTAAAGGCGAAAGAAGCTGAGCTGAAAGGCGAGAAAGCATTGGATCAAGTGAAGCATGGTGCAGCAGAAGCCAAGCTTGAAGGTGAAAAAAAACTGAATGATCTAAAACATGACACGCAGCATAATTCTTCTGAAGCGCATTCAACTTTAGATGATTTAAAACATAAAGCGGTAGATTTAAAAGAGCAAGCAGCAGATAAATTGCATGACCTGAAAGATCAAGCGAGTGAAAAATTTGCGGATCTTAAAGCAAAAGCATCAGAGAAAATTGATCAACTGAAAAAGTAAATTGATCACAAAAAAGCTCATCATCAGATGAGCTTTTTTTTTAATTTTTTCTAATCCATTCGATTTTTCTAATTTCATTATTCACCACAGTAAAGGTGTAAATCAGATCATGAAATTCGTAGGTATAGCTATAAGCCGTAAAACGATTTTTTCCTTCTTTCCATTCATAATGTTGTGTTGAAGTCGGCGTCTGCTTCATGTGTGAGCTTAATTTTGCATAAGAGTCACCTAAGCTGATGATTTGTCCTGAAGGAGTACGAAAACTTCGGGATTCATTGGCGGCATAGCCTAAAATTGGTAGAAGGAGCATTGTGCTCATTAAGGCAGTTATTGAGCATGTTTTTAATTTAAGTTTCAGATTTCTTTGTTTTAAAGACATATCGAAGTGTTATCTTGGTTTTATATTCTTTTCAATTTTAATGTTAAAAAATTCGCTATTGTGTTGCTATTTGTTGAAAGCATGAATCACTTGCAACATGAATCAAGGCGTTTAACAGTGAAATCAAGTTTATAGAGTGTATCAATGACAGCATTCGCAATACGCCAATAAAAATAATAAAAAAGCTGACTAATTTAGTTGGAATTCGACTAACATATTTCTAATCAAACGGGGGATCAATATATTGTTGCTTAACCTTGTTGATATTTCTCGTTAAACTATTCCTTTATCAGTTTCTGTCCAGACTTGGAGTACGGTATGTCGTGGCTTTCTTCACTCAAATCTGTTTTTTCACCCTCAAAGGAGGTGAATGAAGAGGCTGTACAACACGTATTACAACACTACGTTTTGCCGAATTCTGACAATTTTTTGAAAGATCGAATCACACAGGTCAATGTTGAAGGTGATGTACTGCAAATTACCATTAATACCGTGCCAAGTGAAAAAGATCAGTTACAGCAAATTCACGATGAACTCGCTGATGCTTTGGAAAAGTGTGGGATTAAAGAGCTGAATATGCATGTCATTCAGCAGAAAACAGGAAGTCATGCTCAACAACAAGGTGGTTGTGGGCACAACCATGCAGCAGGTGAAAGCTGTTCAAGCAAAAAAGCCGAAGCCCCAAAATCCAATCTGCCTCCTGTTGTAGATGCATCTGCAAGCCAAGATGCGGTAAAACAAGCGAATGCGAATTACCAACCTCAACAAGAAGAAGCCCCGATTCAAAAAGCTGCACCACAGCAACGTGATGTACCTAAGCATCCACGTATCCAGAACGTGATTTTAGTTTCGTCAGGTAAGGGTGGTGTAGGGAAATCAACCACTACGGTAAATTTAGCTCTGGCATTACAAAAGCTCGGGCTGAAAGTAGGTGTGTTGGATGCAGATATCTATGGTCCAAGTATCCCAACGATGCTTGGCAATGCCGGTAAAACCCCAATGATCGAGGCAGAACATTTTGTACCGTTGGATGCTTTTGGTATGGCGGTGTTGTCAATTGGTCATCTGACAGGAGATCACAATACTCCTGTGGCTTGGCGTGGTCCAAAAGCAACAGGCGCATTGATGCAACTGTTCAACCAAACCCTTTGGCCTGATCTTGATGTATTAATGATCGACATGCCACCAGGAACAGGGGATATTCAATTAACTCTGGCACAACGTATTCCAGTGACCGGTGCAGTGATCGTGACGACACCACAAAATGTCGCATTGATGGATGCGACCAAAGGTATTGAATTGTTTAACCGTGTTCAAATTCCTGTGATGGGCGTGGTGGAAAATATGTCGACACATATTTGTTCAAACTGTGGCCATGAAGAGCAAATCTTTGGTACTGGAGGTGGCGATAAGTTATCGGAACAATACGATATTCCATTACTTGGACGTTTACCATTGAATGCGAAAATCCGAGAGCATGCCGATGAAGGTAAACCATCTGTATTGATTGGTGATGATGCAGCAGATAGTTATATTGAAATTGCACAGAAGATTGCAGCTGCATTGCCTAAAGCTGAAAGAGATCAAAGTCGGATTTTCTAAGTATTTGAAAAGACTCAATGTTAAACCTGTCTAAGTCTTACTTAGGCAGGTTTTATTGTTGACCGTTCGTCGTTTTAGGATTATTTACTCTAATTTTTCTACCTAAAATATTTTGTGAAATTTCACGTTATATGGGTATAGAAATGCGTTCAATCACTGCAATGAAGATGGTTATGATTTCTCTCATTCTGTCAACGACAGCTTCTGCTGCCATTATTCCTTATGTTGATTATCCTAAAGAATTCCAAAAGAAATCTTTAAATATTCAGGTTCAAGAAGCTGAACAACAGTCAAATTAATGCTTGAACTCAGCATCACAGCGTGAATGGACTGTGATGCTGAATTTCATCGATGAAGAACGTGCTATAAGCATTTTTGCAAGAGTGCATCATGTTTTTCGTTTCGATTACATTGTGTGACTTCAGAGTTATAATTTAAATGACAAATTAACCTGATGAAAAATATTACAAAAAAAATTGTGTTTCATTCTTGAGAAATTTTCACACAAATAATATTTTGCCAATTGAAATAATCCTGATTAATCTGAGCGCATTATCAGCGAGGTCATCCTATGATTTCATGGCTCTTTATTGCGTTGGTTACCACGATTTTATTCACACCCGGACCAACCAATACTTTACTTGCATCTTCAGGTATACAGGTAGGTATTAAAAAGTCATTTCGCTTAATACCCGCGGAAGCATTAGGCTATCTTATTGCCATCACTGCATGGGGATTTTTAATTGGTCGTGTCACCACTCATTTGCCAATTTTGCCAGTGATATTAAAATTATTTAGTTCATTCTATATTATCTATCTGGCCATCAAATTATGGCGCACTGCCAACGTAGAGCATCAGTTGAATCAGCCCACCATCAAAGCTTCTGAATTATTCTGTGCAACTTTACTAAATCCTAAAGCTTTGCTTTTTGCCTCGGCTATTTTCCCTGCAATTGTTTGGGTGAGTGTAGATTATTATATTGCGCACATGTTGATGTTTATTTTATTGATCCTACCCATCGCTTTTATTTGGACACTCATTGGGTCGCTGTTAGCCAATAATAAAATTAAGTGGGTAAACCAGTCCAATATGCAAAAAACAGCATCCTTAGTCCTGATGAGTTTCTCAATTCCAATGAGTTATTCGGCATTGTTAAGTCTTTAAGATGATTCACCGCAGCAGACTGAACAGGAATACAAATCGTGGGTTATTTCCATTGACGGGGTTTTCAGTTAAAGTACAGCGCAGTAATTGAATATGTATTCTGGGAATAAATAAATGGCTATTAAGTCTGATCGTTGGATTCGCGAAATGAGCGAAAAACACGGCATGATTGAACCGTATGCAGAAAACCAAGTTCGTTTAGATGAAAATGGTCAAAAACTCATTTCATATGGCGTTTCAAGCTATGGTTATGATGTTCGTTGTGCGCGTGAGTTCAAAGTGTTCACAAACGTTCACTCTGCTATTGTTGACCCAAAAAATTTCGATGACAAAAGTTTTATCGATATCGAAGCTGACGTGTGTATTATTCCACCTAACTCATTTGCGCTTGCTCGTACAGTAGAATACTTCCGTATCCCACGTAATGTCTTGACGGTGTGTTTAGGTAAATCAACCTATGCGCGTTGCGGTATTATTGTAAACGTGACGCCACTTGAGCCTGAGTGGGAAGGTCATGTGACCTTGGAATTTTCAAATACAACCAATTTACCTGCACGTATTTATGCTGGTGAAGGTGTTGCTCAAATGTTGTTCTTTGAGTCAGATGAAGTGTGCGAAACATCTTATAAAGATCGTGGTGGAAAATATCAAGGTCAAACAGGTGTAACTTTACCTAAAACCTAAGTATTGAATTGTAAGACTTCATGCAAAAAGCAAACTCAATGAGTTTGCTTTTTTTATAAGTATTTGAAAAATTGAATTTATTCATTTATCGGAAAAAATGCCAACCCAATCGCAATTTTTTGCAAATTCTACTTCATTTATATACTATAAACTGTGATGTAATCTTAATATTAAAAGAGAAGCATGGAATTCTTCTCTGAACAATTAAAAATATAAATATGGTGCAAGGCATCGTATACGGGAAGGTCGAGATGGCACTTAATTATACGAACATATTTAATCAGACTTTACTTGCAAGTTTAATGACGCTTACTACGGTTTCGGTCTATGCATTGCAGCCTCTTTCGGATGAAAATTTAAGTGCGACGACTGGTGAGGGTGTCGCCATGATTCCTCAAGATGCTTATTTTGTTTTTCAAGGGGAAAATTCAACTGCGGCAGATTTAATGAATCGCCAAAAAGATACCGGATATATTCATCTCATTCCAGTGGGTCCTTTAACGGATGCGGCATTGGATACCAATAAAAATGGAACAGTAGGGTCAGAAGATCATTCCGTGGGTAAGGCTGATTTGTTCGTGTATGGTCTCGCATTATCTAAATCTGATAATAATCACAATACGCGCTTAGCTGCGACAGATAAAGATGCACGTATAGGATCATGGGGAACAGCAACCAATCCATGGCTACTTCGAGTCGGTACTGAAAATCAGGTTCCAAATTTTGATTTAAATAAAACATGTATAAGTAATGATCCTAGCTGTCAGGTTCCATTCTTGACGCTTGAAGCTCCATTAATGGACACAGTTCGTCCTACGGATGCAGCCAATGGTCTTGATGCTTACAGATTGAAGATGGCCATGTGGGCGGATGCTTTTGTTCTTGATCCATCTCGTAAAGAAGGGGATCCACTACTTTACCAATTGGGTGAAAAAGCAGGAACGAGTAATGCGGATCGTGCTAATCGACTTCGTTTACAGGCCATTTGGAATAATTTTTCCATTAATGGAAGTAATATAAAAATCTTTCAAACTTTAAATGGTGCAAGTAACCAAGCAGGCATGAGTGCATTTTATAACAACACCTTGGGTGTTGCTGGACTTGTGCGTTTGAACTCAGGTGATGGTCAAAATCTGACGACGGGGAATAAAACAGCCAATATTCTTAGACTGAGTACGCGTGAAACATCAGACACTCCTAATTTACAAACCCCTGCCATCAACAATACTCTGGCACCAGTATTTGATGCCAATGAGGGTATCTTTATTCATAATTTGAATGCCAATATCGTATTGGGTTCACTCTATCAGCCTTTGATTCTAGGCTCTGATGGTAAAAACTTTAGTTTGGAACTCACGCGTATTCCAAATAAACCTGAAATTTATAAAAAAATATACACAGATTATAGCAATCCAAACTCGACAGAATATGCGGGCTCAACCTGTAACTTTTATAAATGTGGTAACAATGGTTTGAATGGCTATCAAGGGACGAATGCAACACATAGCAGTATCACTATTGGAAGTACTTCTTATAACGCTGCGAATAATACTTTAAGTGCTTATAAAGGATCAGATGCAGTAGGTATAAGTTTTGGTGCAGTCAATCCAATTCCCCAAACGCCTAATGCCGCATTGCCAGCATCAAATTTTAAAAATATGGGTTCTGCGGTCATTGATGGTGTTCTTATTCAGCATATGAAAATCACCACAAAAGGATTATAGGAGAGCATTCATGAAAAATTCATTAGTCGCTGTCCTATTCAGTGTTATAGCATCAATGACTTATGCACTTGAGCCCATGTCAGATGAAGCTTTAAAAAATGTTGAAGGACAAGCTGGAGCTGATCTCTCATTAAAACTTTCTTTAAACCAAAAGTTAGTGACTGAGAATAATGTTCAACGATATGTGTTTGATGATGCACTGTGTAAGGATGTGGAATATTGTCGTCTCGCGCTTGCTGTCAATAATCGCTATATCAAAGATGGTCAAGCAAGTAGTACAGATGGTTTTAAATTATGGCTTGTTTTTAAAGGGATTCAGGGCACTCTAAATATTCAAAAGATTGGCTTGGATGGTGTAGATCTCAGCTATAAAAATGATTCTGGTACTGATCAGCTTAAAGCAGCGATGCAACTGAGCTTTGATGCATCTAAGCCAATTCAAATTCGTAATTTTGGTTTTGATGCTTTGGCTTTTGGTCAGGATAAATTTACCAGCAATGCCACCACTGAGGGTGTAGGAACAAGTCCTGCTGACTATGGTTACCTGCAAGTGACACGTTATGATTCATTTAACGCTCCTCGTTCTGCATATGACCATGGGCGAGAAACTGGTTTTATGGGTTTAAAAATGAATGGTAATTTAGCTGTTCAGGGTAAAGTCATGATGTTTGGTTGTGACGGCAGTCACCAGCGTTGTTGAAATTAAACATGCATAAGGAAATGTGATGAACAATAAAAAATATAATCACAGCTCATTGCTGGTTATGAATGCATTAAGCCTGAGTATCTTGCTTACAAGTGGTCATGCCATGGCTTTAGAAGTGATGCATGATGAAGCTTTGCGAAATGTAAATGGTCAAGATGGTGTGCATATCTCGACAACATTGACTGAAGCCAATATGGAACAGGTCTATTGGCAAGATCAAGCAGGTCGTGGCAGTAGTGGAGCAACCAATAATACATTGCAGGCAACAGCAGATAATGTCTCTATTCGAAAAAGTAATGTATCTAATCAAACATTAGGGGCAGATATTAAAATTAATGCTGGAAGCAATGCGAACCAAGTAGGTTTAGACTTCAATGCCAGTGTGACACCTGCTTTAGTGACCATGAATAATCTCAGAATTTGTGATAACGAGAGTTCAAGCCGTTGTAGTTTTTCAATGGGTCAATTGGCTTTACAAACCACTTCGAATACTGATTTATCGCTTAGAACGATTCACGGATTATTCAGCAAAGAGAATCTTAGCGAAATCGCACTAGGGATTAAAAATGCCAATATCTATTTAGGGCAGACTGACGCACGAAACCAACTCAACCAACTTGTTTTAAACAACTTCAATTTCAACTTCAAAGCACGTGGTGCCATGTTTGTGGATGAAGTTGAGGGATTGAGAATGCAGTCGAATACACGTACAGGGTCGACAGATAATGTTGCCGGTATGAGTAGTACGCCTAATGATAATTTGGGTTATGTGGATTTAAACCGTGTTGCAAATTCGGCTTCAAAAAAAGCAGGATTTATTAACACAGGAACCTATGGCAATGGTAAGTCAGGTGCTGAGGGTGAAACAACAAACTCAGGTCTAAATATCGAAGTAATGTTGAATAAGAACGTGAGTTCAAATGACCCATATGCTTTAAATAACAATACGAATAATCCTCAAGGAGCTAAAGGTCTCATCCGTGTAGGTGCCAGCGGGCGAATGGTCAATTCATCGTTGCAATTTCGTGGTACAAAAGGTAATGAAAGTGTTCTAGGAAATGCCAATAGTCCAACGGCTTCATCTAGTAATAGTGTAATTGGTGATTCTGGAATCGGATTCCGTATGAAAGCTGACTTTACCAAAGACAATGATTCAATGCTCGGAAGTGATGGACAAGCAACGACTTTAGAAATTGGTGGGGCAGGTCTAAATGCATACGGTTTTGAGTTTAGTAACTTAACAGGGTTAAGACCAAATACTCGAGCATCTTTTGATAGCGGTAACGTGTATCTCAATTTAGCCGATACAAAAACACTGCGCTTACCTGAAAACGAAGTGTTCCAAAAAAGTCGTTTTGGTAATGGAAGTTATTTAACCTTAGCAACTGATTATCAGCACCAAATTCATAATGCAGTAACTGGTGATAATCCATACAGCTTGATTGCTGCGATTCGTGGTGCTGAATTTCAGTCTATTTCCCGCCGTGGACGTTTTACCAATAGTGCAGGAACACCAGCAGCTAACTTGTTTGCGAATACAAATGTTAAAAATGAGTGGGGTTTGGCACTGCCTTTTTATAATCTGAATGCCAATCTTGCTCTATATGGAACATCAGTTCGTGCAGATCAAGCTTTTTATTACACTTTAGCAGGCTCCGATGTTGTTAAAAACATGATTGCTACAACGGGTAATACCTCAAGAATTGGTTTGTCTTTTGCAATGAGTACCTCTGGGGTAGACCGAGCTAATGGTCAAGCGCTAGGTAATAAAACCACGTCAATTTTAGTGGTTGATGGCGGTAAGGTAGGCAGTGGAGATACGGCAACATCAACAGATTACTATATGGGTTTACGTAATATTGATCTGTACGCGAAGGGCACAGGAAATATGGGCGTAGAAAATGGTAGTGTAAATGTCAGCTTGCGCGATATGTTGATTGTTCTATCAACAGAAGTTGCTGCAGGATATCTGCCAGGTACCATTTATAAAACCTGTAAATTAAATAGTGGAGCAGCAGGATGTGCTACGCGAAGTTCATCACCAGACAACAATTTTGCTTTAGCTGATGATGTGATGTTTGTGGTGAAATCACGTCTTGGTGGTGATGTTGATTTTTCTTTAATTCCAAATAATGCTGCTGAAGATGGTCAGAACTTAACTTTTGTGGGTGAATTAGAGCTGAAAGGTGACAATAACACCTTCCAAATTACCGATCCTCATAATGGTTCAACACTTGGTTTAGACCGTTTGACAGGTAAAATTGCATTTAATAATGCATTGGTTGTTAGTAAAGATCAAAATGGTGCGGGACAATTTGGTGTGAATGCTGCCTTGATGTTCAATCCTCAAAAGACAACTTCGGGTGTTTTTAGAGCAAGAGACATCAACTTCTATCCTCCAACTGTAGGTGCTGGCGCTCGTTTAGGAGAACTGGCTATTACTGGCGGTCGTTTGAATAGTGAATTGCGCATTACGCCTCGAAATTAATAAGTAAATATGGAAAGTTGAGGGATAGACTCATGAATATGATAAAAACAAGACGATTCAGTTTACTTATTTTGACCACTGCGGTGGGATTCCCGTGTTTTGCTATGCAACCATTAGATGATCAGTCTCTTTCATCTACTACTGGTCAAGATGGGATCAGCATTGGTATTGGAATGGATAAGATCGAGTTCACACAGGCTGCGATCATTGATCAAGACGGAATTAAAGATCCAATATTAGGAAAAAATTATTCACAAGCAGCTGGCTTAGTGGTCGCAGGTCCAACTGGTAATCCAATTCAGGTTCAATTTTTAGGGCATACCCCTGGTTCGTCTACAATCAATGCAAAAATTGATACAGACGGAGGCAATGGCACGCCATTTGCCAATATAGGTATCACTTTTGCTGAGCAAATTACAGGGTTTAAATTGAGTCCATTCGCACTTTATATCGCCAGCAGTAATCAGGTGTCTAGTGCTACACAAACTAAATCGATTTATAATGATCTGAAGCAATTGGTGCCTGGTGTCGCTAAAATTTTAGAAATAGGCAGTGCTGATCGAAACTTTGAAATTACATTAAATCAATCCCAACGTCCTCAGATCAATGTTCAATTAGGCAATGTGCCACAAGGCTACATGGTCCAGTTTGGAGGCGCAATTCAATCAATCTGTGGCACAGGCTCAGGCTGTCCTATTGCATTCGTATCTGGTAATTCTTCTGCAAAATTCGATTTTCAGGCTAAAGCTACTGATCAAAACAATGGCTTTTCATTATCTGGTTTCCATGCAGGTGTTGCACCTTTAGGTATTTACGTCGGAAATACAGGACAATCTAGTAAAATGAATGTTGGTCTCAACAATGTGATGTTGGGACGTGAGGGGGCGAGTAGTCCGACGGTCTTTAATGGTTTAGCGAATGGCTCAATGGGGAGCTTTGGGGCTATTGGTACATCTGTGAAAGATTTGAAAGTGAATATCAACGGTCTATAAAAAATCCCGCGAATAGCGGGATTTTTTATGCTCAAATTATTGGGCGATTTTAGCAAGTATTTCTTCTTTACTCAGGTTGCTTGATTCAGTATCAGAACGACCTTTGTACTCAAAAGTACCAGCATCTAAACCTTTTTCACCGATAACAATACGGTGCGGAATACCTGTAATTTCGATATCGGAGAATTTAACGCCTGGTCGTTCATCACGGTCATCTAAAAGCACGTCATAACCAGCAGCTTGAAGTTCTGTATAAAGTGCTTCAGCAGCCTCTACAGTACGAGGTGATTTATGAGCATTCATCGGAACGATTGCGACATGGAAAGGTGCAATAGCAGCAGGCCAAATAATTCCTTTTTCATCGTAATTTTGTTCAATGGCAGCCGCGACTACGCGAGTCACCCCAATTCCATAACAACCCATTGTTACAGTGAATGGTTTACCATCCTTACCTAATACTTTGCAGCCCAGAGCTTCAGAGTATTTTTGACCTAATTGGAAAATATGACCAACTTCAATACCACGTTTAATTTGAAGTACACCTTTACCATCTGGAGATGGATCACCCTCAACAACATTGCGAAGATCATAAACTTCAGTGAATTGAGCATCACGCTCCCAGTTCACACCCGTCGCATGTTTGCCTGATTCGTTTGCACCTGCAACAAAATCAGACAATACTGACGCTGCTCGGTCAACGATGACATTAATCCCTTTTTCGACTAAACCTTGAGGACCAACAAAACCAGCGGTTAAGCCTAAAGCACTCAGTTGTTCTTCAGTTGCAAATGCAAGTGGTGATGCAATCAGCGGATGTTTCTCAGCTTTGATTTCGTTTAGCTCATGGTCACCACGAAGGAACAGTGCCACGACAGGCGCAGTTTTACCTTCTTCAGCGACTCCTTGTACCAACAAAGCTTTGACAGACTGTTTTGCATCGGTACCTAAGAAAGCAGATACATCAGCTATAGTCTTTTGATTTGGTGTTTCAATAATTTTTAATTCTTGAGTTGGTGTAGCACGTTCACCTACAAGAATCGCTTCAGCCATTTCAATATTGGCTGCATAATCTGATTCAGTTGAGAATGCAATATCGTCTTCACCGCTTGATGCCAATACATGGAATTCATGCGAACCTGAACCGCCAATTGAACCTGTATCCGCCTGTACTGGACGGAAGTCTAAACCTAAACGAGTAAAAATACGGCAATAGGCATCGTACATCGTGTCGTAAGTTTCTTGTAATGAAGCTTGATCTGCATGGAATGAGTAAGCATCTTTCATCACGAATTCACGAGAGCGCATAACGCCAAAACGAGGACGCACTTCATCACGGAATTTAGTTTGAACTTGGTAAAAATTAGCGGGTAATTGTTTATAACTTTTGAGTTCGTTACGTGCTAAATCAGTAATGACTTCTTCATGTGTAGGACCGAGAACAAAAGGGTTGTTGTGACGGTCATTAAAGCGTAAAAGTTCTGGACCATATTGCACATAGCGACCAGATTCTTCCCATAAACTTGCTGGTTGGGTCACAGGCATCAATACTTGTAGTGAACCAGCACGGTCCATTTCTTCGCGAACAATCGCTTCGACTTTATTTAACACACGTACGCCCATTGGCAACCAAGAATATAATCCTGAAGCCAATTTACGAATCATACCCGCACGAAGCATCAGCTGATGAGAGATTACTTCAGCATCACTTGGGGTTTCTCTTAACGTTGCAAATAAAAAGCGACTCGCGCGCATGGAATTTGTCCTAATAATGAGCGTTAAAGCATAAGATTATACGATAAAAAATGAGGTGAGCATTTTGAATGACACCTCATGACAATTCTCTACATTATGACATGAATTTTCGTGTTTGACGCACCATAAAATTCTTAAAGTCATCTAAGTAAGTAAAGATAACGGGAACCACAACTAAGGTCAGCAGGGTGGATGTAATGACGCCCCCAATGACAGCATGCGCCATCGGAGCACTTTGTTCACCTCCTTCACCCAAGCCTAATGCCAATGGCACCATACCCATGACCATCGCACTCGTGGTCATCAGAATGGGTCTAAGTCGTGTTTTACCTGCAGCAATAATGGCATCAAAACGTGTCTCACCGCGATCAATAGCTTTCTTAATAAAGTCAATGAGGAGAATCGCATTCTTGGTTACTAATCCCATTAACATGATGATGCCAATAATGGAGAATAAATTCATTGTTGAGTTAAATAAGAATAATGCAAGGAATACTCCGACCAATGACAATGGTAATGAGGCCATGATCGCCGCAGGATGAATAAAACTATTGAATTGAGAGCCTAAAACAATATAGATAAATACAATAGAAAGTGTAACGGCTGTAACAGCGTACCCAATCGATTCTTCCATATCTGCGTTTGCACCTTGTGTTTCAAAACCATAGCCAGCAGGCATCTCGAAGTTATCTTGCAATGCTTTAATATCTCGACCAATATCACCTGCAGGTCGACCTGAAGTATTGGCTTCAACCATGACTTCACGTGCTAAATCACGACGGTTGATTTGAGATGCACCATAACTTTCTTGTGTGCTTGTTACGCTTGAGAGCGGAACCAAGATAGGTTGATTATTCGCATCCACTTTTTGCGATTTTAAATATAAATTATTGATGTCACTTGGAAGCGTACGTTGATCTTCAGAGAGGCGCAAATTGACATCATAGGTTTCACCTTTTTCGTCTTTCCACGTCGTTACATCATCACCAGCAAGGAGAGGGCGGATCACATTGGCAATTTGGCTGACTGATAATCCTAAATCGTTTGCAAGTACACGATTTACATGCACTTCAAGGGTAGGTTTAGGCTCTTTGAGCGAGCTTTCTAAATCGACGACACCATCAATTTTTGCCATTTCCACCATGAAACGATCAGAAATTTTTTGTAATTCATCTAGCTCAGGTCCTTTGATGGAAATCATGACAGGCTTTTGACCACCAGACACAGTTTCATCTGCTGAAGCAATAGAGGTGAGGGTAATACCCGCCACTGTTTGTAGTCGATCACGAAACTCATTGGTTAAATCAGTCAGTGTCTGAGAGCGCTCTTGACGAGGACTTAAACTGACTCGGATGCTTACATGGTTTTTCCCGCGATCAGTCACCCCATTAATAACGCCGTACGTTCCTTTAACTTCTGGATGCTGTCGAATAATAGATTCAACTTGTTTTAACTTTGCCTGAGAGTATTCGAGTGAAGCATCTACGGGCGTTTCAAATTTGATCCGAATTTCACCTTTATCTGGAACAGGTACAAACTCTGTTCCCACCATTTTCGATAGCGCGAGCGCGCCAAACAGTGAAGCAACAGCAACGACAATTGTTAGAAAGCGGAATCTTAGTGCCAGTTTTAGCAGCTTCTCGTACACTTCATTTAATGAATCAAGTTTATTTGAGATCCCATTGAAGAAGCGTTTCAATGCGCTCGGTTTTTTATTTGGATGATGACGTTCAGCCCAGTGAGCTGAGAGCATTGGATCGAGCGTAAAACTGACAAACATTGAGATCAGTACGGCGGTACTCACTGTCACGCCAAATTGGTAGAAGAAACGACCGATAATACCGCCCATGAATGCAACTGGTAAGAACACCGCAACAATAGTCAAAGTGGTTGCGAGAACTGCCAGCCCAATTTCTTTGGTTCCATCTAAAGCAGCAGTCACATGATCTTTCCCCATATCAGCATGGCGGACAATATTTTCACGTACCACAATTGCATCATCAATAAGAAGACCAATACTTAAAGACAGGGCAAGAAGAGTCATCATATTGATGGTAAAACCAAAAGCCCAAATGAACGTTAATGTACCAAGTAAGGCGATTGGCAGGGTAAGGCCTGTAATAATCGTCGATCTAAATGAACCTAAAAACAGTAGAACGATGACAACCGCAAGTACACCACCTTCAATAATTGTACGGGCAACATCACCAATACTTGCTCGTATGCCTCGAGATGTATCGACAACTACTTTCAATGTTGTCCCTTTCGGGAGTTGTTGTTCTATACGGTTTAGTGTTTTATAAGCCGCATCTACAACATCAATTACATTTGAATCAGAGCTTCTGAGAATATCCAACGCGACAGCATTTTGACCGTTAATGAATGCACTCGACTCGAGTTCAGCTTGGCTGTCGTAAATTTCAGCTACTTGTTTTAAATAGATTGGCGTGCCATTTTTACTCGCGACGATGAGATCCCCAAAGGATTGGGGATGAATTACTCTTGATTTAATTTCAACAACCAGCTCTGAATTTGACTGTTTGAGTGTGCCCCCAGGGACTTCAATGTTTTCGCCTTTTAGTGTGTTAATGACTTGATCAACGCCAACACCAAGACTTTGTAATTTTTGTGGATTAACTTCAATACGAATTTGACGCTGCGAGTCACCTAGCAGATTAACTGTACCTACCCCACGAACAGTTCTCAATTGAGGAACAATTTTTTGATCTAAATAAGAGCTGAGCTCTCGGAGTGACATATTCTCAGACTCAAATACCACCGACATGATGGCACCTGCGGAAGGGTCATAGCGCTCAACAATAGGATCAGTAATTTCATCACGAAATTCAGCTGTCACTGGCGCAATTTTGTCTCGAATATCTTGAGCTGCAACGGTTGAAGGAACATCCAAATTAAACTCAGTGATAATTGTAGAGAGTCCTTCACTCGACTGCGATATCACTTGTTTAACACCTGAGATCGTATTGATCTGATCTTCCATCTTTTTGGTAATTTCAGATTCAACAGTTTCAGGAGAAGCACCTGGATAAGTGGTATACACGACCACAAATGGGAAATCGACATCAGGGAATTCTTCAACTCCCATTCGTTGCCATGATGATAAGCCCAATACCATCAGGCATAGCATCATCATGATCGTAAAGACAGGATATTTCACACTGATTCGAGTTAACCACATAGTTCAGATCCTGTCTTACTTTGAAGCAATTGAGACTGTTTTATTTAAGTCATCATTATTAAACTTAATTCTACTGATGTAATCCGTTGGCTGAAGACCACTGATCATTGCAATATTCTCGTTGGGTTGTCGATCCAGAATTCGAATATTGGCTTTCTGAATTTTCTGATCACGGATGATCCACAGATAAGGTTTGCCATCTGCATCTTGAATAGTATCAAGAGGAACTTTTTGCCCCTGAATTTGTTTGTCATCTAAAATGAAACCTTCGACAAAAGCACCAATACTCAGTGAATTGATTGATTCATTTGGTTGAGCAAAAAACTCAACCTGACGACTGATTTGATCGGCCATTGGGGAAATGCGTGTTAACTTGGCAGTATAATTTTGGGTAGTCCCTTGAATTTTATATTCAATGTTGTTTCCAATGTTGAGCGCATGTTGAGATTCGACAGGGAGTTTTGCTTGAATCTCTAATTTTTGTGGATCTACGATTTCAAATAGTGTTTGACCCATTGAAACGGTTTGACCAGGTTCAACTTGACGTTTGGTAATCACGCCAGAAATGGGGCTACGAATTAATCCATCAGCATCGGCTTTCAGTGCGATATCCACATTTGCTTGCTGAGCTCGTACAGTTTCGAGTTGAGCTTTATGCTCCACTTGACTTTGTTCATATTCAACCTTAGAAACATATCCTTGATCATAAAGTCGTTTTTTTCGAGTGACCATATTTGCAGCTTGTTGTGCCTGCGCTTGTGCAGAAGCAAGATTAGCGCGAGCTTGTGCGAGTCGGGCTGCATTATCTTGATTATTTAAACGTACCAAGACTTGTCCTTTACTCACCCTTTCACCGACTTGTACAGAGACTTGACTAGCAGTGGCAGTCACTTGCGCTTGAATTGTACTTTGATTCACAGCGCGTATGGTGCCTGTGAAAGCAAATTTCAGATTTGAGACCCCATTTTCAACTTTGACTAAGTCCTGTTGTATTAATTCAATTTTTTGAGGGGTGGATGAGGTTGGCTGTACACTTTCGTCATTTTTTTGACAAGCGGCTAAAAGACAACTCGTACACAGCGTTCCTAATACGAGATATTTCTTAAACTGACTGCTGTGTCGAGTCGCATTCGGCATGTGATAATTCCTTTCCATTCAGACAAACTCTTCTTTATTCAAGAGTTTTTAAGCGCTTGATAATATTGTCGTATTGTGACTGAGTATTTCGATAGTTTGTTTGTAAAGATTCAATATTTTTTTGGATATTACTCATATTCTGTGCATTATAAGTGATTCGATGTTGTAAGTTTTTAGGGACAGGGTTCCCTTTCTTGATATAGGTCTGTTCCTGCTTTTTAAACAATATTCGATCTTGCTCCAGTTGTTGGTACTGTTGTTTTTGAAAGGTGATTTGTTGGTTGATGTTTTTCAACATATCATCACGTTTGTTCGCAGCCACTTTACTAGAACCGTAAGCGCGTTTTAAGCGTAAATCTTGTTCATGTTGTTTGGCTTGTTGCGTACGTACAGCACTTTGTTGCTGTTCTTTATCGGCATCATAAGGTCGATTTTTTTTAATCACTTGCATATTACGGTCAAGTGCTTCATAACCGTGACGAATATGCTCGGGTGTTACCGAGCTACTAATATTAGCTACGCCATTTTTATCATAATAACGATACCAAGACGGTTTGGTCACTGTGGTATTAGCAATTGCTTCACTGATACATAAACCAAATGTCATCATGATCACTAAGAATGTTTTATGATGAAGATGCTTTAACCCAATTCTTGATTTGTGCGAAAGATTAAACATTGGAATCGGCCCCCGTGATATCAATTCAATTCTTTAATTTTTGCTTTTAATAACAAGCATTTTATGTGGTTCTGGTAAATTTATAAATATAAACCGTTAAATAATTTACGCTTAATCTGATTCACCCTTAAATTCTCTGAAGCTTTGTGACACAATCTCTCCGCGAGTACTCAACTGCATTGAAAATCAATGTAATGTTATGTTAGAAAATAATGGTTATTCTCTAAATTAAGCGTTTCATTTTTCTTTAAATCTCATCTCAGGAAGGATCATTCAATGGATGATAATCTGCAAAATATTAAAGTGATGGTCATTGATGATTCAAAAACGATTCGTCGGACCGCAGAAACTTTATTACAGCGTGAAGGATATGACGTTGTAACTGCAGTAGATGGATTTGAAGCATTATCTAAAATTGCTGAAACTCGACCTGATATTATTTTTGTAGATATTATGATGCCGCGTTTAGATGGGTATCAAACGTGCGCATTGTTAAAAAACTCACAAAATTTCCAACATATTCCAGTGGTCATGTTATCCAGTAAAGATGGTATGTTTGATCAGGCAAAAGGACGAGTTGTTGGATCTGATGAATACCTCACGAAACCATTCAGTAAAGATGAGCTATTGAATGCGATTCGTAAACTTGTCGCTTCACGTTAAGTACTGGGAAAACAAAATATGACACGTATCTTAGTGGTAGATGACTCTCCAACAGAAATGTTTAGATTTAAAGAAATTCTGTCCAAAAATGGCTATGAAGTGCTAGAAGCAACCAATGGTGCAGATGGTGTTACCTTAGCGCAAGCAGAACAACCAGATCTTGTACTTATGGATGTGGTGATGCCTGGTGTGAATGGATTTCAAGCAACTCGGCAAATTGCAAGAGCTGATGTAACGAAGCATATTCCAGTTGTCATTGTCAGTACCAAAGATCAGGATACGGATCGAATTTGGGGCAAAAGACAAGGCGCGGTCGACTACCTGATCAAACCTGTAGATGAATCAAGATTACTTGATGTTATTCAGCAATATTTAAATACAGGCACAGCATGATCACTCAAGATGAAAGTGATCAACAACACTGGTTAACGCAAGCCAGTAATGCTAATTCGGCTCAAGTAAATGAGTACCGTGATGTGCAAAATCAGGACCTCTGGTCTGGTGTATGTTTTAAAGTTGAGCAGCAGCAATTTATTACCCCACTTGGTGATATTGCGGAGGTTAGCCCTTTACTGAGCATTACTTCTTTACCACTTACGCCGCCGTGGTATTTAGGTTTGGCGAATTTGCGAGGTCGAGTACTGACCGTATTAGATCTAAAGCAATTTGCTTTGGGTAAAACCACACAACTACACGCTAATGTTAAAATTTTATGTTTTAACGTGGGGCAAGACTGTGTTGGATTACTTGTGGATGAAGTCCTCGGTGTAAAACATTATAAGAATAATACCTATAGCGCCGGTTCGGATTTGATCGCAGAACCATATAGATTATTTTGCCAAGGTTATTTTCTCGATCATTCAACACCTGTAGCTGTGCTGATGATGAGTCAGCTATATGAGCATGATCGCCTAAAGCATATGTTCACATCTAATTCAATTTAATGTCTAGTCAGCAATAGTTTTTTGGGGGAGCTGAGTGAGTTTACGGTTAAAAAAGACCAGTCGGAATGTGAATGATTCAGATTCCAACACACAGGGATGGAAAGCTTCACTTAAGTTAAAACTTGAACAGTTTTCAGAGCTGTTTGGGCAATCTGCCCAAACGAAGTCTTATTTAATCATGGCTATTATTAGCCTCGTTTGTGCTTTTCTGATTTTATTGTTTCTTATGTTTAATCTCCCACGTACGGTGGAGCAAAGTCGTGGGGTGGGGGAACTGAAATATCTCAATCAAATGATGATTATTCAGACTCAACAGTTTGAGGATAATCCTACAGATTACACATTACAGATTCTCAAAAACTCTCAGCTTATTTTTAGTTCACAACTTGAAAATGTAAAATCAGTTTATTTTTATAGTCCAGCTTTAAATGAAGTAGATCGGCTGTGGTTAGAGTCTCAAAGCAATATCACGGAGTCTCAGTTACAAAAAATTCAAGTAGCCCTCAATGAAATTCGCACAGGTTCTACGTGGTTACTGATTTTACTGTCACTTTTATTGTTGATTAGTTTATCGAGCTTCACCTTTGCTGTAATTAAACTTTTTATTTTGAGAAGCCAAGAAGATCGTCTGCGTTTAATGGAACTGGTGGATAAAGATAAGAAGAATCAAACCGCGATTTATCGGCTTTTAGATGAAATTGGGGATTTAGCTGAAGGCGACTTGACCAAATATGCTGCGGTTTCTGCAGATTTTACGGGGACAATCGCGGATTCAATTAATGTAGCGATAGATCATTTGCGTGATTTGGTGATGAGAATTAATCAGGCTTCTCAACAAGTTACCCAATATATTCATCAAACTCAGCACATGAGTTCACAATTGGCGCAATCTTCAGAGCTGCAAGCTCGTGAAATCCAAAATACATCGCTCGCCATTCATGACATGGCGGACTCAATTGATCACGTTTATGAAAATGCAGCGCAATCTGCAAAAGTTGCTCAGCGCGCTGTACTTATCGCAGCGAAGGGTGGGGAAGTGGTTGAACGATCAATAGATGGAATGGATCAAATACGAGGGCAGATTCAAGAAACATCTAAAAAAATTAAAAGGCTGGGTGAATCTACTCAAGAGATTGGAAACTTTGTTGCAACCATTGAAGACATTGCAGGGCAAACGCATCTGTTGGCTTTAAATGCAGCCATTCAAGCCGCAATGGCAGGCGATGCTGGACGAGGTTTCGCGAGTGTTGCTGATGAGGTGCAGCGTTTAGCTGAACGTTCAACTGCTGCGACCAAACATATTGAGATATTGGTAAAAAATATTCAATTAGATACGCATGAGGCCGTTCGCTCTATGGAGCAAACAACTTCTGAGGTGGTTAAGGGGACTGGACTTGCTCAAGATGCAGGAGCAGCACTTGCAGATATTCAGTTGATTTCAAAACAGTTGGCTCAACTGATTGCGAATATTTCAGCATCCTCAAAAGTTCAGTCAGCTGCTGCGGGTCAAATTGCGAAAACAATGTCGCTTGTGCAAGATGTCACACGAGAAAATCATGCTTCAACCTTAGATACTGCTCAATCGATAGCAGAACTCACTCAAATGGCTGATTCTTTAAGGAAATCAGTTGCAAACTTCAAATTACCTGAGTGATTGAGCCATGAAAAATAATAATCCTAATAAAATACAATTATATCTTTCAGAAGCACTCTATCGTGCATATGTCGATATGCAGCTTCCTCAAGATGAATTAAATTTTGAAGATGAGGAGCTTATTACCACCTTTGCTGAAGAGCTTAAGGAATTACTTCTAGAAATATCAGAAAATTTTCAAGTCTTATCGAATGATTTAGAACAGTTAAATATTTGGCAAGCATTGCGCCGTAATTTTCATACCTTAAAGGGTTCAGGTCGAATGCTTGGATTCAACTCAGTTTCTGAGCTTGCATGGACCGTTGAGACAATACTGAATATTAGGCTTGATCAGCAACGTTCATGGAGTCAACTGGTCCTTGAGTATGTTGAGCTGATCTCTCGTATATATCGCTACATCATTGTGCCTAGTTTAACAGTTAAACAAGCGATTCAATTAGATGTTAAACCTCTATTGCTTTTAGGTCGGCAATTAGAACATTCAAATACCATAGATCAATCATTGCATCCTTTGTTGGCGATCAACGCTCATCTCACACAGCTTGATCTAGATTTCGGGATTGAATGTCACTCTTTGAGTGATTCCAATTCACTCTCAGCAGCCACATTTGAGGATACTCAAATATGGGATAACGAGGTTCTGCAAAGTTTTTATGCTGAGGCTTCAGAACAATTGAAATCCCTGCAAGATATGTTGGATAAATCCAATCAACAATTTCAGGTAGATACGCTTGCACGTGTTGTCCATTCTCTCAGGGGGAGTTCTGCAATTGTTGGACTTGAGAAAATTGAAGTATTGAGTCAGTCATTCGAAAAAATAATACAACGTAATCCATTTCTTGATACCAACAATAAAGAATTGCAAGCGCTCACAACGCAGTATATTGATTTAATCCAGTATTACTTAGAAAGCTTGCAAACAACAGGTGACAACGTAACGAGACAACAACAGTTTCAGGCATTAGAGCATACTTTTTTAATCGCATTGAGAGACTTCTCAGAACAGATTACACAGAACGATCCAAATCTTGATCCGCAAGAGTTACTCAAGAAAATTGTAGATTTGGGTGTAGAAGATGTTTTTCTTATCGATACCTTTGTACAAGATGGTATTTCTAACCTCGTTAGCTCTACACGTGCTACTGAACGTTCGAGCTTACTGAGTCAACAACTCAGTTCAATTGCTAAATTTGCCATTAAAGTTGATTTTGATCTCCTTCGAAAAATTTCAGAAATTTTGAGTTCAATTCACTCCAACATTGCAAGAGAACCGAATTCAATTGCCTACTCAAATGTCCACCGAGTTTTACAACAAGGGCATGAAAAACTCTTAGAAATATTTGATGAACTTGCTATAGGTCAATTGGCTCAAAATAATGAGGCTTCTCAGCAACTATTAGATGATTTAAAACAACTTAATCATGAATACTTCAGTTTTTCCAATCAATCGAATTGTAGTGGTACTATAGAGCAGGAGAGCGAAGTATCTGCTCGATCCTTAGATGAAACAATTCTGACATTACTCAATATAGATTACGCACTCAAAGATTCAGCGAAAGCAAAACAGGGCTTAGATCGCGAAGTAAGTGGTTTTTTTGTCGAGGAAGCGGAAGAAATTTTGTCTCAAATCGAAGACTTGTTCAATACATGGTTAGAGTATCAAGAAGATGCTACGTGTATCCAAAAAATTATGCGGCAACTGCACACGTTGAAAGGTGGTGCATACATGTTGCAAGCAGATTACTTTGCAAATCTAATCCATGAGCTTGAATCTGTATATCTTCAACTCATTTCAGAGCAACACATTGATATAAAAAGTTTCATTATTTTGATTAAAGCCTTACAGCAGGATTTGGTACGGCGTGTCAAAATCATTAAAACTGAGTCTGTTGATTATCCGATAGAACAGGCATTAAGGCTTATTCAGGGTTTAATTGAGCTTGGACATTTAAATCTTAAGGGTGGTGACTCGAAGCTGAACTTAGTACATTCGATGCAAAATGATATCACTCACCACATGTCTTCAGATTTTAGTATTCATTCAACTTTATCAGCGGACCTTGAAACCAATTTAAGTGATTTAGTCACTACGCATAATAATTCATCAAAGTTTGACTCTTCTTCCATTCAGCAAAACTCACATCAGACTGAACCATCTAACGCTAAGGAGAGTGTTTTACCGCCTCCAATGAGTGGTAATTTGCAAAAGTTTGTGCAATCTGCCGTAGCGAACGAGACACTTTCAGTCTCTACTGCTGTAATTGAAGCAACCCTTAATTTGATTGGGGAGGATTTGATTCAACGTTCGCAAGTCGAAGTAGAATTAAAATCATATCGGTCAAATTTGGTAGAAATGGATCAAACCATTCAGCGCCTTACTTCACAATTGAGACGGATGGAAGGGGAATTAGAATCCCAAATTTTATTACAACGTAGATCACATAATTCCGCCGAGCATGGATTTGATCCCTTAGAAATGGATCAATATTCATCACTTAATCAACTCTCAAAATCAATATCAGAGTCAACATCAGACTTGTTAGATATCACAAACACTCTGCACGAAAAGCTTCAGTCTGCAGAAAGTATATTGATTCAGCAGGCAAGAATACAAAACAACATCCAACACTCGTTGATGCGTACTCGTGTCGTGCCATTCAAGACGATACAAATGCGTCTTGAACGCTTATGCAAGCAACTTTCGATGAATCTGAATAAATCTGTTCAGTTACAGATTGAACATGCAGACATCGAATTAGATCGTAGTATTCTTGAAAAGTTGATCACCTCACTTGAGCATATTCTGCGTAATGCGATTGATCACGGAATTGAGTCAGCAGAACAGCGGTTGAAATTAAATAAACCTGAACAAGCAGTCATGCAACTGACACTGGTGAATCATCACAATGAGCTGAGTATTTTGATCAAGGATGATGGTCGAGGAATTGATTCACAAGAGATTAAGCAAAAAGCTGTTGAATTTGGTTGGCTCAATACTGAACGGGAATATTCTGAAACTGAACTATTACAATTGATTTTTAGACCAGGCTTTACCACTGCTGCAAAATTAACAACGGTTTCAGGACGTGGTGTCGGTTTAGATGTCGTAAAAAGTGAAATACAGGCACTGGGTGGGCATGTTCATGTTACTTCGGAAAGAGGACAAGGAACTTGTTTTGAAATCAGAATTCCTAAATCTTCAATTATTACTGAAGCGTTGATGGTAAAAGTTGCAGATCAATTCTTTGCCTTACCGTTACATCAAATACAACGTGTTGAAATGATCGATAGACATGATTTAAATCATGCGAAACAACAGAGTCAGTTGTTGAGGGTGCATGAAGCAAGTTATCAATTAAACGATTTGGCTGACTTCGTGTTGTTAAATCAACATATAAAAAGAAACTCACCATATTCAGAAACCCAAAAAGTTCCAGTGATTTTGGTGAATATGCACCAGTCTCAACCTGTGGCTTTATTCGTTGATGAAGTCTTAGGAACTAATTCACAAATTATTGTGAAACAGACTGGGAGACTTATCCATCAAATTGATTATCTCAGCGGTGTAACCATTATGGGCAGTGGAGAAATTTGCCCAATTTTAAATGTAAATCGTGTGGTTCAATATCTCACTCAGCAGGATTGGTCTGTACATCCAGAGTCGAAGCTCTCAAATTTAAAACATGACAATGAGGCACCTACGATTTTAGTGGTTGATGATTCGGTCACAGTTCGAAAAGTGACATCTAAACTACTTGAGCGTTATGGTTACCAGATTGTCACAGCTACAGATGGCATTGAAGCACTTGAATATTTACAGCATTCAACACCTGCCTTAATGTTAATTGATGTTGAAATGCCAAGAATGGATGGTTTTGAAGTAATGCAATGGCTGAGAAATCAACCACATTTGCAGAACTTACCTGTGGTTATGATCACTTCACGAGTGGGGGATAAGCATAAACAACATGCTCTTGAACTTGGTGTATCGGCTTATATGGGTAAACCTTTCCAAGAAGCAGTGTTGATTGAGCAGATCAATCAGCTTTTAAAACACGATTGAAGTATTTTAAGCCAATTAAAAAAGGATGCATTTGCATCCTTTTTTATCTTTCATTGCTGTTAAATTTTAATGTTATGCCAATAGCTCAATTAAGATTTTTTCATAAATTTCAGCCAAAGGTTCCAAATGTGCGATTTCAACATGCTCATTAATCTGGTGGATCGTGGCATTAAGTACTCCCAGTTCGAGTACCTGAGCTCCAGTTGGTGCGATAAAGCGACCATCTGATGTACCACCACTGGTTGATAATTCTGTTGTCGTGCCAGTCACATCCAAAATCGCTTTTTTGGCAGCATTGACGAGCTCTCCAACAGGGGTAAGGAATGGTAAACCTGATAGTGTCCACTCGATATCATACTCAACGCCGTGGCGATCTAAAATTTCATGTGTACGTGCTTTTAATTCATCAGCAGTAACTTCTGTAGAATAACGGAAGTTAAATAATAAGTTCATCGTGCCAGGCACAACATTGGTTGCACCCGTTCCAGCAGAAATATTGGAGATTTGGAAAGACGTTGCAGGGAAATACTCATTGCCTTGATCCCATTCTGTCTCACATAATTCAGCAATTGCTTTTGAGGCTGTATGAATTGGGTTAATCGCCAAATGTGGATAGGCCACATGCCCTTGCTTACCTTTCACTGTTAAATTGGCATTGAGAGACCCACGACGGCCATTTTTAACAATGTCACCTAAAGTATTCGTACTTGACGGTTCACCGACCAAACACCATGTCATTTTTTCTTGGCGTGCTTCTAAAGTTTCTACAACTTTCACTGTTCCATTGATAGATGGACCTTCTTCATCTGAAGTGATCAAAAAAGCAATCGAACCTTTGTGGTCTGGATGCTTAGCAACGAAACGTTCAGAGGCAATCACCATGGCTGCCAACGCCGTTTTCATATCTGCACTGCCACGCCCGTATAACTTTCCATCTCTAATTTCTGGGGCGAATGGATCGGAGTTCCACGCTTCTAGATTGCCTGTAGGAACAACATCAGTATGACCCGCAAAACAAAACACAGGTGATTCAGTCCCGCGACGAGCCCATAAGTTATCTACATCTTCAAACCGCATATTTTCAATGTTAAAACCAATCTTTGATAATCGATCAGCCATAATATTTTGACAGTTATGATCGACTGGAGTCACTGAAGGTTGGCGAAGTAATTGTAAGCTTAAATCGAGTGTTGCAGATTGGGTCATGGAGAGAAATCGAATTGGTCAAAGTCGATCTATCATAAAGTATGTTGAATTTGATGCAAAATATTAATCATTCAAGGAAATCAAATTTAAATAAAAAAAGCCCTATTAAAAAATAGGGCTTTTAGCTTCAACTTCGAATTAGTTGTTACGAATTTCGTTTGAAGTTTTTTCAGCAGTATTTGTTACAGTTTCCCCAGCTTTTGAAACGTCTTGTCCAAAACCTTTGAATGTATTACAACCAGTTAATACAAATGCAACTACGAATGAAGCGGCTAATACTTTTTTCATCATTATCTCCAATGATTGTAAATTATTTTGATGCTTAATCAGAATAAAAATTAATCATTTAGAAGAATATGAGAGTTTTATTATCAGAATGTTATTAATTGTATTCGATACATTTTTTTATTACACGAACTACACGTAAGGGAGCTTTAAAGCTGGTTGACGGTACATATAAAACTGATTTGTTTGTACATTGTGATAAAGCCCATTACTCCACCAATGTGCTTCATTTGAAGTCTGACTTGCATTCGGACAAATCCATTCCTGTCTTTCCAGTCGATAAAAAGATGATCGTAATTGATGTCCCCATGTGCCTATACGACGATGTGGGCTGACCCAGTTGGGTAAGGTTTGAAGTTCGGTATGATACGGAAAGTAGAGTTGACCTTTCATCACCGCAATTTTTCGATCAATTTTATAAGTATTGGCTTGAGTAAATTGAAATTGCTTTTGCGTAAAATGATTGAGCTTTCTAAATAGAGTGTCGCTTCGATTTAATCCGTACCAATGTTGAAGTTGAAAGTCTTGTTCTGCTAAATAAAATTTCAGTGCAACTTCCCATTGTTCAATTTCTTGGGTGTGATGATTTAATATCACAAAGTCAATTTCACCCAAAGTATGGCGGCCGTCAATGATTTGAACACTGTGATCTAACAGCGAAAAATCAGCTTGATCGCGTTGATCATCTTGCAGCCAGAACCACATTAAATATTCAAAGCGCAAACCTAGACGCGTACTTTTAAGTTGCTGAATAAAATCAATAAGCTCTTGTGGGTTTTGATCTAGATCATGCAGTCTGGAGATATATTTTTCGTACTGAGTTTGCCAAAATTGTTCATGGTGCAATTCAAAAGGATGAACGATCGTTAATTCTTTAGGCGCAAAACGAATAATATTAGGACTTGCGATGACAAAAGCCAGTTGACGTACAATTGTATGATGAAAGTTCTGCCATGGCTCATAAAAATCAGATTGCACCATTACTCCAACTAGAATTCAAAATTGAAAATAAATTTATAATCAGACACTACCACAAAAGCATATATACTAGTGAGATTCAACTGAATGAGTTGCGGTATGAAAATCGTGTTTTGGCGGAGCTTGGTCATTATTTTTGTGACTCTAGGTTTTATTGGTGCGCTATTGCCAGGATTGCCAACCACAGTCTTTTTAATTCTTGCCGCATGGGCTGCTTCAAAAGGTTGGCCACAGGTTGATGATTGGCTACTCAATCATCCTAAATATGGACCAACACTGCGAAATTGGCGTGAGCATGGCACGGTTCCACGCAAAGCAAAATGGCTCGCCTCGATGATGATGTTGATCAGCGGTATTCTTATGCTTTATACCAATGCTCCTGATTTAGTAAAAATTTTTACGAATCTCACCATGCTAATTGTCGCGATTTGGTTGTGGTTAAGACCTGAATCAAAAAATATTGTTTAAATAAATGATTAAAAATAATTTAACCCTGAGTTTTGTATGAACCCAAATCTTGAAAGTTATACCCTAAGTCAGGCGGATATCCTGATTGATATGGCGAAACAAGTTCTATATGTACCACGTATGAAAAAAAGCTATTTGGTGTCTACTGGATTGAACGGTATAGGTGAACAGGAAAATTCAGGTAAAACACCAAGAGGATGGCATCGCATTGAACAAAAAATTGGCGATGACCACCCAATCAATGCTGTTTTTAAAGCACGTATTTGGACTGGGGAGATCTATGATGTGGAACTTGGTGAGCAATTTCCAGAACGTGACTGGATTCTAACTCGAATTCTTTGGTTAGCAGGTTTAGAACCTGGTTTTAATCAAGGGGAGGGTTGTGATACCTATAATCGATATATCTATATTCATGGTACGCCAGAGTCAGAACCTTTAGGTATTCCTAAATCACATGGATGTATTCGAATGCACAGCGCAGATGTCATTGAGCTATTTGATATATTGGACGAAGGCGCTTTAGTCTATATTTCAGAACAAGAGATCGAATTGGATCAAATTTAAATCAGAATCGTAAAATGTGTTGTGATAAAAACTTTGAATAAAAATAAAAACATATCTCTAATCAGGCAAATAATAGACAAAAAAGCGATTTTTCAAGAGAAATGATCTATTTTTTAATCATTCAAACTGAAAAACTGAGAAACCTGTAGAAAAGCGTTTGACAGTATCTGAGGATTCTCTATAATGCACCACACAAACGATGAAGTCGTAAAGGGCGCTTAGCTCAGTTGGTAGAGCGTCTGCCTTACAAGCAGAATGTCGGCGGTTCGATCCCGTCAGCGCCCACCAAGCCTTTACGTTAAGTTTTAGTGCAGCGGTAGTTCAGTTGGTTAGAATATCGGCCTGTCACGCCGAGGGTCGCGGGTTCGAGTCCCGTCCGCTGCGCCACTTTAAACTTAATAGATTGTTTGTACTTTAATAGAGATATTACATAAGTGCAGCGGTAGTTCAGTTGGTTAGAATATCGGCCTGTCACGCCGAGGGTCGCGGGTTCGAGTCCCGTCCGCTGCGCCATTTTATGTAATGACCTTATTAAGGGCGCTTAGCTCAGTTGGTAGAGCGTCTGCCTTACAAGCAGAATGTCGGCGGTTCGATCCCGTCAGCGCCCACCAGATTTTTTGTGATGCAGCGGTAGTTCAGTTGGTTAGAATATCGGCCTGTCACGCCGAGGGTCGCGGGTTCGAGTCCCGTCCGCTGCGCCATCCTAAAAATCAAAGCCTAATAAGGGCGCTTAGCTCAGTTGGTAGAGCGTCTGCCTTACAAGCAGAATGTCGGCGGTTCGATCCCGTCAGCGCCCACCATATTCAAGCTGAAAAGCTTATATGACCCTAATTGCGTAAGCAGTTGCCGTTGCAGCGGTAGTTCAGTTGGTTAGAATATCGGCCTGTCACGCCGAGGGTCGCGGGTTCGAGTCCCGTCCGCTGCGCCATTTTCTAGATCCCTTGTCTAGATATAATGGTTTAAATCAGCAAGATTTCTTTCTTGCATCTTAAAAATAGCGGTGCTATTTTTATTCCTCAAGGGCGCTTAGCTCAGTTGGTAGAGCGTCTGCCTTACAAGCAGAATGTCGGCGGTTCGATCCCGTCAGCGCCCACCATATTCTTTCTATAAAAAGTCTTTTAAGTTTCTATAATTTATATAAAATATGATGAATTCATGTTTATAATAGAATTATGAGAAATCCATACCAGCGTAAGCCTTCAAGTACCTCTATTGCCTCTACAGTTGTCTCTCCAAAAGAACAATACCAACAATTTATGGAAACAATTGTAGCTCAGGCTAAAGTTTATAGTTTATATAATGATGGTTGGGCATTGTGCTCCACTCCATCTGGTCAGCGCACGCTTGCTGTTTGGCAAAGTAAAGGAATGGCACAATTATTGGTTCGTGATAAGTGGGAAAAATATCATGTGGAGGAAATCCAACTGATACCATTTATTGAACAAGTTGTTCCTTATATTCGACAACATAATACTCACTTGTCACTGAACTTGATGCCAGAAGGTCAAAATGTTTTGGTATCGGGGCGACAATTTCTAATTGACCTAAAAGCTTATCTATACCAGTTATCGATCGATCAACCTGAAAAATTAAATAGAGAAGGGGTTCCTTCTCCTCGAAAAATCCGAATACATGATAAATAAAAAATTTAGTATTCTTTTAAGATCCAGCCACTAATATAAGCAAAATATTCTCTAAGCCATGCGTTATATCGTGTGGTTAAAGGAGTTTCAGCACTGATTGATGTGATTTGGGTATAACCTTGAAATCGGGCAATGGCTGCAGCACGTGGTGTATGAAAATCACTAGTGACAACTACAATACGACTATCTTGGTTTAAGCCTATTCTGTTTAGCAGCGGAACAGTGTTTTTTAAATTGAGTTCGGTGCTGGTGCTTTGACTTTCTTCAACTATACGCTGTGGGTGAATACGATATTTGTTGATCAAATATGCTTTCATCACTGCAGCTTCAGTAATTTTCTGATCAAATCCCAAACCGCCAGTCACAATAACAGAACTGCTGGGATATTGAGCGGCGATCATTGCACCTTGGTCTAATCGAGCCTGAAGCGTTGGGGAGGGTTGGTTATTGATTAAACCACTACCTAAAATAATAATCGCATCAGGTGGTGTATTCATGATGGGGGAATGATTCGATTTGGCTAAAAAATTAAAAAAAATAGCCAAACTGATTAACCAGATGGAAAAAATTGTCCATCCCATTTTCCAAAACAAGTTAAAGTTAGAGTGATTCAAACGGTAGTGTTGGATTTTCCTATTAAAAAGTAGACATACAATGATCACTATGCCAATAAATGCTGGAAGTACAGTACCCAAATGAATTTTATTTTGACTCATTAAAATGATTCCATCGATTAATAGTATCAATGCTATTAACCAAGCGAAAAATTTTAAAATCCTTGTATACATTCGATGTCATCACTAGTAGGAAATGAGAAAAAGTATATCGCATAAAAAAAACCGAGCAGATTAAGTAAAAATCGTGCTCGGTTCTGATCATAATAACCGTGTTAGTAAACGTCTCTACGGTAGCGACCAGCTTGTCTTAATTCATCTACAGTAGTTTCACCTAAGATTTCAATTAAGGCTAGATCAACATCGCTTGCCATACCATTGATACTGCCGCACACATAGATGACAGCACCTTGATGAATCCATTTAACGACTTCATCCGCATTTTGACGCAGAATATGGTGTACATAGACTTTTTCTGGTTGGTCTCGAGAGAACGCAAGATCAATACGCTTTAACATCGCTGTATTTTGCCAAGCTTCGATTGTTTCTTTATAAAAGAAATCATGTTCGCGTTGGCGTTCACCGAAGATGAGCCAGTTGTCAGTGTAGTCCAAGCGTACGCGAGCTGAAATCAAGCTCATTAGCCCTGCGATCCCTGTCCCGTTACCGATACAGATAATCGGTCGATTATCATCAATTAAATGGAATGATTCATTGGTTCGAATACGAAGTTGTACCTGAGCACCAACCGCAACATGATGTGTTAACCAGCCTGAGCCTAAGCCGAGTTGCTGCTGTTCATCACGTTGTTGACGTACCACCAATCGCATCATGCCTTGAGTTGGAATACTAGCAATCGAATATTCACGAGTAGGTAAGTTTTCAAGCTGCTCAACGAGTTCTTCAGCTGTATTAAATGGCTGAGTCTCACTATTTAAATTTTTATTCCACAGGCTTTCAACTAAGGTTTGGCCTGTAGTTTCGAGAACTAAAGCCTCATCTAAGTTGTGTTGTTGTAAAAATGCTTGAATACGTTCAATGCTATTGCCTGGTTGAATTTCTGCAATATCTCCAGCTTGCCAGATCGCGTCGTGATCAGACTCAAGCTCTAAATTATAAGCAGGTTGACCCAAACTGTTTGGATTGAGCAGTGTGCGTTTTTGCAGTTTCCATTGATCAAAGACTTTATCAATAGATAATGTTGCTAATTCCAATTGAGCAGCTTGTGCGAGTGCATCTGTCCATTTTTGAATATCTTGGTTATTGGCATTGTCTACTTCAATCACATTAAAGAGCGGAGTTGCACCAGATGCATTGAACCAATCATAAATACGATGACCAAAACTACAATAAGTGTCAGGATATTCACTTGAACCAAGTGCCATAACTGCGAATTGAGCATGACTTAGATTCAGTGGATGAGACATCAATTTCTTTTCAAAGCTTGCAGCTAAGTCGGGGGCTTCACCTGTACCATAAGTACTCGCGACCACCAGAATTTGAGATGCTGTTTGTAGCTCATCAGTGGTCAGGCTTTGCACTGATTTAACAGTGACGGGTTGGCGTGCTGATTGCAGAATTGAAGCTGTACGCCAAGCCAATTGCTCGGATACACCAGTTTGACTTGCATAAGCGATGAGCCAAGGTTTTGCATTTGGATCAACATCAACCACTGCTAAATTTTGCTTCGCTTCACGGGTCAATTGTTTTTGCTTGCGGCGTTTGAGATAGAGCATCCAACCCGTCACAAAGAATAACGGCATAGCGAGTGCAGCAAACATCGCGAAGAACTGGTAAATAGGACCAAAGAAGCTGCCACGGTGTACAGGTAACATGCTGCTCATGATTTTTTCATTGAGCTTTTTGTCTTCGTACAATTCAACATCTTTCAATTGATTCGTATTTAAGTCGACAGTTGCTTTGTTACGAGCGCGTTCATGTTGCGGAACAGGATCAACGAAACTCAGTTCTAATTCACCGTTTGCACGTTTAGGAATGTTGAAGGTTACGGAAGAAAATTGATTTTTAAACTGTTGATTAAAAGTGGACCAAGATTGGTTGAGCGCAAATTGAATCTGTTCTGTTTGGAGTAATTTACGCTCTTCACGTCCTTCACGTCCTTCACGTCCTTCACGATGAGCGTTTGGGCCAGCATTTGAACCAGGACCACCCGCTTGCATTTGGGGTTGCGGGCGCTCAACACCAAGCACTTTAAACATGCCGTTGCGCCACCAGTCATATGACCAATATAAACCTGTACAAGCCAACATGAGATAGAAAATGGCCACCCATGTTCCAACGACTGCGTGTAAATCCCAAATAAAGTTTCGACCTTTTAATTTGGGTTTAACTGAAAACCATTGTTTGAAACTGTGTTTTTTCGGCCAACGTAGATATAAGCCACTGAGGACAAAGAAAATAAGAATCAGTGTACATGCACCGGTAATTTGTTTTCCAACTGGTCCGACTGTCAAGTTACGATGAAGTTGTTGTACGAATGCAAAGAATTTTCGACCTTTAATTTCAGGAAGTAATTCAGCACTGTAGGGATTGATCATCATGGTTAAACCACGACGTTCACCTTCCTTCGCAACATTGATACTCGATGAGTCAGTAGGTTGAGCAGCAATCGTAATGCTATTGATTTTAAGATCAGGATGCTCCTGCTGGAAATGTTGATAAATTTCAGCTGGCGTTAATTTTGGGCGTTGTTCAGTAACAACTGTATAACTTTCCTGATTGATCAGCTTGATAATTTGCTGCTCATAAGAATATATTGCCCCAGTGACACCCATAAGTGCCAAAATAAGGCCTGCTGTTATTCCGAAAAACCAGTGTAACTGGAAAAATATTTTCTTGAACATAAGGGTCTGAGTGAATTGGAATTTTTGAATGGTGCGATTATAACCTAACTCAAAAAAAGTGGAATGTATTTGAAGATAATATTTATTCTCATTCTCATATAAAAAATTGTGATAAAAAAACCTCCAAAGTTGGAGGTTTTAATATAAAGCCGTATTTACAGTGATTTTGGCTCACCAACGCTTTCTTTTAGATGTTTACGGATGGTCTCGAAAGAGAAATTTTTGCTGTTCATTCGTTTTGGCAAGATATAAGCGCCTTGCTGACCTTTAACTTTAAAGTTCACCAAAATGAAATCTGGCGTGTTATACCACTCATAGATATCTTTCCAACCAATTGAACCTACACCTTCTTGTAGTCCCATTTTTTGACGCATCACGATACCATGAGGCTGAACACCTAATTTAATTCCAGTAATTTCTTGTACTGGAAACTCATTCATTTTACGTTTAGCGTACCATTCTAGTCCAAACTTTCGCACTAAAAAGTATGTCAGCACACAGACTAAAGCCACCCAGCAAAATACAGTAGAGTAATTTTTAATAAAAATTAGACCCAAAATTGCAAGCGCAGTAATTGCACCCATAATAGCCCAAGCTTTAGTTCCAATTTTATTTGTGCTGCGCCAGATTGCGAGTTGCGCATGGCGTTGTTCAGCTTCAGTAACCTCGTAAGGAACGGGTTGTAAAGTGTAGGCGTATAAGTTTTTTGCAGTCATAGTTTCGTTAACAAAATGTGTATATCTGAGCAGAGTTTAGCATTAAATTAATACAATCAGGGAGTATATTGTACTAATTTACTGCCTTGAAAATTCAACATTTACAGTGATGCCAATGCGCTGGATTGAGTATCATGTTCATGACTTAAACTTTGTTTTAAGGTACTTAATCGTCTTAATACACCAAGCATTAAAGAAAGTTGCTGTAAAACAATCAATGATTTATGTGAATCCTGATCATCTTTATTCAAACGTTCACGAATCGAGGACTCCAAATTTGTCAGATTTAGCTCAGGGAATTCATCTCGCAAAAAAGCACCTTGGATATCATTTAACGCTTGTTGAAGTAGTTCTAATGTTGACTGATCTTGAATTTTTTCACGGTGTGCACCTAGCGCAGCAATATAGCTGATAAACGTATGATTGAGACAGAGGAACTCAAATGCTAAAGCTTTTTGTGTTGGATCAAAATCAGGTTCTGTTGCTAATGTCGATATGAGTGATGCAACATCAGCATCACGATTATGTGCAGTGCGGCGGACTACGCGGTAGTTCAAACTGTTATTACGTCCATGATGATACTGTTGTACGACTTCAGTAAGATACTGGCATTGAGCTTCAAGTGAACGTCTGATTGAATGGGGGAGTCGTCTGAATTTCCAATCTGGAAAAATAAAGCTCACCCCAAACCATGCCAATGCACAGCCAATTAAAGTATCTAACATTCGAGGAAATGCCGCTTGGAAACCTAAACCGTCCAAATTGAAATTAATTAAGGCTAAGATCGTAATAAAGGCAGTGGCTTGCGCATATTGCTTACTGCGTAATTCAAAAAATAGGACGCCACTCACAATTAATAATAAGAGTTGACCTTCGACAGAAGGAACGAAATACAGAATTGCAAAACCAAGAATAATGCCACCGAGTGTTCCCATGATCCTGAGTCTGAGTCGACGTTTTGTGGCGTTGAAGTTTGGTTGACTAACAAATAGGGCTGTTAACAGTACCCAATAACCGTATTCGATATTGGTGACTTGAACAAAAACATATCCGATGAAAAGTACGATGGAAACACGAATTGCATGTCGAAAGAGTACGGATTCAGGGGTTAAATTTTGTTTGATACGAGAAACGATATCTTCCCAACCTTTCAGATCGTCATCTTTAAGTTGGTTTTCTAAATGTTTAGTGCGGTCAAATTTAATATGCCGTTCAGTTTCAAGATTTCGTAATTGAGCATCGATGGCTTTTAAGTTCTGGAGTAAGGCAAAAAGAGCATTAACCCAGATAAGATCATGTTTTTGTTCATCACGGATTTTTTCTAATGACTTTCTGAGATTACTAAATGCATGTTCAAAACGTGGATTATGCTGGTAAGTTGTGCGATTTAAGATGCTTTCACTTAAATCTTTACATGCTTTTGCTTGCAGTGTAAGAATACGTTGGAAGCGAAATAAAATATCACTATGTTCAAAGGCTTTGGTTAATTGTTGATAATCAATATGTGCCGAGTCAGCTCGCTCGTGAATGTCCTGTGCAATAAAATAATATTGTAAGCTGCGACGGGTATCACTTTGACCACGATCTCCTTTTAATCGGGTAAGGAGTGTGGTTTTCATATCATTAAAGATACCTACTAATTTCCCATTTTCCAGCGACAAGCTGATCATACTTTTTTGGTAGCTATTCGCTGTCATATCCACATCAAAGAGATTGGATTTAGCAAAAAGGAAATCACCGAGTGAAGAATAGCTTTTCGAGAGCTGATCTTGAACTTGTCGAGCTGGAAAAATTAAGAAACTAAGCGTAGACAAAATCCCATACCAAATGGCACCAATCACCAAAAGACTAGGTTGCATGTACCATTCGTCAAAAATATCAACACCTAGCATGGCATATACAGAAATTACTAAGCAACCATATGAGATGGTGGCATAACGTCTGCCTAATGAGCCTAGTAAAATGAGACCAATACAAGAGATGATCAGGCCTGAAGCAAAAAGCACAGGATACGGGAATAACAGTTGAACAGAAGCTGCCGCAATAAAGAAACCAATATAGGTATAAATCAGATTCATGATACGTACTGAGAAGCGATCATCGATGTCGCTCAGCCCAGCAGCAACAACCCCTAATGTTAATGGGATCGTCATCAATTGCTGATCTAACAGATAGGGAATAAACGCGGTACCTGCGAAAGCGACGATCATCCGCAGGTTATACATAAATGAAGTATTATAGGTCGCTTTTTTAAGCTGAATCAGCCATTTGTTCAAACCAGAATCCTTTATGAATAGAGGATAGGGGGAGATGAATATAAGTTGAATATTCATCTAATTTAAATAGGGATTATATGCTTGAAATTAACTGTTTGTCTTTATAAAACCACCCTAACTGAATGAGCGTTTTGATCCTTAAAAAATCAGTCTTCCAAGAAAACAGCAAACTCTTCAACTGGAACTCGAGGTGTTCTGAAAGTATTCACAAGCGCATCAGGGTCGGCATAGCCTAAAGCCATCCCACAAACGAGTTCTTCGTTGGCAGGAGCATCCAGAACATCAGTGACGATTTGATGAAAATGATTCCATGCCGCTTGAGGGCATGTATCTAAACCACGTGCTTTTGCTGCTAGCATAACATTTTGAATCATCATGGAAATATCCATTTTAGAGCCAATGCCCATGGCTTTATCCACGGTAAAGAAAATGCCAACAGGTGCATCAAATAATTGATAGTTTCTAAGATGTTGTGCAGCCATCTTATCCTTTTCACCTTTTTGAATGCCCAGCAACCCATAAAGTCCCCAACCATTTTCACGACGACGATCGATATACGGGGAAATCCATGTTTCTGGATAATAAGCAAAAGTCTCGTTGTATTGTTGAGCAAGTTCAGGGTTTTGATAAAGTTGCATTTGTGCATGACAAACTTGATCAATTAAACGTTGACGACGTGCGCCTGTCACCACATAGACTTTCCAGGGTTGAGTATTTGTGCCAGAAGGTGCTCTTGATGCGACTTCTAAGATTTCTTGGATAAGTTTTGTGTCTACGGGGTGATCTAAAAAGGCACGTATAGATTGGCGGCCAGTGATCACTTCATCAACGGCTTGAGTATGTTCTGTGGACATTGCAACTCCTATTTGAATAATTTTGGATGATCCATGATGTCTCTACGACTAAGGTATAATTTTGAATATGCTTTTAAATAAAGATTTTATAAATTATACAGATATAAACTTTTTTCAATTCATCATCAGAAATTGTGATTGAGAAAATTGGTTTTGACAATAAAAAACATTTAATTATGAAACATAAGTTGCTAGATTAAGTTACAACGAATACACATTATGTTACGTATTTATTTTAATCAATTCATCAAATTTAAAAAAAAGCAGTTTAGTGCATCGTTGATTATTTTAAATTAATCAAACGTTGTGATTGGGATTCAGCAGGTTGACCAAGCATATGTGCACGGATGCAAGATGAAATAATTGGAGATTTTTAATGAGTCAATCAAAACATCAAACATTTTTAAAGAAAAGTTTAGCAATCGCAGTTGCAACTTTTGCAGTTTCTACTGCACAAGCAGCGACTGAAAAAGATGAAATTCAAAAATTACGCCAAGAAGTTGAAGCGTTAAAAGCTTTAATTCAACAGCAACATCAAGTACAACAACAGCAGCAAGTACGATTGGCTGAAGTTAAAGCTCAACCAGTAGCAGCAGCGCCTACAAACTTGAAAACTAAAGCAGGTGCTGAAGTGAATCTATATGGTTTTGTACGTGGGGATGCGAACTATATCATTGAAGGTGCTGACAATGACTTTAATGCTGTAAACAGCGTTGGAACGAGTAATAATCCGTTAGTTGAAGATAAATTACGTGCAACTGCAAAAACAACACGTCTTGGTTTAGATTTCAAATCTAAAGTAGAAGGGGCAGACGTTGGTGGTAAAGTAGAAGTGGACTTTGCAGGCTCAAATGAAGCATTACGTATTCGTCATGCGTATTTAACACTAAATAATTGGTTATTCGGTCAAACTACTTCAAACTTCTTGTCAAATCATGCTCCAGAAATGATCGATTTTGGTACCAACATTGGTGGCGGAACAAACCGTTTACCGCAAGTGCGTTGGTCTCACAAATTAGCGCCAACAACTCAATTATTTATTTCAGCTGAAGAGGGTAATTCTACTGGAGATGGTATTAAATACCGTCTTCCAACTTTAACTGCAAAAGTCACGCAAGCTTATGCAGAGGGTAAAGGTAATGCTTCAGCTCGTGCCTTAATCGAAAATTATAAATCTGATACCGCTGGTGATGATAAGACTGGTTTTGGTGTAGCGATCGGTACAAATTACCAAATTAGCGAACCACTCAAAGTATCTGCTGACGTGTCTTATGTAAAAGGAAACAGCAACTATTTATATGGCTCAAATAGTGCTTATGTTGTCGATGCAAATAACAATATTGAACAAAATGAGTTTATTGCAACCCAACTTGGTGCTACATATAAGTTCTCACCTCAGTTACGCTCAACACTGGCTTATGGCGCACACTATGCTGATGACAGCACGGGATATGCTAAAGCGAACCCAAGTGCAAATGAAACTGTTCAACAAGCATGGATTAACTTTATCTATACACCTGTGAAACCTGTTGATTTAGGTGTTGAATATATCAATGGTAAGCGTGAAACTTTCGCAGGTCAAAGCTATAATGATGACCGTGTAGGCTTAATGGCGAAATACAGCTTCTAAGCATGAGTTATAAAAAACCGAGCATAGTCTCGGTTTTTTTATTCACTTGTCATTCATCAGTTCAGACTAAAGAATGTCTGAATTTTGCTGATTGAATAAACAAAAGTAATGCGAATTATAAAAAAAAGTGCATAATGTTCGGCTTAAACAGTGAGCAGTCCTGATCATCAGGAATTTCTTAATCATTTTAAGTTCACTAAAACATATTTAAGTGTTTGTTTGAGCCATAAATCAATTGTATCTAGCCAAACGTATGTCTAAGAATAGAGTGCGTTTTGAGCAACTGATTTATTTTGAAAAGTGTATGTTTTTTATTAACAAGATTGAATCCAATGAAATCGAGGAATTAATATATTGTTACTCAATTAAAAAATTTATCTATTCTTTTAGATAATCAATATTGAATAAGGATATGTTTATTTTTGGATGTGAGATTCGAAATAAATCTTATTGATTAAAAAACAAGCATAATATGAATTAACAGTCATCTGTATTTGCTGAGAATTAATGATGGAATTTACTTTTAACGCTTTTTACACGTTAATTGCTGCAGTAATAGTTTTATTGCTTGGCCGTTTTCTTGTCAACAAAATCGACTTCTTAAAAAAATACAATATCCCAGAGCCTGTAGCTGGTGGTTTGGTTGCTGCCATAGTTTCGTTAATTGTTCACAATTTGTGGGGTTACAGCATTACCACGAGTAGTGAATTGCAAACCAGTTTCATGTTGGTGTTTTTTGCCTCGATTGGTTTGAGTGCAAACTTCGCCAAACTCAAAGAAGGTGGTATGGGACTGGTGATCTTCCTGATCTGTGTCGCATCATTTATTATCGTACAAAACTTTGTCGGTATGAGCCTTGCAACGTTACTTGGTATTGATCCACTTATAGGTTTAATTGCAGGTTCTATTACCTTAACGGGTGGTCATGGTACTGCTGGTGCATGGGGTGAGATTTTAGAAGTCGAGCATGGTATTCAAGGTGCTTTAGCACTGGGTATGGCAAGTGCGACATTTGGTTTGATTATTGGTGGTTTGATTGGTGGTCCATTAGCGAAATTATTGATTAATAAGCACCAGCTTTCATCACCAGTGACGAATTCGGTTGAAAAAGACACACGTGATGCGAATGCAATTGCAAATCCGAATGATCAAGGCGAGTTTGTGCCTTTTGAAAACCGTAATCAAGTTCGTTTAATCACTGCGGACAATGCGATTACCACATTAGGGTTATTTGCTGCGTGTTTGGCATTTGCTGAATTTATGACAGGTTATAGTAAAGGCACTTGGTTTGAGCTTCCAACTTTCGTTTGGGCATTAGGTGGTGGTGTTATCCTGCGTAACATCCTCGAAGGTCTCATGAAAGTGGAAATCTTCGATCGTGCAATTGATGTATTTGGTAATGCCTCTTTATCGTTATACCTAGCAATGGCACTTCTTTCACTTAAGTTGTGGCAATTGGCTGATCTTGCAGGCCCATTGGTTGTAATCTTAACAGCTCAAACCTTAACTATGGCTTTGTACGCAGCATTTATCACTTTCCGTGTGATGGGTAAAAACTACGATGCAGCAGTTCTTGCAGCAGGTCACTGTGGTTTCGGTATGGGAGCAACACCAACAGCTGTTGCAAACATGCAGGCGATTACAAATATGTATGGTCCTTCACATAAAGCATTCCTCATTGTACCTTTATGTGGCGCATTTTTTGTTGACTTAATTAATGCAACTGTAATTCAGATGATTTTAAAATTCTTTGCTTAACATAAAATCTTCTTAATAAAATGTCATGTACAAAAAGCCCCGCATCTGGGGCTTTTTGTCATAAAAAATTCATACAGACGACTTGTCAATGATATGCTTTCATTCAGTTTTGATTTTTAATTTCTGATGCAATGAAGAAGTTTGTACTCCTGATTTCCCTCTTACCTTTGATTGGCTTACAAGCCTGTCAACAGGTTGTAGCCAAAGCTCAGCTTTCAAAATCTGTGTCTACACCTTTGGTGGATGCTTCATCTCATATCATTAAAAATAAGCATAAGAAAACTGATGCTCCAAGTATTGCATTGGTGCTTGGGAGTGGGGGAGCGCGAGGCTATGCGCATATTGGTGTCATTGAAGTTTTAGAGCAACGTGGAATCAAGCCTGATTTTATTGTTGGTACCAGCGCAGGGAGTATAGTCGGGTCAATATATGCCAGTGGAAAATCAGCAAAATCGTTACGTGAAGTTGCATTAAATATGCAAGTCAATGATGTACGTGATTTTAACATTGGTATTCAAGGATTTTTTGATGGCGCTAAGGTTGAGAACTATGTCAATAAACAAGTGGACTTTATGCCCTTAGAACGGCTTCCTATTCCAATGTATGTGGTGGCAACAGAGTTAAAAAATGGAAATTTAACAGTATTTAACTATGGTAATACTGGGCAAGCAGTGAGAGCTTCTATCTCTATTCCAAGTATGTTTATTCCCGTAAAAATTGCTGATAAGGATTATGTTGATGGCGGTTTAGTGAGCCCTGTACCAGTCAATGTGGCGAGAGAATTAGGGGCAGATATTGTCATTGCTGTTGATATTTTGGCCCAGCCAGAGCACACGGAAACCTCGAATGTGTGGGGGATGTTTAATCAAAATATAAATATTATGCAAAATAAGATCGCGTATAACGAGCTAAAAAATGCAGATATTGTGATACAGCCAGATCTAAGAGAAAAAGCACATATCTTTGATGTTAAGGGTCGTGAAAATACGATTCAAGCAGGTATGACTGCAGCATTGAACAAAGTTAGTTTATTAGATCAGATACGTCATCGGACGATAGGACAATATGATGCTCATCAGTATCCTGCCCATGATGATAGTAAAAGAGCTGTTTGTTTAAATTGCTAAATTGAATCAGATCTTAATTGTCTCATAAAATATATAAAAAAAATAAGTAAAATCATTGTTATAAATTGAATGATTGTTATATTGGGGTCATAAAAATGAGGGTTAGTACTTTATCTAACCCTTAAAAAGATGAAATATAAATTAAGGTGTAGTGTGTCAGTTTTTCAAGTTGGTCAAATTGTTTATTTAGCGTCAAATTCAGATATTACATTCGAAATAATACGAATTAACTATGATGAAACCTATGAAATCCAAGTCAAGAATCAAGCATCGTTAAAGTTAAAATACGATAATATTTCTGCTGAGATGCTTCGTTTAGTCAAAGATGAATAAATTTTAAGCAAATTTATCATAGTTTCTGAGAGCGAATGATTTCCTCTGATACTTTTAAGCTATCAAGTCTTGAAATTATTGGAGTTTGTTTCTGATTTAAACATTTTATAATCAAGAAAAAAGTTATAATAGTGTATTAAATCTCCTGTCATGATTGAGTTCTAATATTTATGTCCGAATTTAACCAAGCGTTACCGCTTGCAGATGATCAGTCTGAATTAACGATGTCTGTATTAATGACGCCGGATATGGCGAATTTCTCAGGTAATGTACATGGTGGAACAATTTTAAAGCTGCTTGACCAAGTTGCTTATGCGTGTGCAAGTCGATATTCAGGTTCTTATGTGGTAACTTTATCTGTTGATAAAGTGAACTTTAAAGAACCAATCCACGTGGGTGAGTTGGTGACTTTTTTAGCCAGTGTGAATCATGTGGGGCGTACCTCAATGGAAATTGGGATCCGCGTTGAAGCACAAAATATTCAAAAACGTACGGTACGACATACCAATAGTTGTTATTTCACAATGGTCGCTGTGGATGAACATGGGAAACCAAAACAAATTCCACCGCTAAACCTAGATAATGACTGGAAACGCTGTCGTTTTGAAGCTGCTGAGCATCGTAAAATTGCTCGTTTGAATGAAAATCATCATCCTTCTTGCAGCATATATAAGAAATCGGTTTAAGAAAAAAGACTTCACATGGTGAAGTCTTTTTTTATGGATTTTGTAGCTTGGCGAGGGTATGTCCATCGACAATCATGTACCAATTCCCTTGTGCATCCTTGTAGGGGTGACGAGTGACAATAAATTTCGTGTTGATAGGACCTAAACCTGTTTCAAATCCAGTATCTGAAAACTGTTTAATTGGAGCTGAAACGGCGGTTTTTTTACTGAGCTGATTGTTACTATATTCTATACGACCATTAGCAGTAATATTCAATTGAACACGACTGTCCGCGCTAATCCAATGTCCTACATAATCCAGTTTATCCTCTGGTAAAGGTTTGGAACATGCAACCAGCCATAGGCTGAGTATAGCTATCCCAAGAAATTTCTTCATTTTCATGTCACGTGATTAGAATTAAATTGGCTTTTTGGTTAAAATATGTGATTTATTTTTCATTTATATCGTTTTATAATAATTATGTATATGTGTTTATCGTAATTTATAGAGAATTATTCAAAAAAAACAGGCATAAAAAAGTAGAGCTGTAGCAAAGCTCTACTTTTAATCAGATCAAGCCATCGGGGGAAGACTTGGTCTAAAATTCAGTCAATTTATTTTTGATTAATTACTGAGCAGGTTGAGCTACAGGAGCTTCAGTACCTTCTTCAGCTGCAACCTCTGTACCCGGTTGAGCAGCTGTTGGTTGACCAGCAGCAGTAGTTTCAGCATTCACTGGTTGTTCTTGAGAAGAAATCAACACTTCCTGTTTTTTTTCATCTTTTGCTTCTGTTGCAGCAAATGTTGAGAAAGCTGTGAAGGCAAGTGTAGTTGCTAATAAAGTTTTAACTAAATTCATGAGTGGCATCCTTATTCAATAAAATAAATTAGAATTTAATCTCATAAGCTTTCCGAGGAGAGAAGCGAATATGAAATTAAATCTAGATCATCGCGTAAAATGTTAAAAGCTGAATCGCATCTAATACGGTTAGCGAGTCAACGAAATTCATCCTAAGTCCAGAAGCTCAATTGGGCAATCAATGCAACAAAGTGAAACACGATAGTTAACGCACGACTAACAAACCAAGGTGTAATGTAGTTTTTTTGTCTCAATGAGAGTCAATATGCCTCATAAAGTTGTCAAAAAATATGTCATGGTGAAGAAAAAAACAGCAATTTTTTTACTTAGTTTTACATTTGAAAAGGTTAAATTAGAAAATCAAAATTGAAGTTTTGAATTAAATTCAGAGTAATGATCTGTGAAATAGATTTACATATTTTCAATTTTGATTCAACAGTTCACTTATCCTATTTAATTCCAATCATTTAGTCTTTTGAATTCATGCATTCATATAAATTATGAGGAAAATTATCCTAGACTTGTTTTTTAGATAAATTCCGACAAGAATCCGTACACCTCTTCAAATTCAGAGATCCATTTTGAAAGTACTTGCAACTCAGTCAGTGCCTACACATATCATTACAGGTTTTTTAGGTGCAGGGAAAACCACGCTTTTACAACAACTTCTCAAATTTAAACCTAAAAATGAGCGATGGGCTGTATTGATGAATGAGTTTGGTCAAATTGGCGTTGATCAACAGTTATTGCCAAATAATGATGGCTATGAAATCAAAGAGCTATTGGGTGGATGTCTGTGTTGTACAAGTCAATTGCCAATGCAAATTGCATTGTCTCGGTTATTACAAGAATCTCACCCAGATCGGCTATTTATAGAGCCGACAGGGTTGGGTCATCCTGCACAGTTGGTTGAACAACTGACTGAACCACATTGGCAACATCTAGTTGCCATGCGTTCTGTAGTGACCGTGATTGATGGATCTCGTTTACATGACTCTGATTGGATGAGGCAGAGTTTATATCAAGATCAGTTAAAAGCGGCTCAAGTTGTGGTTGTGTCTCATGCTTCGGACATGAATGACATGGATCGAAAAGAATTGGCTGATTTAAAACAACAATATTTAGCTTATATTCCACATTGGCTTGAAGCTGATCAAGGCAATATTCGCTTAGAACAAATTGATTATCCTTATGTGGGAATTCAGCGTTCAATGCAACCCTTATTCAAGGTTCAGCGACAGTTCAAAGTTGATGAGGAAATGCCAGCCGTAAAGCAATTGCCGTATCATTACGTCGAACAGGCTCAAGGGTATATTGTGGCAGGATGGAAGCTTCCAAAACGTTGGCAGTTTGATTTTTATGAATTATTAGACATCCTTTGTGAGCTAAAACACTGGGTACGTATTAAAGGCATCTTCAATACCAACCAAGGTTGGATGACATTCAATTTTAATCCTGATCAATTCAATTACAAATCAGGCGAAGAGAATATTGATAATCGGATTGAAGTGATAACCCAGCAGAATCAAGATTGGGAGCATTTAGAGCAATCAATTCTTAAGGCGCGAATCGATGATCAATAAAATCGTTAGATCATTCAACTCAGAATACAGACGGATTGAAAAGCATTTTCTCAATGTACGCTGAATCGGGTATGCTTAGCACCAAATTTGAGGATACCCCTTATGGCGTTAAAAGCGACGATTTATAAAGCAGATTTAAACATAGCCAATATGGATGTTCATCAATATGGCGACTATCAGTTAACGATGGCTCTACATCCGTCGGAAACGATTGAACGTTTGATGGTTCGAGTATTGGCATATGCTCGTTTTGCAGATGAGCATTTAGAATTTACTAAAGATTTATTTGAAACTGATGAGCCAGCACTTTGGCAGAAAGATTTAACAGGTCAGTTAGAAAAATGGATTGAAGTGGGTAGTCCGGACGAAGATAAAGTAAAAAAAGCGAGTGCGCGTTGTAAGGAAGTTGCGGTGGTCACTTATGGATCATCAGTGGATGAATGGTATAAGCGCAACAGTAAATTGAAAACATTGAAAAATGTGCAAATCTGGCAACTCAGTGAAAAAACAACGGCACAAATCCAAGCATTGTGCGAACGTACAATGCAACTGCAATTAAATGTGATGGATGGCGAGTGGACATTGATTTCAGATCAAGGTCAAGCTGAGATTGAGTGGACTCAATTACAGTAAGCCACTAAGATTTTAAAGATTAAATTTGGAGTAAGCACATGACGGCTGAATTAGAAATTATTGACTTGGTGGTAGGTGAAGGTAAAGAGGCTGTAAAAGGTGCTTTAATTACCACTCATTATACTGGTTGGTTGGAAGATGGTACGAAGTTTGATTCATCATTAGACCGTGGTAATTACTTTGAGACTGTGATTGGTACAGGTCGTGTCATTAAAGGTTGGGATCAAGGTATTATTGGAATGAAAGTTGGGGGTAAGCGTAAACTGATTGTGCCAGCACATTTGGCTTATGGTGAGCGTAAAATGGGGAATATTATCCCAGCCAATTCTAATCTAATCTTTGAAATTGAATTGTACGATGTGAAAACTCGCGATTAATTAAAGTCGATGAAAAGCCCTGCATTGCGGGGCTTTTTTATGTTACAACAATGCTGAGCGTGCAATAGATATAACAAAAAATTTCTAAAAAACGCACCGACTCAGCAGAATTAGGATTACTATTCAGAAAATTCATTCAAACAAAATTAGGGATATAAGCGCTGAATGTTTAAGTCATTTTTTCCAAACCCAAAGTGGTTTTTTCTCTCTGTCGTCTTATGGTTTTTTATTAATCTCGCTTTATGGTTTTTTGCGGATGGAAAACAATGGGGCGAATATTTAGGTTTTCCTCAAGGTTATGCAGAAGCTGAACTTGCGATTAATATCAGTCGTTTTTGGTCACCGCAATTTTTGTGGTTCTATCTATGGTTCTTGGTGGCGACCGCCTTATTTGCACTGTTTTGGAAAATAAAATCAGACAATCCGTGGCAGCGTTGGTCAGTATGGGGATCTGCATTTATCCTTTTTAATATTTGGTTAACAGTACAAGTCAGCGTTGCTGTGAATGCATGGTATGTACCATTTTGGGATTCTATTCAACAGATTTTAAATTCTGGTGGTGGTGAGGTGGATAAACTCTATGCGGAATCATGGACTTTTATCAGCTTGGCCAGTATTTCAGTGACATCAGGCGTCATCAGCGCTTTCTTTACCAGTCACTATATTTTTAGATGGCGTACAGCAATGAACGAATACTATGTTCAGCATTGGGAGAAATTACGTCATATCGAAGGTGCTTCGCAACGTGTACAGGAAGACACCATGCGTTTTGCAACGATCGTTGAGGATTTAGGGGTCGAGTTAGTCCGTGCAGTACTGATGTTAATTGCCTTTCTTCCTTTATTATTTGCATTGTCTGCGAAAGTGCCTGTTTTACCGTTTATTGGTGAGTTGCAATATTCTTTAGTATGGGCTGCGATTGGATGGGCGGTATTTGGTACTGTCTTATTGATGGTGGTGGGTATGAAACTGCCAGGATTAGAATTTAATAATCAAAAAGTAGAAGCGGCATATCGTAAAGAGTTGGTGTACGGCGAAGACCATGAAAATCGTGCGCAACCTGCAACCTTAAAACAACTTTTTAAGAATATTCGTGCTAACTATTTCAAATTGTATTTCCATTATGCCTATTTCAACTTGTTTGCACGTTGGTATGGACAACTGGACAATCTCTATATGTTATTTGTGTTGTTCCCCGCGATTGCAGCAGGCCTGTTGACACTGGGATTGATCCAACAAATTATGGGTGTATTCAATCGTGTTCGTGAGTCATTCCAATATTTGGTGAGTTCGTGGAAAACGATTATTGAACTACTTTCTATCCGTAAACGTCTAAAAGCATTTGAATCTATTTTGGAAAAGTAGTGCCCATCATGGATTTAAATTATTAAAAAAAGGCTCGTATAGACGAGCCTTTTTATGTCTGAGTGGGAACTTAGAGCGTGCTGAAAATATTTTTTAGAATCTTACAAAACCACTTACGTGCGTCTAAGTCATCCTTATGGTTATACCAGTTAACACTGACATTGAATGGACGAACCTCAAAAGGGAGTTCAAAAATTTGTATATCCGTATGCTGCTGATAAACCTTCGCGGCTCTCGAAGGCAGAGTAACCAGAAGTTCTGAGTGTTTTACCACGTTCTGCAAAACACTGAAGTGGGGGACTTCAAGCATGATCTGACGAGAATGACCGAGTTCTTTTAAACGCTGATCAATTTCAATATGACCAGTACTCGATTTGATCGCAACATGTTTTTCCGATAAATACGCGTCCATGCTGAGCTTTTGCTGTATGCGCGGATGCTCTTTTTTAGCGATACAGACATAACGTTCCTCAAACAAATTTCGAGATTCAATTTTGGGCATAATGGTGTGACTGCTATTAAAAACAGCCACATCCAAAAAGCCTTCAACCAGCCATTCCTCTACTTTTTCTGAGTGAATTTCCTCAATTTCAAGTTTGATATTGGGAGCATGTTGTTCTAAATATTCAATCAGCGAGGGAAGTAAACAAATTTCTCCTAAATCAGAAATGCCTAAACGAAATACTTTTGAAGAGGTTAACGGGTCAAAATGCTTGGCAGAATCAATCGCCATATCAATTTTAACAATCGCTTCGTAAAAACTTGGATAAAGACTTTGTGCAAGCTTAGTGGGTTTAACACCAAACTTGTCACGTACAAAAAGCTGATCATTCAGCATTTTCCGCAGTCGATTTAAATTATAGGTGACGGAAGGTTGACTGAGATTCAAGCGCTCTGCGGCGTGACTGATATTTTGAGTTTGATAAATAATAATAAAAACTTTAATCAGACTTAAATCGATCAACTTTACATTCCTTGTAAATATTTAGAGACAGTCGCTATATCGAATAACCACTGTAACAAAAAAAGAGAGAGTTAACTCTCTCTTTTATTTTTAATGACTTAGATGTTATTGATGAATCATCTACTCATAAGCCACGTTTTTAACGCCGTTTGCTGCGCCTGCAATTTTTTTATTGCGGAGATGGATCGCAGTCACACTGATCACTGCAATCATACAAGGGATAGATAAGGCAATGAAATTATATTGCACTGGCAAATTAAGGCTAAGTAACCATCCACATAAGATTGGACCCAAAATTGCGCCTAAACGACCTACGCCAAGTGCCATACCTAGACCTGTCGCACGTATGTTAGATGAATAATACTGTGACATATAAGCCAACAATAAAATTTGTCCGCCAATCGATGCTGCACCTGCGACTGCTACACAGAAGTAAAGCACCATGGTTGGCAAGTTATAGCTTAACAAGAATAGGGAAATTGCGCCGCTCACAAACAAGGTGCAAAGAACTTTAGGTAAACTGAATTTATCAGCAAAAAAACCACCAAAGATTGCACCCAGCATACCACCAATATTGAGCGCAAATAGGAACACTAAACTGGTTGAGAGGTTGTAGCCAGCTTCCATCATCAGTTTAGGTAACCAGTTACCAAGTGCATATACCAATACCAATGCCATAAAGACACTTGCCCAGAATAGAACAGTAGTTACACCACGACTTTCAGTAAATAAGTCTTTCACTGGTGATTTAGACGACTCTTGGTTTTCTTGATGCAGACTAATGCGCATATCAGCAGGAATTCTTAGATTTGTGTCAATTTGTTCTAAGATATGAGCAGCTTCTTTATGCTTATTTTGACGAACCAAATAATCGATGGATTCAGGCAATAACTTCCAAATGATTGGCAATAGAATGAGTGGAATACCTGCAATCATAAACATGATTTTCCAGCCAAATTGCGGTACTAGCCACATACCTAAAATGGCAGAGCACATTCCGCCTACAGCGTAACCACTAAACATCAATGACACTAAGGTGGAGCGTAAACGCTTAGGCGCATACTCTGTCATTAGTGTAATAACGTTCGGCATCACGCCACCTAGACCTAAGCCAGCAATAAAGCGATAGATCCCGAACTCTTGAGGATTGCTCGCTAGGCCACACATCACGGTAAAACCACTAAAAATGACAATACAAACTGCAATCAGTTTTTTACGGCTAAAGCCATATTTTTCAAGTTTGTCACTCATACTGCCAAAAATGATGGCTCCAAACATCATGCCAAAGAGGGCAAGACTTCCTAAGAAGCCCGCCGTCATTGGATCGATTGCCCATTCTTGCATGAGTTTAGGCAATGCCACACCGTAGATGACTAAGTCATAGCCATCAAAAATAATAATCAATGCGCTGAGTAAGATGACTCGCCAGTGAATGGCTTTGAGTTTGGCATGATCAATAATTTCATTTGCATTTAACGTATTCATGGAGACCTCCCTGGTCAATGAATCGGTTGATAACAGTCCTGTTAATGTTTTTGCTTATTTATATGGCTTCAGCCACGAGATGTTTCTCTATTGCTTGGCCTAAGCGATGTTGTGCGAGTACAACGTCTTTTTCTAAATCGTGTTGCCATAACCAATCAAAACGGTGTGCCAAATGTTGACCTACACTGTCAAAGTCTGGATACAGGGGTGAATATAATTCGTAAATCTCACCAGATTCTCGTGATGTGTTTTGTACACGGATGGCACGCTCTTTGCGCAGTTGCTCATAGACATGAGAGAGTTGTGCAAGGTCTTCAGTGCAGATTTGCGCTGAGTGATGTTCCAGATGTTTGAATAATGAAGAAAGAATTAAAGCATCTTCAAGACCTTGACCAGCACCAGCTCCTTGGTGTGGCAACATCGCATGTGCTGCATCACCAATCAAAATGACATTGTGTTCGCTGTTTTGATAGGTCTTAAGTGGCTCAATCTCATGAAGGGCCCAGATGGTAGGTTTTTCAATTAAGTTCAGTAATGCGCGACAGCTTTCACTCCAATCCGCAAAATCAGCTAGCATTTCAGTTTTGGTTGTTGGTCGTGTCCAAGGGGTACCTTCTGGCAGAGTTGTATTCTTGCGATCTGACTTAAAGGCAACAATATTGATTTCTTCACCTTTACGAATAGGGAAAGTTAAGATGTGTTTGTCTTTCCCCAATAACATTTGTGGGACATCTGCAAGTTCAGGATCGTGTCCAAGTTCTGCAATGACCTGTTTAAAATCTAAATACTTGATAATGCCGCGATAAGCCCATGTTCCTGAAAACTGAGGATCGACTTTTGGAAGTTGATTCGATGCCAATACATGATCACGCACAACAGAATGGATACCATCACAACCAATCACGTAATCAGCTTCAACCACTTCACCATCTTGGAAAGTTAAACGAACACCAGCGCTTGAAGCTTCAACAGATTGTACACGTTTATTGAAATGTGCATTTTGTGAAGGAACGAATGGAATAAGTGCATCTAAAAAATCAGCACGATGCACAGAAGATTGACCGACTTGAGGTGCGATCGAAGCCGATAGGTATTCATCGGTATAGCCATTACGCCATTGGAACCAGATATCTTGATAAGGCGCAGCAACTGTATCCGCAATGGCGTGATATTCTTCACCCAAGCCTAGAAGCTCAATTGCTTTAACAGCATTGGCACCAAATGAAATGCCTGCGCCAATTTCTGAAAACTGTGCTGCTGACTCATATAAATGCACATCAAATTTTTTATTTTTTACTAGGTTGGTCATTAAAGCTAATCCAGCAATACCACCACCAATGAGCGCAATCTTAATTCTTCTTTCCATGATTTAATTCCGAGTTTTTTGCCCTGAATAAGATCATTACTGATTTTTGACTACTTATCCAATTTATATATTTTGGTGAAAACTATTTAAAAAATTGATAGTTTGAAATTCACGTCTATTCCCACTAGTTTTGAAGCTTTATTGATGATCATTGATGTGCGTGATTTAGCAAATTTACTACCTAAATTTTCATGTGCTTACTTGTTTTACAGTGAATCTGTAGGGAAATGCGTTCAGGATGTGATACAACAAAAACATAATGACAACGATGAAAATTGAGTTTAAGTGATGACATTAAAAATGAATAAAACTGCTTTACGTACACTGTGTGCATCGGCTTTGATCATGGGCGTATCGACATTTTCGAAAGCGGGACCCGCTGTAGATCAATTGAGTGATTGTTTGGTCAAGTCGACGACCGCTGCTGATAAAACGACAGTACTACAGTGGACATATTCAGCATTATCTACTCATCCTGATTTAAAAGGCTTTAGTAATGTCAGTGCTGAGCAACGTACGGCATTGGATCAAAAGTTAGCGCAAGTCTTGCAACGTGTGATCGTAGAGCAATGTTCAACACAGACTAAAGCGGTGATTCAAGCTGAGGGTATTCAAGCTGTTGGTGACAGTTTCCAAGCATTGGGTCGTAGTGCAGGCGAAGAAATCATTAAAAACCCTGAAGTGAATAATCAGCTGAAAGGGGTGGTGCGTTATATTGATTTAAATAAATTGGTGACAACATTCCTCACCCCAGATATTTGGAACAAGCTTGGGATCACTCGCTAATCTCTTATTTTAATAAATGGTAATTAAATAAATAAGTTATCGATTGATGAATGTAGGGTGGCGTTACTCAACATCATAATTCAAACTAGAGAAAAGGCAGGATGATATCCTGCCTTTTCACATTGTACGCATAGAAACTATTTGAATAACAGTACCCTTTTACCTTGCGTATGACCCTCTAAAATGTCTCGATAGGCTTGCTGTGCTTCTGTAAAAGGATATTCACGACTGACTGTCCAATTGAAGGTATTATCTGCAACGCCTTCGACCACGTGTTTTAAATTGGAAACATTACGTTTAACCCAGACCGCTTGGATTTTCGCAGATGACAGTTTGCGTCCTGCAATCGTGCCCATAAATCCGCCATTTTTCACTGTTGCCAATGAGGCTTGAGTGGCATCCTCGTTACCTGCCATATCAATCGAAGCATCAAATTGACCTGGATGGACTTGTTTCAGACGCTCAATTAAACCTTCGCCGTACATGACAGGAATCGCACCTAAACTGCGGATATAGTCTTGGTTTTTTGCTGATGCTGTTGCCACAACTGTAATGCCGCGACTCACTGCCAATTGAATGGTGATTGAACCCACACCGCCTGACCCACCGTGTACCAATAAGCTCTGCATTGGACCAATTTCATCTAAAATGGTCATGGCAGTTTGAGCTGCTCCTGCAATCGAGCCTGCAATCGACCAGTCTAAATTTTTAGGTTTTTTAACTAAATTTGCGATAGGCACATCAATCACTGTGGCATGGGTAAATGCACCACCTGAACCAAGAACTTCGTCACCGACTTTACAAGTACTGTTTTCAGGTACGTCTACGATTACTCCAGCAAATTCAGTTCCAAAGGTTTGTGGGAGTTGTGCGTGTTTGAATTCGCCTGTCATTCGACGTGCATCAATGGGGTTGATTCCTGCGGCTTTGACTTGGATGCGTGCCATGTCAGGGTTTAATGGTGGGAGTGTGTAGTCTGTAAATTCAAGGACTTCGGGTTGTCCGTAGCTTTGTGCAAGAAGAATTGTACTGTTCATTTTCATTTGCCTAGTTTGCTTTGCGTGGTTTGCAATGTATGGATTGATTATAGAGAGCCAAAGTAAGGGGATTGAAGGGCTAAAAATAGGACAGTGTTTTCTCTTAAATTTTGTTTAACCTCTCGCTAGCCCTTTCCTAGAAGGAGAGGGGATTTCCATTGCAGAATATAGGATGACATTTGATAAGTATTGAAAGTTCCATCTCCCTATGGGATGAGAGACACTGTTGTGCAAGAGGGTGAGGATTTAATTCAGGCATATAGAAAGACTTTGAAAGTTGGGCAAGTCGTAAGTCTTTGAGTTTGGCGATAGAGGATACTTTTTTGATGCTCATGATTTAATACATAACTAAAAACTGATATTTAGAAGTTAATAAATTTTATGAAATCGATGCATGTTTCTGATATAACTTAACTTTATTTAAAAACAAAGGCTGTGCTTTGAAAATTTTATATTTATTAGTGGCTGTTGCTTGGGTTTTGACAATAGGAAGTGCAGTTTTTTTTAAAATTGATTGGTTGGGATATGACTACAATACATGGGCTATTATATTTTCAGCTTTACATGGTCTATTAGCAGCTATAATTGCACTATTTGGAGGTAAGTCAGGCGTAAGTATTTCAGCAAAGGCGACTAATGGATCAACAGTTATTCAGGCAGGTCGTGATGTAAAATTAAAGAAAAAAATTAAAAGTAAGAGTGGAAAGTAAGTATGTTAGAAAAAGTTAAGATGGAAGCGGAAGCCTCAGATAATAGTTTAGTTCAGCAAGCAGGTAGAGACTTAACCATTCACCAAGGACCAAAGATGGTTGAGATTATGGAAGCTATTGATTATCAAATTGATCGCCGAGTACCTCAACTAATCTTACAACATGCACCTACAATTTTTGAAGAACAAAACAAAATTGTTAATCAGGAAGTTTTTGAATTCAAGAATGACATTAATAGAAAACTGACAGAAGTACTGGAAAAAGTTGATACTGAGGATTCGAAAGCTATTAAGCAATTTTTAAAAAAGGCTACAGACTCTAACTTTCAATATCTTTTAAATAGTAGTGTAGAAACTATCGTTAGATATAAAGATAAAGCCCCAAAAGAATTATTGGCTAATTTATTAATAAGCAAAATTGATGAAGAAAATGACGATGATAATTATGTAATTGATGAAATGATAGAGTCACTAAAGTTTCTTTCCAAAAATCACATCAATTTTATTTCATTTGCACATTTAATCCGTTCAATTAATCTTAAAGAAGATGTATTACAGCAATATCAGAAAATTGATAGCCGAGTTGATATAGGTAATGAGAAAAAAGAAAATTTAAAAAGGTTGTATTTTGATGCAATGAAAAAAGGATATCAGCGATTTTTAAATTATTTTATTAGTCAAAATCCTAAAGAAATTAATGTTGAATATCTTGAATCTAAGGGGTATTTCTCAAGTGATTTGAAGAGCTATAGAGAGTCCACATCTAAAATCATTTTAAGTAAATTAAATATTCAAACAAGTAGTGATGAAGAATCTAAAATAGCACTTAAAGAAAATTTACCAGAGTTAGATATACTGATTAATCTATATGGTTTTGATGATATTAATAAAATTTCTCCTGTCACTCAAAAAGCAGTTATATTGGCTAATCAGAATTTCCAGATTTTGCATGAGAAAAAAGCTTTTTAATATAAAAACCCGCTTTCGCGGGTTTTCTTTTTCAAAACTGATCAGATCAACCAATCAATTTCTTCATTAATTCATTCACTTGAGCAGGGTTAGCTTTACCTTTCGCTGCTTTCATTACTTGACCCACAAGACCGTTAAAGGCTTTCTCTTTACCAGATTTATACTCTTCAACCATCTTCTCATTCGCAGCAAGTACGTCCTTAATAATTGCTTCAATTGCGCCTGTATCAGTTTCCTGTTTCAGGCCTTTTTCAGCAATAATCTCGTCCGCAGTTTTGCCTTCTTCCCACATAAAGCCGAACACTTGTTTCGCAATCTTACCGTTAATCGTGTTGTCCACAATACGTGCAATCATGCCACCAAGTTTCTCTGCTGTTACAGGAGAGTCAACCAACTCTAAGCCCGCTTTGTTTAAAGCACCTGAGAATTCGCCCATTACCCAGTTCGCCGCAATCTTACCTTGTGCAGCACCGCCAGCAGCGTTGACCACAGCCTCATAAAACTCGCTCATTTCACGAGTCAATGTTAAAACGTGCGCATCGTATTCAGTCACACCAAAGTCAGCTACAAAGCGCGCACGACGTGCAGCAGGAAGCTCAGGCATAGTCGCTTTAATCGCTTCAATTTGTTCGTCTGCAATGATCACAGGCAACAAGTCTGGGTCAGGGAAGTAGCGGTAATCGTTCGCTTCTTCTTTAGAACGCATTGAACGCGTTTCCATCTTCACCGGGTCGAACAAACGAGTTTCTTGGTCGATGGTACCGTCCCATTCCAAGATTTCCATTTGACGTTCAATTTCAACATTGATCGCTTGTTCAATGAAACGGAATGAGTTCAAGTTTTTCAATTCACAACGTGTACCGAATGGTTGACCTGGACGGCGTAAAGACACGTTACAGTCGGCGCGGAAAGAGCCTTCTGCCATGTTCCCGTCAGAAATACCTAACCAACGTACAAGCGTGTGAATCGCTTTAATATAGGCAACCGCTTCTTCAACCGAACGCATATCAGGTTCAGATACGATTTCAAGAAGTGGCGTACCTGCACGGTTTAAGTCGATACCTGACATACCTTCAAATTGGTCATGAATCGATTTACCTGCATCTTCCTCAAGGTGCGCACGTGTCACGCCAATGCGTTTAACTGTACCATCTTCAAGTTGGATGTCGATATGACCCAAGCCCACAATCGGGTTGTCCATTTGGCTGATTTGGTAGCCTTTAGGAGAGTCAGGGTAGAAATAGTTTTTACGTGCAAATACAGACGCTTGGTCGATGTAAGCATCGATACCCAAACCAAAGCGAATGGCAAGATCAACCACTTCTTTGTTCAATACAGGCAGTACGCCCGGCATTGCCAAATCAACAAGGCTCGCTTGTGTATTTGGGTCTTGACCAAATTCAGTTGAAGAACCTGAGAAGATTTTAGATTTAGTCGCAAGTTGAGTGTGAATCTCAATACCAATAACGACTTCCCAACCATCAATCAAATTTGACTTAGGTTTTGCATTGTTCTTCGCCATTATGCATTCTCCTCAGCAATTGCAGCGCGTTTGGTGTGCCAATCAGTTGCTTGTTGGTATTGGTGCACCACAGACAACAATTGAGATTCTGACCAGTAGTTACCAATCAACTGTAAGCCAACAGGTAAATTATTTTGATCAAAACCAACAGGCGCGTTAATCGCAGGGAGACCTGCAAGGTTGACCGCGATGGTATAGATATCGCCCAAGTACATTTCAACTGGAGAAAGGTTTGCACCAATCTTATACGCCGTTGTCGGCGCAGCAGGCGCAGCAATCACATCAACAGACTCGAATGCTTTTAAGAAATCTTGTTGGATTAAACGACGTACTTTTTGTGCTTTGACATAGTACGCATCGTAATAACCTGCAGACAGCGCATAAGTACCAATCAAGATACGGCGTTGAACTTCAGCACCAAAACCTTCAGAACGAGAACGTTTGTACAAGTCCATGATGTCTTTTGGATCTTCACAGCGGTAGCCATAACGTACGCCGTCAAAACGTGACAAGTTAGAAGATGCTTCAGCAGGGGCAATCAGGTAATAGGTTGGAACATAAGCTTCAGTCATGTTGAGGTCAATTTCAACAAGCGTTGCGCCCATCTCTTCCAATTTTTTTAGAGATTCTTCAACACGTGCTTTAACGTCAGCAGCCAAACCTTCAACATTAAAGTACTGTTTAGGAATACCAATGCGTAATCCTTTTACAGACGTGCCGTTCAAGTTTGCAACGTAGTCATCAGCATCTTTTTGTACAGATGTTGAATCTTTTGCGTCATGACCTGCCATCACGTTCATAAGGTACGCACAGTCTTCTGCCGAACGTGCCATTGGACCGCCTTGGTCAAGTGATGATGCATAGGCAATCATACCGAAACGTGATACACGACCATAGGTTGGTTTTAAGCCTGTAAGGCCACAGAACGATGCAGGTTGACGGATTGAACCACCTGTATCTGTACCAGTCGCAAACGGTGCAAGGTCAGCTGCTACAGCCGCAGCAGAACCACCTGATGACCCGCCTGGGACACGATCTAAAGCCCAAGGGTTCGCCGTTGCACCGAAGTAAGATGATTCTGATGTAGAACCCATGGCAAATTCGTCCATGTTCACTTTACCTAAAGTCACTAGGCCCGCAGCTTTACCTTTCGCTACAACGGTTGCGTCGTACGGAGAGATAAAGTTGTCTAGCATTTTAGAACCAGCCGTGGTTTTAATGCCTTGCGTACAGAAAATATCTTTATGTGCAATAGGTAAACCAGTCAAAGTGGTCGCTGTACCTGCTTTGATCGCTGCATCAGCTGCATCAGCTTGAGCCAATGCTTGTTCAGCAGTCACAGTGACATATGATTTGACTTGTGCATCAATTTTTTCAATACGGTTTAAATAATGTTGCGTCAATTCACGTGAAGAGAATTTAGCGGTTGCTAAACCATCGATAAGTTCACGAACCGATAAGCGATGTAAATCTGTCATGAGAAAAATTCTTAACTAAAATTTAAATAGGGCAAAACTGAACAATTATTCAATTACACGTGGAACAAGATACAAACCGTCTTGCACAGCTGGTGCAACGGCTTGATAGTCATCACGATGGTTTTGTTCAGACACAGCGTCTTCACGTAATGGCTGTGGATGGTCAAATGGGCTCTTTAATGGCTCAACACCTTCGGTATCAATGCCTTTCAAGGTTTCCATCATACCTAAAATTTTATTCAAACTTTGAGCATATTCAGCAGATTGAGTATCATCCAAAGACAAGCGTGCTAAGTGTGCAATGCTTGAAACGGTTTGTGCATTTAAATCTGCAGATTGCTGAGCATCTGATGCTGACATGCTGTCTCACCTAATCAGTAATAAAAATATTCAAAATATCATGCGTTATAATAAGCGATTGACTTGTCCAAAGCATCACATTTAGTTAAAGTTGCCATCTTACGTCTATATAACGTTGAACTGAGAACGACCCGTGATTCTAAAACGACTAATTGGCTTGTTTTCGCCAGATCTAGCCATAGATTTAGGCACCGCTAATACACTAATTTATGCGCCAGGACGGGGCATTATATTAAATGAACCGACTGTTGTGGCAATTCGTCACAGTGGTTCACAAAAAATAGTTGCCGCTGTTGGCTTGGATGCTAAGCAAATGCTTGGTCGTACCCCTGCGAATATTTCTGCAATTCGTCCAATGAAAGATGGCGTGATTGCGGATTTCGAAGTCACTGAGACCATGTTAAACCAATTTATTGGTAAAGTGCATGAAAAGCGTCTTTTCCCACCAGCGCCGCGTGTTGTGGTGTGTGTGCCATGTAAATCAACTTTGGTTGAGCGTCGTGCGATTCGTGAGGCTGTATTCAATGCAGGCGCACGTGATGTACGTTTAATCGAAGAGCCAATGGCAGCAGCGATTGGTGCAGGCATGCCAGTTGAGCAAGCATGTGGTTCGATGGTCGTAGACGTAGGTGGTGGTACAACTGAAATTGCAATCATTTCATTGCAAGGTTGTGTCTATGCAGACTCATTACGCATTGGTGGTGATGTTTTTGACGAACAAATTATTCATTATGTTCGTAAAGCACACGGTTGCGTCATTGGTGAAACGACAGCTGAAACCATCAAAAAAGAAGTGGGTATGGCACTTCCGGATGAAGATGGCAAAGTGCTAGAAATCGAAGTTCGAGGTCGTAACTTGGCGGAAGGTGTTCCGCGCGCAATTACGGTGACTTCTGATGAAATTACTCAAGCAATCACTGATCCATTGCAAAGCATTGTCTCTGCAGTGAAATCTGCGCTTGAACAAACACCTCCTGAGTTGTCATCAGATATCGCGGAGCGCGGTATTGTATTGACTGGTGGTGGTGCGCTATTACGTAACTTAGACAAGTTATTGTCACAAGAAACAGGTTTGCCAGTAGTAGTTGCTGAAGATCCGCTTTCTTGCGTAACACGTGGTGGTGGTAAAGTCTTAGAACTCTTTGACAACCCGAACCATGACATGCTGTTTGTTGGTTAATTTTCTGTAATTTAATTTAAGGACGAGGCGGTGCAACCGAATCTGTTTTCAAGACAACCGCCATCTTTTCGCTCTTTCATCATTGCAGTCATCGTGTGTTTGTTCGTGTTAATGTTTAATTGGCGTGCTCCACACTTGATTCAACCAGCAAGAGATGTCTTGTACGCGGCATACAATCCCATTTATGCCATTGCAAGTTATCCCGTTTTATCGAAAGAATGGCTCAGTCAACAAACCAAGTCTGAAGCGCAATTGCGTCGTGAGAATACTGCGATGCAGGCAGAGCTGCTTCAGGCTCAGGTTCGCCTTCAAAAACTCTCAGAACTCTCCGCTGAAAATACGCGCTTACGTGGATTATTGGATACGCCTTTGATCATTGACGGTCGTATGGAAATCTCTGAGGTGATCGGCACAGATGCTGATCCATTACGTCATATCATTATCATTAACCGCGGTGCTGCGAGCCAACTGCGTGTCGGGCAAACGGTGTTGGATGATAACGGTATCATGGGGCAGATCATCAATGTTTATCCGCACAGTAGCCGTGTCATGTTATTGTCTGATAAAGAACACTCCCTATCAGTACGTCTTGAAAACTCTGGCATGCGTGCCATTGTGTCAGGCACTGGTGATTTAGGTCGTCTGAAAATGGAATATGTACCGACCAGCGCTAACGTCAAAGTCGGGGACAAGGTGTATAGTTCAGGTTTAGGACAACATTTTCCTGCGGGTTATTTGGTCGGAACAGTGTCCAAAGTTAAGCGTGAAAATACCGGTGAGTTTGCGCAGATAGACGTGAAACCTGCAGCTCAGTTGGCCGGTGGACACCATGTAGTGGTACTGTTCTCAGACTCATTAGCCATGGAGCAACCTCATGCTCAGCGCTAAAAAAATATCATCAGTTAAAACACGTGATCCACTATGGATCATCGTGCTTTCAATCATTATTGGTTCAGTCTTGGTGGTGTATCCGCTGTCTTATTCATTGGCAGGATGGCGACCGCTGATCATGCTGATGATTACGATGTATTGGATCTTGCTTCAACCGACATGGTGTGGTGTTTGGTTTGCTTTTGCAGTCGGATTATTTACCGATTTACTGCTTGATGCACCCCTTGGATTACATGCGTTAAGCTTCGTTTTACTAACATTTAGCATCCGTTGGTTTGTGCGTGAACGCCGTTTAATGACGTTTGGAAATACTTGGGCAATCGCTAGTGTTGCTATATTGGCACATTTGATTTACGTCCTTTTTGCACAAATTATTTCCGATATGCAATTTTCGATAACTCGTCATTGGCAGCCACTAATGAGCAGTATTTTAACTTGGCCCATCTTGTATTATTTGCTTAGAAAATGGCGAATTTAATCCTGGCGTCGAGCTCGCCTCGGCGTAAAGAACTGCTTGCACAGCTTGGACTTAAATTTGATATTTTTAGTCCAGAAATCGATGAGTCTGTACATGATGGTGAGCAAGCACATGATTATGTTCGACGTTTGGCAGAACAAAAAGCTCAGGTTGTTTTAGCACAATTTCCAGATGCGGTGGTCATTGCTGCAGATACAAGCCTCAGTTTAGATGGGCAAATTATTGGCAAACCTGACTCGAAGCAACATGCGTTTGAAATTTGGCAATCCTTGTCAGGACGTCAGCATGAAGTTCTCAGTGGCCTTTGTGTGGCTTCACAACATAAAACAATAAGTACGGTAGTGAGCACAAAGGTTGATTTTCAATCACTCAGTCATCATGATATGGAAGAATATTGGTCAACTGGGGAACCTGTAGGAAAAGCAGGGGCTTACGCAATACAAGGAATCGCCGCAAAGTTTGTTCCTCGTATTGAAGGTAGCTACACCAATGTGGTGGGTTTGCCTTTACATGAAACATCACAGTTACTGAATCAAATATTGAAAAGTGGTTAAGGCACTAAATTAACCTTTTAAAAAATTTTTATAATGTTTTGAGTGTTTTTTATGTCTGACGAGTTGTTGATTAACGTCACCCCAATGGAGTGTCGGGTGGCGTTAGTTGAAAATGGGACGGTCAACGAACTATTTGTTGAACGCAACGCTAAACGTGGTTTAGTCGGGAATATTTATAAAGCCAAAGTTGTACGTGTATTGCCTGGTATGCAAGCGGCATTTGTAGACATTGGCTTATCTCGTACTGCTTTTTTACATATCAATGACATGATTTGGCCTCGTAATCAACCGACGCCAAATGTCTTTGATCTTCTGCAACCAGGTCAGATTCTGACAGTGCAGGTCATGAAAGATATGTTAGGCACGAAAGGTGCGCGTTTAAGTACTGATCTTTCCATTCCTTCTCGCTATTTGGTGATGATGCCTTATGGACATCATACTGGCGTGTCTCAGCGAATCGAATCAGAAGAAGAGCGTGATCGTTTACGTTCGATCATTGAGCGTATTCAAGCTGAACATAAGTTACCCGGTTCTGTCATTGTACGAACTGCAGCAGAGGGGATCGAAGAAGCCGCTATTGCGCAAGATATGGCGTATTTGGCAAAACTTTGGGAATTTATTCAACGTAAACAAAAAAGTGTCGTGGTGCCATCACTTATCTTTGAAGAGCTACCACTTCCTCAACGTATCATCCGTGATCTGGCAAATGAAGATACGGTAAAAATTCAAGTCGATTCAAGAGAAGTGTTTGGCAAGCTACAAGAGTTTGTGGCTGAGTTTGTACCAAATATGGTTGATCGTCTGAAACATTATCCTGGTGAGTGTCCGATATTCGACTTATACAATGTTGAAACAGATATTCAAAAAGCACTGCAAACACGTGTTGCATTAAAGTCTGGTGGTTATCTCATGATTGATCAGACAGAAGCCATGACCACTATTGACGTCAATACAGGCTCATATGTAGGTGGACGCTCTCTTGAGGACACCGTCTTTAAGACCAACATGGAAGCGACACAAGTCATTGTGCGTCAACTCAGACTGCGCAACTTAGGTGGAATTATCATTATTGACTTTATTGATATGCAAGAGGCCTCACACCGTGATGAAGTGCTTAAGCAATTTGAAAAAGTCTTAGAACGTGACCATGCAAAAACTAAAATCACCCAAGTGTCTGAGCTTGGCTTAGTAGAAATGACGCGTAAACGGACGCGTGAATCACTTGAACATTTGTTATGTGAGTCTTGTCCAACGTGTCAGGGACGTGGTTATGTGAAAAGTGCCGAGACTGTTTGTTACGAAATCTTTCGAGAGATATTAAGATATGCTCGAGATTTTGAGTCTCAGACTGACTTTACTGTCGTTGCGCATCCATCGGTTGTGGATCGATTATTAACCGTAGAAGCTGCGGCCGTCTCTGATTTAGAGCATTTTGTGAAACGTGTCATTAAGTTCCAAGTCGAAAATTTATACACGCAAGAGCAATACGATATCATTTTGAATTGAAATTGTAACAGAATATCGTTAAACACTTGTTACAACTGAGATTTTACATTCGATCTCGATTTCTCAATACTTAAGAAATCAAATCGAATAGCCAAAGACAGCGATGTTGTCTTAGCAAAGTGAGGTCAAAGTGGGTATGAATTTAACGGAACAATTAGCGGGTAGCCATCGTCAAATTGTGGATTCAAACAAAAGCGCTTGCTTGATGCTCAACGATCAAGGTCAAGAAGTTCGAGTTACACAAGCGATGGTCGTTTCGCTCTGTCAGCAATTAATCAAGCAGTGTCGTAATATTAAAAATTAAGGGGCCTTTTTAAAGCCCCTTAATTTTTTTGTAAATATCGAAATATACAGACTTAAGCTGGTTTTTCATTTGCAACTTCTATATCCGCTACTACTTGTTTCTTTGTTACACTACGCTTAGTAGCCTTTTTCATAATCTGCCGTTTGTCATCTTCAGGTAGACCCACAATTTTTTCAAATCTTTGAATCTCATCTTCTAAATGGGTCAATAAATTTTGCATCTTAGGCAAAGCATTTCGACATGCGGTTAAACCGACTTCTAATTTATCCATATAACTGGTCATTGTGATATTCAACGCTTGACCATCAAGTACGATAGAAGCAGGGTAAAGTGCGTCCAAACGTGCACCATTCCAATATAGCGGCTCTTTAGGCCCTGGTACGTTAGAAATAACGAGGTTAAATGCCTGACGTTTAGGTGCTAAACCAGAGATGATATTTAAACCTGCAGGACCATATACGAAGGCACTATAGTTGAGAATCTGATCTGAAGTCATGCGTTTGAATTTTTGTTTCGCATTCATTACGCTACGACGAATAAGATCGAGTCGTTCTAATGGATCGGCTTTATGTGTCGCTAAGTTCGCCAGAATCATCGTAATACGATTTGACATATCTGAATCATCCGTACGAACGGAGACAGGAACCATAGCGATTAATGGTTTTTCTGGTAAAGCACTTTGACTGATTAAATATTCACGTAAAGCACCGGAACAAATCGCAAGCACAATATCGTTAATGGTCACACCCAGTGATTTTGAAATATGGTTGAGACGCTTAAACTCATATGACTGAGCAGCGAAACGACGTGATGAGCTGACTTTTTGATTCAGAATACTACTTGGGGCTTGAAAACTAGATACATAGTCCGGATTACGTCCCATATCTTTAAAGACAGTTTCAGACAGCACTTTGAATACACCCGGTGTAGACTGCACTTGACCTTTCAAATTAGACAAGATTTGTTTTGCACGGCTTACTTTAGGTGTTTTAAGTCGCTTAGCACGCGGACCTTCAACACACCATGGCGGAACGATACTTCTTGCATTTGGATCATGAGAGAGTGATTTTTCAATTAAACGCATGCCTGCAATACCATCGACCATCCCATGATGTATTTTGAAATACATGGCGAAACGATTGCCTTCAATGCCCTCAATGATATGACACATCCATAATGGCTTAGCTCGATCAATTAATGAACTGTGCTCTTGGGAAATGTAGGTGAGTAGCTCACGAATACGACCAGGATGTGGTAGAGCAATATGTCTGAAGTGATGATCAAGATCGAATTCAGTGTCTGTGTCCCAAAACAGTCCGTTTAATTTATTATTAAACGGTGGAATTGGAATAGATTTTGAGTTGCGAATATCTGCCACTAAATCTTGAATAAAGGTTGGTGGCGCATCTTCTGGAATTTCAAATAAAAATAATCCGCCAACATGCATGGGCTGTTGTCTTTTTTCCAAAGATAAGAAAATAAAATCAAGCGGGTGTAATGGGCGCATAGTCTAGGTTTGCCTCACTGCAAATTTCTAAAATTGTTTTTTAGAATTATCAATCCAAGAGATCAGTATAGACGTATTTGTTGGAGGGGGCATAAATTTTTTTAATGAATGGTCAGTACAAAAAAGCCACTTTAAATCAGTGGCTTAAAACTTTGTGAGACAGTTTTTACTTTTTTAAATTACCTGAATGTAAACCACATTCTTTATGCGTTGCTTCTTCCCACCACCAACGACCTTCACGCTCGTGCTGATTTGGAAGTACTGGACGCGTGCATGGTTCACATCCAATTGAAATAAAACCTTTTTCATGCAATGGATTATATGGAATTTCCATCATGCGAATATAATTCCAAACGTCAGCACTCGTCCAATTCGCCAAAGGGTTGTATTTAATGAGTTGTTTACCTTCACCTGAAAAACCTAGATCAGCTTGAATGACTGGAATTTCAGTACGTGTACCCGGACTTTGATCTTTACGTTGACCCGTGATCCAACCATCAAGTGTTGCTAACTTTTTACGAAGAGGTTGAACCTTACGGATACCACAACACTCTTTATGATCATCTTGATAAAAGCTAAACAGTCCTTTTTCGTTGACCAGATTCTGAACAGCTTCAGCTTCCGGGAAACATATTTCAATGTTGATATTATAGTGTTTACGAACAGTCTCGATAAATTGATAAGTTTCTGAATGCAAGCGACCTGTATCTAGACTAAACACGCGAAAAGGTTTACCTAAATTTGCAGCCATATCAATCAATACAACATCTTCAGCACCTGAAAATGAAATGGCAATTTCACCTGTTTGATTTAAAGCTAAGGCTATAATTTCCGAAGGGGATTTATCTTCATACTCTGATGCAAGTGCATCAATTAAATCTATGCTTGGAATGGTAGTCATGAGAATCCTGGCGATATAGGCTTGGAAACAACAAGTCCTATATTAAAATATTTGATGTATATTTTAGTTGAATTCAGAGATTTATCTTATGAAATAAAAATAAATACTTATGAATAAAATAGATTTAAAAAATTACATCGATATTCAACAATCTTCGGCTATGATATTGCAAATTTTATTAATGCTGAGGGCAGTATCATGGAAATCGTTTGTCTAGATCTTGAAGGCGTTTTGGTTCCTGAAATTTGGATTAATTTTGCAAAAAAAACAGGAATTAAAGAGCTTGAAGCAACAACTCGAGATATTCCAGACTACGATGTGCTCATGACTCAGCGTTTAAATATTCTTAAACAGCATGGTTTAGGTTTAAATGACATTCAAGCTGTTATTGCAGATATGGGACCGTTTGAAGGCGCTAAGGAGTTTGTCGAGTGGGTACGTACTCATTTCCAACTCATCATTTTATCAGACACATTCTATGAATTTGCTCATCCATTGATGAAGCAGTTAGGTTGGCCTACGATTTTCTGTCACAAATTAGAAACTGACGAAAATGGTATGATTACAAATTATAAACTACGTCAACCTGATCAAAAACGTAAAGCAGTGCAAGCTTTACACGGTTTAAATTTCCGTGTAATTGCTGCTGGCGACTCGTACAACGATACTACGATGCTCGGTGAAGCAGATCAAGGTTTCTTATTTGATGCGCCGGATAATGTAATTGCAGAATTCCCACAATTTCCTGCGATTAATGGTTATGCTGCATTGAAAGAAGCGATCCGCAACGCTTCTGTACGTGATATTCCAGCCTAAGTTATTACTTTGAAAAAAGGACGCTTTAGCGTCCTTTTTTTATAACAATTGTTAGAATCGATACCCGATTTTCATGCCATAACCTAATGCATAATTGTTGCTGAATTCTCCAACATTTATGCCACCCGTTTGAGCAGTTGCATCGCCTAACCAGAAATATTTAACACCAGCTTGAATAAAGCTTTGCTGTGATGGGTTGAATTGACCACCTAAGCCTACACTCCAATAACCTTCAGTTGGACCTAAAGTGGTTACAGGGTTTCCAGCTCCAGAGTCATAGCCTACAGTTGTGGTTGCTGCCCATTGATCATTAAATTTATGTGCAACACCTAAGGTTGCAGAGTACTGATCATCAGAATACGAAATGAGGTCCTGTCCAACTAATCCAAGTAATTTAGGTGTAACCGTAAATTGATCCCAATGAACCCAACGCAGGTTAGCAAACGCCAAAGTGTTTGTTGCAATTCCAGACTGTAAATCAATATTTACAGATTGTGGAGTAACTGCTTCAGTTACTGCAGCGATCTTATCTAATCTATTAAACTCAGGCTTTTTTAATGCATCGGCGTAAAGTGGAAGGAGCGAGGTTTCATTCGACTGAGCTTTGTGTTTAATCTCAGAGCGATAAGTGATAGATGCTTTTAATGCAATTTTTGGAATTTGGTATGCAGTACCTGCAATCCAGCCGTAAGCTTCTTTTTGGTCTACATGGATGTTATAGCCATTTAAGACTTGGTATGCACTACCTTTTAAATTGATACCAGCTTCAACTGTTTGCCATACTGGACCAGCATAAAAATTCCAATTTTCAGTGGGTTGATAGCCAATGAGTACTGTTAAATTTTGTGTCTTAACTTCAACTGATGTACCACTTAAACTATTGCCAAATGATTGATTTTTAGCATCGTATAATGCATCTGCACCAAAAGGCTGATCGTAAATTAATCCTAAAGAAACTTGGTCAGTAATCTGTAGTTTAAGAGCAGTGTTTACAAAATAATAATCACTGCCCATATCGGTAATTTTTTCGCCTGTTAAATCCTGACCAGTGATTTTATTAATCACTGTGGAAGAACCTTTAACGGTGGGATCTAAAACAGAAATGCCAGCTTCTGCATAATTACCTGATTGGAGAAATGCTGAAATCGACTGACCTGAACGATCTAATCCTGCGGCGTAAATTGAAGTTAAAGGGAGCGTAGACAATAAGATTGAGTATGAAAGTACTTTAAATTTCATGATGTTCATCCATGAATGCCATATGGCGAAAAAATTGCATGAAAAATAACATAAATAAAAAAAGTGTAAATACTCGGAAGTGGTTGAAATATAATCAAATTTATATTACTTCATGATCAAATTATGAGGCTAAATAATTATGTCCATGTTTTTAAAAAGTATTATTGAGCAAAAAAGGAATTGTAGTTTGTGTCGTTTTTTTATTTTAAATGATGATATAACAAACAATTACTTTATACTTGTATAAAAATAAAAAAGACCACAATCATGTGGTCTTTTTTATTTACGAATGATTAGAATTTATAGCCGATTTTAAGACCGTAAGCTAAAGCGTCATTGTCTTCAAACTTGCCTGCTGCACTATGTGCACCTGTCTGAGCATCAGCATCACCTAACCAGAAGTATTTAACACCACCTGCAATAAACGTAGCTGGAGTAGGGCTATATTGAAGACCTAAACCTACGTTCCAATAACCTTCTGTTGGTCCAAGTGTCGTTACAGGATTGCCTGCACCGGAATCCCATCCAACTGAAACATTACCAGCCCATTGCTCGTTAAATTTACGACCTACACCTGTTGTTACAGACCATTGATCTTTAGAATAATCAACTAGGTTAAATCCATTAGGTTTGCCAGGGATAAGTCCGGCACTACCAAGTGCATCAGCCAATTGACCGAAATTATTAGGCTTAATTGAGAAACTAGACCAATCCACCCAACGTATGTTTGCAAATGCTACGGTGTTCGCCATAATGCCACTTTGTAGATCTAAGTTGACAGATTGTGGAGTAGTAACATTTGTAGATCCAGGTTTGAAGCCAGCACCTAAAGCACCGATTGCTCCTTGTAGGCTACCTGCTGTATATTGATCGATTTGTCCAAGTGCAGTCAAAGTTGTAATGAGGTTAATCAATTGAGGAGCATTTGCTGGATTTGCTAATGCGGTTGCAGCAGGAATACTTTCATTTACTTCAACGTCATGACTAATTTCAGATCTATATGTTAAAGAGGCTTTTAAAGCGATTTCAGGAATTTGATAAGCTGCACCGACTAACCAACCGAAGTCGCCGTCTTCTTTAATATCAGCATCGTATCCATTAAAGATACTATACGTCGATCCTCTTAATTTTACATTTCCTTTAACAGTTTGATAAACAGCTCCGCCATAGAAATTAAAATTTTCGTTAGGTTGGAAGCCGATAATAGCGGAAATATTTTGTGTATCTACTTCGACTGATGTGCCACCTGTTACACCAGTATTTAAACCTACACCTATAGGAGCACTTGCTGGCTTTTCACCAAGGTAAACTGGGAGTGCACCTAAAATGGTATCAGAACCTTGTGTGGTAAAATTATTGTTACCTTTATATGCTGCATCAGCACCGAAAGGCTGGTCATAAATCAAACCAAATGAAATTTTATCGGTCGCTTGAATTTTTAATGCTGCAGAAGGAAAGTAGTAATCACCAGCCATATCACCAGTGTAATTACCAGATAAGTCTTTACCAGAGACAGATGGATCTAAAATTGAGATGCCAGCTTCGAAGTAATTTCCTGGTTGAAGGAATGATGAAATAGATTGTCCAGAACGATCTAATGCAGCAGCAAAAGTGCCTGATGATGCTAAACCGAATAATACAGCAGCTGATAATTTTGTTAATTTCACTTGAATTTTCCCTGATCTTCTTCAATGAATTATTTTGTATTTTCCAATTGAATTGAGGATTAGTTATCTTAAACTGATCCTAAATCTTATGTTCACAAAATAACACATTAAGAATCAGAGTAAATACTCTAAGGAAATAAATTTATAATTGAATTTTAATTCTGATAAAAATAATAGGAATTTTATTTTTTATATAAATTATTGAATTTATGAGTTATTTAATTTTGAACGACACTATCTTATCGTTAATATTTAAATGAACTATACAGTCAGTCAATGGCATTCATGATTAAATAAAAAAAGAGCACAAAAGTGCTCTTTTGAAAAATAAATGGCATTTAGAAACGATAACCTATTTTTAGACCATATGCCCAAGCATTGTTATCTTCAAACTTACCCACTTCACGACCAACAGATCGGCCATCAGCATCTCCTAACCAAAAATATTTTACACCGCCACCGATAAAGGTTGCAGGAGTAGGGCTAAACTGAGCACTCAAACCTAGATTCCAGTAGCCTTCTGTTGGTCCAAGTGCGGTTACTGGATTCCCAGCTCCAGAATCCCAACCTGCGGATAATGCACCGCCCCATTTTTCATTAATCTTACGACCAACGCCAACCGTTGCAGACCATTGATCTTTATCATATTCAATAATATTTTGTCCTTGACCAGTAACAGCTTGTGTTAACAATCTAAATTTATCAATATCAATTTTTAGACCTCCCCATTCAACCCATCGAACATTTGCAAAAGCAACGGTGTTTGCCATGATGCCTGTTTGAAAGTCTAAATTAACTGATTGTGGAGTGCTGATTTTAGTATTCTGAGAAGGTGTATTTAATGCCCCACTCGAATCTAAATTTTTAAGATTAGTTAGTACTTGAGCTACTTGAGGTCCAACTATGCTCTCAACAATAAAACTAGGATAACCAAAATAACTTGAATAAGCGTTTATCAAACCATTGGCATCTTCCGTAGTTTCCAAACTATGGTCAATTTCAGATCTATATGTTAAGGATGCTTTTAACGCTATTTCAGGGATTTGATATGCAACACCAGCTAACCAACCATAACCTTCATCTCTTTTAAAATGAGCCTGATAATTCGCTAAACTAGATAAAGTTAAATTACCTCTCACATCCTGATATACACCACCGCCATAAATATTCAAATTTTCATTAGGTTGAAACCCAACAATAGCTGATATGTTATTTGAATTTACTTTAACCTCTGTTGAAGAGAGAGGAAGTGTACTATCTGGCAGTAATCCTGGAAGTAATCCATCTGTGTAATAGGCTGATGCTCCAAAGGGTTGATCATAGAGTAAGCCGAAAGAGAATTTTTCATTTAATTGCAGTTTTAATGCAGCACTTGGGAAGTAATAATCCTCAGCCATATCACTAATTGGACCCAATTGATTTTTTCCAGATACATCAGGGTCAATAATGGAGATACCTGCTTCAAAGTAGTTATTTGGTTGTAAAAATGCTCCTATCGATTGACCTGAGCGATCCATAGCGGCTGCATAAGCCCCAGAAATCGGTAATAAAGCAAATAATACAGATGCACTGATGGTTTTTAATTTCATGTTATCTATCCTTAGATAATTTGAATTTTTAATTTAATAGAATTTTTTTAGTTATTTCCTTAAGAGCTGATAAATAAACGATTTATGCTTAAATGTTTATTTTTTGCTCTACAAACAACATATCATAAAGGTAATGAGATGCAACAAAAATTTGACTGAAATGACATTATTTTTTTTATTTTGGGTCAATTTGTTGATAAGTGTATTAAACTCAAAAATGGTGCGCCCTGCGGGACTCGAACCCACGCCGGTCACTTAGGAGGCAACTGCTCTATCCAGTTAAGCTAAGGACGCATACTAATCTGATCAAAAAATTTTTGAAAAAAAGTTATTGCTTAGCAATAACTTTTTTAATGCGTCTTACTATTTTCGGTAAAGTAATTTAAATAATACCAACATCAGGATAATCCAGATCGGAATCATGATCACAGCACCGCTTAAGCCCTGAGTCCACATGATGTAAAGCACGACAATAATAAACCCAAGAACCAAATAGTTACTGGCTGGTGACCATAGAGCAGGAAATTTTGAAGTGGTATTTGACAGTTTCATCGCTTGTTTAAATTTCAAGTGAGTCAACGCAATCATCGCCCAGTTAAGTACTAGAGCACCAACAACAATATAAATTAAATTACTTAAAGCATCTTCAGGTGCAAAATAGTTTAATAAAACACATCCGAAAATTAACACCGCTGACAACAATACTGCTGGAACAGGTACACCTTGTTTATTGGTTTTTTCAAAAATTTTAGGGGCATTACCTTGTTTTGCTAAACCAAAAAGCATACGGCTATTCGCGTACATTCCACTGTTATATACCGATAGCGCAGCAGTCAAAATAATAAAGTTGAGCAGGTGAGCAGCCCAATCAATACCCAGTTGACTGAAGATCATTACGAATGGGCTTTTATCTAGACCACCAAGTTGCAGTTGATTCCATGGAACTAAAGAAAGAAGAATTGTAAGCGACCCAACATAGAAAATCAGAATACGGAAAACAACTTGATTAATTGCTTTAGGAATCGTTTTCTCTGGATTTTCAGCCTCAGCTGCCGCCATACCAATCAGTTCAATACCACCAAAGGCGAACATCAGGAATGCCAACATGAAGAATAAACCTTCGAATCCATGAGGGAAGAAACCACCGTGAGTCCAAAGATTACTGAATGATGCAGTAGAGTCAGATCCTGCTGTAAACAACAAGAATAGACCGAAGATAATCATCGACACGACAGCTGCTACTTTAATAATAGACAGCCAAAACTCTGATTCTCCATAAAATTTAACATTACAGAGGTTAACTAAGGTAATGATAATAAAGAAGAAAAGAACTGATGACCAAGCAGGAATGTGAGGCCACCAATAGTTAATATATTTTGCAACAGCTGTTAATTCGGTCATCGCGACCAAAATATAAAGAATCCAATAGTTCCAACCTGCTAGGAATCCAGGAAACTTACCCCAATATTTATTTGCAAAATGACTAAATGATCCTGCAACAGGTTCATGAACAATCATTTCGCCTAATTGGCGCATAATTAAAAAAGCGATTAAACCACCAATTGCATAACCCAAAATAATAGATGGGCCGGCAGATTGGATCACGTGTGCGGAACCTAAAAATAAGCCTGTACCAATTGCACCACCCATAGCGATTAATTGGATATGACGATTCTTTAAGCCACGCTGAAGTTGTGAAGACTTGTTATTCAAAGTATTCAGCCCGACGATTGAAATAAGTTACAAGATTGTAATAGATCAAATTGCATTAGCCTAGTACGTCAGCGTTCATGAATGTTTTTTATGATTTAAATAAAATAAAATTATTATAGAAAAATGATTTAATTATTTTTTAATCAATCATTTAATTTTATTAGAGTTTATTTTTGTTAGAGTGAATTAAATTTAATCTATCGTAATTGATGGAAATTCATACCATAGTGTTAAGTGCTCATGTTCACATAAAAAATCATTTATACTGTGTTGAACTAAAAATCACGATTGATAACAAATATTAAAAGAGAAGGAATGAGCTATGAGTTCAACACCACAAATTAAAATTCCAGCCACTTATATGCGTGGAGGAACGAGTAAAGGTGTTTTCTTTAACTTAAATGATTTACCCAAAGAAGCTCAAGTTCCAGGTAAAGCAAGAGATCAAATCTTATTACGTGTGATAGGAAGCCCTGATCCTTATGGCAAACAAATTGATGGAATGGGTGGTGCTTCATCTAGTACCAGTAAGACAGTCATTCTCTCTAAAAGCGCTCAATCTGATCATGATGTAGATTATCTTTTTGGACAGGTTGCAATTGATCGACCATTCGTCGATTGGAGTGGTAATTGTGGCAATCTTACGGCTGCTGTAGGCTCGTTTGCGATTTCAAATGGTCTCGTGAGTGCAGAAAAGATCCCAGAGAATGGAATTTGTACGGTAAAGATTTGGCAGGTCAATATTCAGAAAACGATTATTGCGCATGTCCCAATCACAAATGGTCAGGTTCAGGAAACAGGTGATTTCGAGCTTGATGGGGTAACATTTCCAGCTGCAGAGGTGCAAATAGAATTTTTAGATCCCGCAGATGATGGAGAGCATGGGGCTGCCATGTTTCCCACAGGAAATGTGGTTGATGAGCTGGAAGTCCCAGATATTGGTCGCTTTCAGGTGACGCTGATTAATGCGGGTATTCCAACTATTTTTATGTGTGCTTCAGACTTAGGGTATGAAGGAACTGAACTTCAGGATCATATCAATAATGATGTCGAGGCCTTGGTCAAGTTTGAAAAAATTCGTGCTTATGGTGCTGTAAAGATGGGTATTATTCAGCATATTGATGAAGCGGTTCAACGTCAGCATACACCTAAAATTGCATTTGTATCTGCGCCTAAAAATTACATCTCATCTAGCGGAAAAGCAGTACACGCTGATGAGATCGACTTGACGGTTCGTGCTTTATCTATGGGTAAACTACACCATGCCATGATGGGAACCGCAGCTGTAGCGATTGGAACCGCCGCTGCAATTCCTGGAACATTAGTCAATTTAGCCTCAGGTGGTGGTGAAAAAAAATCAGTCAGATTTGGGCATCCTTCTGGAACACTCAGAGTAGGCGCTGAAGCGGAGAAAATTAATGACCAATGGACGGTAAAAAAGGCCATTATGAGTCGCAGTGCTCGAGTACTCATGGAAGGATGGGTGCGAATTCCTGGCGATACGTTTTAAGATGAAAAAACCACTTTCGAGTGGTTTTTTTACGCGCTTAAAATATGTGATAAGTATACTAAATTAGTCTGAAAGCATTACTAACAGTACGATTCACTCATAAATAAATAAGACTATGACAATTTTGACATGTTATATTAAGGAAATAAGTCAACGTGATTATATTCACCGAATTCATAAAATTAAGTTGCTGAATAGCCTTCGCTCCACGAATAATTAAAATGAGAAAGACCAATGAAGAAGGATAATAATTTTGAGCAGGATACGCCCAAGATTGATCAAGAGTTTCTAAACCAAATTCATGCTACAAATAAATTAGATTTGGTATCCGTGATTGCCAAAATCCCTGTGCCTGTGGCGCTAGTTCAGCATGATGGTGTCTTTATTAGTGCAAATCAATTATTTGCTGATATCTATGAGAGTGATGCACTCTATTTACTCGGAAAGAAATTAGGTTTCGTATCAACAACTGTTTACCAATTATTTCAAGATGCGCTGCAATTGTTTCGACATGATTCACGCTTATACAAAATTGAAAATGAGTTCTATTCAAAAGGGCATTTTTTTCAAATTTATTTTAGTGCTTTAAGAGATAAATCATCCTCTTTGGATTGCGTGTTGATCGTATGTGCAGATATAACAAAATTGAAAAGACGTGAACGTGTCTTGATCCAAAATAATAAAAGGTTGTTTGAAGAGCTATATTTGGACCCTGTGACTGGGATGAACAATAAGCTGGCATTTGAACAGTTTTTAAAAGATCGCTTCCTTATTCAAGATCGGAAGAATTATTCTTTTATCAAGTTTGAAGTCGAAAATTTTAAAAAGTTTAATCAGCTCAATAGTTATACCATTGGCGATGAAATTTTGAGTCGTATTGGATCTCTGATTAAAGAGGAGTTGAATCAAGATTTAGCAGAAGTCTATCGTTTGAATTCTGCAAGTTTTATCTTGGTGATTCAAGAATCGACTCCTTGGAAAATTCTCACCATTGCTGAACGCCTAAAACAAACATTGGTCCGTGAAAAAATTTATTTCGATCCTCAAGAGGATGAGGTACTCACGTGTGCGATTGGGATTTTTCATCCTAATTGCCAGAAAATGTACTCAGAAAAGCAAATATTAGAAACCTTAGATCGTGCTGTTGACATTGCACATGTATTGGGTCGAAACTCGATTCATGTGTTAGATGAATAGTCACTCTTCATTTAAACTATCACTAAATAAAACAAATCAGCATTGTGTTTTGTAGCAATCACAATTGGTTGTAGAATAAGGACAATTTTATATATACCGACATGAAACGGTATAACTTGAGGTTCAAAGACGGCAGTGACAGTACATATCTCTGTGAATAGTGAAGTATTACAACGTGCTCAACAGCAAATCCAACAGGATTTGAAAATTGCCCTAGATGCATTTTTCATTCCAGAGCCATTGAAAAGTGCTGTAAATCATGCAGTCATGTTAGGTGGAAAAAGGGTTCGTCCAGCTTTAGCGTATGCAACAGCAGAATTAAGTGAAGATCATAAAAATTTTGCTGCTGTGCGACGTGCAGCAGTTGCAGTCGAGTTAATTCATTGCTATTCACTTGCTCATGATGACTTACCATGTATGGATAATGATTTGTTGCGTCGTGGTCAACCAACTTGCCATGTTGCATATGGTGAAGATACAGCACTACTTGCAGGAGATATCTTGCAGTCGATGGCATTTGAGGTTTTAGGAAGTCGCCTTTTTGATACACAAGTCACTGTAGATCCTTCTATTGTGTTGAAGCAAATGCAGATATTGGCGACATCATCTTCTAAGATGGTTTGTGGTCAAGTCCTAGATTTGCAAGCGGAAGGCAAGAAAATTGATCAGGAAGCATTGGAAAATATTCATCGTAATAAAACTGGTGCACTGATTCAGTCCGCAATCATGATGTCAGCAGTGACAGTGATGGACGGTGTAGATGCAGGAATACCGAAATTGCGTGAATTTGGTCAGGCATTAGGTTTAGCATTTCAAGTACAAGATGATATTTTAGATATAGTTTCGGATACTGAAACGCTTGGAAAGACCGCTGGAAAAGATGAACTTGTCGAAAAATCAACATACCCAGCTTTATTGGGCTTAGATGCTGCAAAAGAATATGCAAATAAGCTTCATCAGCAAGCGATTAGTGCTTTAGATTATTTTGGTGATTCGGCATCTGAACTTAAGCAGATTTCAGCTTTTTTACTTGCTCGAAAAAGTTAAAAAAAAAAAGAGGACTGAAAGTCCTCTTTTTCATTTGTTATTTTGTCGCTTTATATAATCGGTCTGCTTCGTCAAATCGGTCAGTAACATCTGAGGTCGGTTGCTTACCTAATAAACTCACAACAATGATTGCGATGAGGGAGCAAATAAAGCCAGGAATGATTTCATAGATTCCAGTATCAGCCCAAATATTTTTCCATACAATAACGGTCACTGCACCAATGATCATCCCCGCCAAAGCGCCATTTAATGTCATGCGTTTCCAGAATAAAGACAGAATAATGAGCGGGCCAAATGCTGCCCCAAAGCCTGCCCAAGCGTAGGCAACTAGACCAAGTACTTTAGATTCAGGGTTTGACGCTAAAACAATCGCAAGTAAAGCAATCAGTAGCACCATCAAGCGACCCACCCAAACCAGTTCTTTTTGAGAAGCAGTTTTACGGATGAAAGATTTATAAAAATCTTCGGTTAAAGTGCTTGAACAAACAAGAAGTTGACAACTCAATGTACTCATTACCGCAGCCAAAATGGCAGCTAATACAATGCCGGCGATCCATGGGTTAAATAGAACTTTCGTTAACTCCATAAATACAGTTTCAGGGTTAGCATTCACAATATTAGCGAACTGTGGATTTTGCTGAAAATAAGCAATACCGACATATCCAGCAGCCACTGCACCACCAAGGCACAGAATCATCCAAGTCATACCAATACGACGAGCATTAGGAATCGATTTAACTGAATCAGCAGCCATAAAACGTACAAGAATATGAGGTTGTCCGAAATAGCCTAAACCCCAAGCCAGTAATGAAATAATTGCGACGGTACTTAAGTTACCCATTAAACTGCTTGCTTCTGGTCGCGCTGCTTCAAGTGCTAGATTCACTTGAGATAAATCGGAAAAAGTCAGTAAAGCCACGATGGGGGTAAGCAATAAGGCAAAAATCATTAATCCCGCTTGGATGGTGTCTGTCCAAGAAACAGCTAAGAAACCACCAATAAAAACGTAACTGATCGTTGCAATTGCACTAATCCAAAGGGCAGTGCTGTAAGAAAGATCAAACATACTTTCAAATAATCGAGCGCCTGCCACCATGCCTGAAGCACAATAAATGGCAAAGAAGATTAAAATGACAAATGCAGAAACGATTCGTAGAATTTTTTTCTGATCATTAAAACGATTGGAAAAGTAATCTGGGAGTGTAAGGGCATTGTGTTGAACTTCAGTATGAACTCTGAGACGTCCTGCCACTAACAGCCAGTTGAGCCATGCACCAATAATTAAACCAATTGCAATCCACATTTCTGATAGACCAGAAAGATAAATAGCACCTGGCAAACCCATAAGTAACCAGCCACTCATGTCAGAAGCACCAGCTGAAAGGGCTGTTACAAAACTTCCCAAGCGTCGTCCACCCAAAATATAATCTGAAAAGTTCGTGGTCGCTCGATACGCGATTAAACCAATCACGACCATGGCGACAATATAGAACAAGAAAGTGATTAAGGTGGGATCAAAGGTGCTCATACAATTTCCATGATGCAGTTAGACGATAGATTGTTTTCATGCAATCTTTCAGGATGCGAAATTTAACCATAAATTTAAAATAAATGCTGAAGTATTGAATCTTGAGTCATATCAATAACAAAGGCAGCCGAAGCTGCCTTTTAAATTTTGAAGAGTGTTTGAGCGATTTAAGGATTATTACGACCCATTACCCCACGAATCGTATTCATAATGTCAGCAGGCAATACCACAGTTTTAGCATTATTAGATTTAGCCATATCCTGCATTGCTTTTACATATTGTTCACCAAGTAGATAAGCGACAGGGATCTCTTTGTCGCCTACGGCATTGGTAACCATATTAATGGCTTTTTCTGAAGCTTCAGCGAGTACAACTTGAGCCTCAGCATCGCGACGTGATGCTTCAAGACGACCTTCAGCTTCAAGAATCGCAGCTTGTTTTTCACCATCAGCACGTGTCACTGTCGCACGACGCTGACGTTCAGCTGCGGCTTGGGCTTCCATTGCGGATTGCATTGTACCTGATGGTTGAATATCTTGGATTTCAACCGTTTTAAGCGTAATTCCCCAATCTGAAATATCATCAGAAATTGCTGCTTTTAGCTTCGCTTTAATGTGATCACGTGAAGATAAAGCATCATCCAAGTCCATTTCACCGACGATTGAACGTAAAGAAGTTTGGACAAGGTTTTGGATTGCCCAAGTATAGTTTTCGATACCGTAGACTGCTTTTTCTGGTGTAGTAATGTTGATATAGGCAACAGCGTTCATTAAAAGAACTGCGTTATCTCTTGTAATCACTTCCTGAGATGGAATATCGAGAACGATATCTTTTGTCGTGACTTTATATGCGACTTCATCAACATAAGGAATCACAAAGTTTAGACCTGGACTTAAGGTTGTATGGTATTTACCCAGACGTTGTACGATCCATTTATAGCCTTGAGGAACAATACGAACCCCTTTAAAAATAGTGATCCCGACGAATGCCAAAAATGCGATGGCAATAATTGAACCAGACATTTCTACTCCTTTAAGAATTATTGTTTATAACGGTGAGTTGAGGTTATTGTGCGCTTGAACGACCAGCTCATTACCTAAAATATCTGTAACTCTGACACGATCACCGACCTGAACAGGGCTCAGTGTTCTGCAATTCCATTCGTCAGAGCCGAGAACTGGAAGCTGAAAACGAACTTTGACCAATTCAGGTTCATGACCAATTTGAATCACCATCCCAACTTGTCCGATTGTCGATTCACGTGAGAGCCCCGCTTTAGTCTTATCAACGGAAAGTGGTTTAATAAATTTAAACCAAATCACCGTACATGAAATCGATAGGACAACCCATAAAATAATTTGAGCTGGAAGCCCCATAGAAGGAAATAGCCACACCAGTATGCTAATAATGACTGCAGCTATACCAAACCACAGTGCAGCAAAGGCCGGTAAAATGAGCTCAGACAGGATGAGCAAAATACCTAATACAAACCAATGCCAAGGTTCAATCAATAAGTCCATACATCTACTCTAATCGTTATCTTGTTATAGACGAAAACATCTATATCAAGATATCAGACTAGGGCAGAGAAGCCTATAAAAAATGCTTAAAAGCGAGCTGTTGGTGCAGGTTTGAAAGCAGCAGGAGATTTTTTGAAATTGGCAATTGCGGTATCTATTGATTTAATTTTCAATTGCGCTGCTTTCTCACCTTCAAGTATTGCCTCATTGCTGGCTTTCAAATCCAAAGTTCCTAAATGGCCAACTTTTGGCTGAATCACGACTGTAGCTGCATTGAGTTCAGTATTGATACTTTGTTGACCCATAATATTAATCGTTTGATCCAACAGTCCCCACATGCTCATCGGCTTATTGCCTGCAGGGCGTGCAGAAATATCAACTGCTATCACAATATCTGCACCCATATTTTTGGCAGTTTGAACTGGAATTGGACTCACGAGTCCACCATCAACATATTTGGTTTTGCCAATCGTTGTTGGAACAAAGACGTTAGGGATACTACATGACGCTCTTACGGCTTGACCTGTATTACCTTTGACGAAATCAGCGCGTTTACCATTATCTAAACGTGTGGCAACTGCAGCAAATCGAATCGGGAATTGTTCAATCGGTTTGTTCCCAACCTGTCGATTGACATAATCTTGGAGCTTTTGACCGAGGACCACACCCTGTCGATTTAAAGTTAAATCACGAATATCGGACTCTTTCAGTTGAAGTGCAATTTGCTGTAGTTGATAGGGAGATTTGCCTGAAGCATAAATACTACCGACAAAACTTCCAGCACTTGTACCCGTAACAATTTTGGGTTTTATACCATGAGATTCTAAAACCTTTAATACACCAATATGCGCAAAACCTTTTGCACCACCACCGCCTAGAGCAATCGCGATCACTGGCTCGCGTGCTTGAATTTGAGTGGATTGTGTAGGATTTTTTACAGTAGAGTTACAGCCTGATAGTGCCAATAAACTCAGGCCAATGAAGCTGATTTTGGGAAGATTGAGGAGCAATGACATAGACATTAATCTGCTAAAAAGTGTCAAAATTTTAGGCATATCTCAACAGATTGCTGTCTATTTTTCTAGCATTTTTACAAAAGTTCTTTAAAGGGTAATGCTAAACGACTCATATTTTTAGGAGAAATTTTTCCACGATAATATTCTAATATTTTATGCAGATCAGATTCATAGTCTCCCGTCATTTCGAGGCTTCCTAAACATCGAATGACTTTATGATCATAATCAAATGCAAACATTACCACTGGTATATTTGCACCTAAGGCAATGTGATAAAAACCGCTGCGAATGTTTTTAGCACTTTTTCGTGTACCTTCAGGTGCCATTGCCACCCAAATTTTCTCTCGTTCATGAATAGCTTGAACAATTTGTTGAGTCAAGCCTTGGGGGGTATCACGTTTTACCGGAATCACCCCGATCCATTTGAGTAAATGTTTGAGTGGAGATTTGAACAGACTATCTTTTCCAAAGATTGTGACTTCAATGCCAATGCCAAGCATCGCGAGAAAGGCATACAGTCCATCATAATTTGATGTATGCGGGGACACAATTGCGACAGCTTTGGGAAAATTTGGAAATTCTCCTTCAAAAGACCAGCCTTGTCGAAGATAAAGCTGTTTGAACGCTGCTCGACTCAACTTTGAACCGCGTTGAGGAACTTGTGATGGTAATTTTGGAAATCTATTGTTCATTGTGCGTTGTATAAATGCTTTTTAAACTTATTATAAAGACCTTGTGTATGAGATACATTGGCAGAATAAGAATCAAGTGACAAGGACATCTCAATACCAATTGATTAAGAAGACATCAGTTGCAGGACACCTCTTTCATGTCACCAAATACCAAAATGTATGTTCTTTTATTTTCACTCTATTGGGCGCAAGGATTGCCAGTAGGATTTATGACACATGCTTTGCCCGTGATTCTGCGTGCTGAAGGTGTTTCCTTAACGCATATTGGTGGATTTGGATTGCTGATGGCTCCGTGGGCACTCAAAGTTTTATGGGCTCCATTGGTTGATCGCCATCATTTGTTCAATCAAGGGCATTACCGCAGTTGGATTATACCCACTCAGTTACTCACAATGATTACGCTGATAATCTTATCGTTTATCCCCATTCAATCACTGAACCAACCTCAATATCTCTTTGGATTTTTCGTGGCATTATTGATGATGAATAGTATCGGAGCGACTCAAGATATAGCAACTGATGGCTTAGCTGTGAATATTCTAAAAGGCGAACAACAGCATCTAGGCAATATGTTCCAAGTGATTGGTTCAAGATTGGGCTTTATTGTGGGAGGCGGTGCGATATTGTGGGTATTAGATGCATTGACTTGGCAAACCACTTTTTTATGCTTGGCTGTTTTGGTGGCATTTAATACGCTACCCGTATTATTGTATCGTGAGCCTCAACATGCTTCACAAAGTATCAATAATCATCAAGATGATGATTCATCATCTAAAACTCAAAGTTTCGTGAAAGCTTTAAGTCATTACTTAAAATATTTTTTTCAAAATCGAGAACTCAGACTTTGGTTTTTTGTATTGTGTAGCATTAAAGTGACGGATGGTTTGTCTGGACCTATTCTTAAACCATTGTTGGTCGATTTAGGACTATCTAAGACGCAAATTGGTGTCAATGTGACCATGCTTGGAGCATTTGCTGCTTTGATTGGAGCAGGTATTGCAGGTTGGCTACTTAGGTTTTATTCGCGTCAAAGTGCTTTAATTACTTTTTCACTGCTTAAATTATTGAGTCTCATTGGATTTGCATGGTTATCGCATTATGAGGCGCGACCTTCTGAATTGAACGTCGTGTGGATCTATATCATCAATGCTTTAGAAGATATGTTCGCTGCGATGTTATTGGTGATTATTCTAACCTTGGTGATGCAATACAGTCGGAAAGAATTTGCAGGAACAGATTTTACTTTCCAAGTCGCATTGATGGCTTCCATTGCGGGAGCACTGTATACCTTGAGTGGCATATTAGGCGATTGGCTTGGTTATACCTCATATCTCATTTTGATCTGTATATTAGGATTATTTTTGTTCATACCAATTTTAGTATGGAGTCGGTATACAGTTCAAAACAAACATCAATGGAATTAGTCTGTAATCTATCTTTTATTCATTTTCATGCTTAGGATGAAATAAAAAGGAATAATCGAGATTGCGGAGAGTTGATAGCATGGGCAAATGAATACACTCTTCTAAGCACTATGAAAATTCAAGCTGTTATTTTTGATTTGGACAATACACTGACACACCGAGATTTAAGTGTTCAAACTTTTAGTCGGGCATTATTTAATACTTATAAACAGCAAATCGATCAATCTGCCTCGTCTGCGCAAGCTGAGATTCTCGAAACGATTCGATATATTGATCATGGTGGCTATCCCATCCGAGAAAGAATGACTGCACCTACCATTGGTGGTTCCGTCGCTCATGCATTACTCAATCAGTTGAAATGGAAAAAAGCACCAGAATTAGATGAATTAAGTGACTATTGGTTTAATCAATTTGGACTAAACGCAGTCATGATGCCAAATGCTATTCAGACGCTTGATCAGCTTAGAAGCGAGGGATTTAAGTTGGCAATCATTTCGAATGGAGGACATTTCACTCGACACAAAATTATCGAAGGTTTAGGAATCGCGCATTATTTTGATGTAATCATGAGTTCTGAGAAGGCAGGTGTGTCAAAGCCTCAAGCAGAAATATTTCATATGACTTGTCAACAATTAGGAATTGCATCTGACCATTGTCTTTATGTTGGTGATCATCCATTGAATGATTATTGGGGTGCTACTCAGGCTGGATTAGATGGACTATATTTGGCGGGGTTTCACCAATCCTTAGCTGAACATCAACCGCCCTTAAATAAAACAATTCAGACTTTGCCTGAAATTTTAGCGTATATAAAACAAGTCAATGCATGATGTAAATGATGAATTTTTGAGACGATCAGCTTGAGGCAGTGTAATATAAAATGATCAGTTCAAAATGCATGCAATAAACCACTGTGGTTGATTGAGCGTATTAGGGCTGAGCGATCTGCACTCGATTAGGCTCATCATTTATGTACAGCATTGTTTTATCCTTAGTGCCGCTGATAGGGCTCATATTAATTGGATATTTTCTTAAACAGAAATCGTATTTAACAGACGAGTTTTGGGCGGGTGCAGAGAAACTTAACTATTTTGTTTTTTTCCCTGCCATGCTCTTTGGCAATCTGGCTCAAGCTGATATTCATATGGAGATGGTAAGTAAAATTTTAGTCATTTTACTCGTGGTCTTTCCAATTGCTTGTGCAGTTTTATATATTCTAAAAAGAATTTTTCAGACCCCAACACGAAGATTTGGAGTCTATGTTCAAAGCAATGTACGTTTTAATACCTATATTGGTTTAGCAGTAGTTGCTTCGCTTTTTCCAGCAGAAGGCATGACAATTTTTGCATTGCTGTTGGCGATCAGTATTCCTGTTGTGAATATCATCTCGGTATTGGCACTGACCGATCATGAAAATATGAATTTTCGAGCAGTGATTATATCGCTACTCGAAAATCCTTTAATTTTAGGTTGCCTGGTTGGGGTGCTCTACAATGTATCCGGGCTGCCATTATGGAAAGGTGCAGAGTCATTAATTTACCAACTTGCGATATGTAGCTTACCTATGGGACTAATGTGTGTCGGTGCTGCATTGCAATTTGTGGCTCTTAAAAAAGAATCATTACCTCTAATGATCAACACGCTATCGCGTTTATGTTTAATGCCGATTTTGGCTTGGCTGGTCTGTAAAATGCTGGGCTTCAATGCTTTAGAGACGCAAATCTTTATTTTATATTTTGCATTACCAACGGCTTCAGCTGCTTATATTCTGACAAAAGTATTGGGTGGTGACAGTCAATTAATGGCTGGCATAATTAGTCTGCAAATTATCGGTGCTGCAATCACACTACCCATCGTTTTGACTTTAATATTGCATTAAAACTCAGAAGTATAATTCCAAATATTTAGAATCATTTGAAAGCTTATCGATTCAATTTGAATTAGATTATGTATTTGTGTTGAATTATGAGAAAATGCAAGATTAAGTTGAATTGAAGTACTCCCATGACACACCACAATGCTGAATCTTTAAGTGATATCGAAATTTTAGATATTTTACAGTCTATGAAATCTGACGAACTTAATGTTGAGGCGAATAAACTGATTCGTAGTGGTGGTAAAGAGGGGCGTCAGGAAGCACATAAAAAAGCCTTGGTTGCATTACATCAATCTTTTGAAGAAAAGTTTGTTGAAGCAGTGACACTTGCTTTAGGTTTAAATGAAGCACAAGCAAAAAAAATTAAATATAAAAAAGACAGAATTCGTATTCTTAAAGCGCGTGGTATTGATTATCTTGAGATTGATGGTGCTGAAACAGCACAAGTTTTATCGCAGGTTGCACAGGCGATTACACGCGAAGAAGCAATCGTAACGCGTGATCTACACAATATTTTTCCGTTTTGGAAAGAAGGCTGGCCAATGGTTCAGTTAGATAATGCGTATGCTATTTTAGCTGAAGACATCAACATTCATTATCAAGCAACTTTAGATAAACTTTTAGAAATCTATGGTCGTTAATACCTTATTATTCAAATTAAACAAAAAATTGAAAACTTAGTTCAGTGAATCAACTGACTGAAAACCGATTTAAGTAACAGACTTAAATCGGTTTTTTCTTTTACCATCAACCATGGTGTTGTTCTACTCGGACATTGCACTGGGATACTTTTTTAATCTGCCCGCTGTATTAGGATTCTTTATCGGAATTGCTGCAGATACTATGACCCCCTATGACAGTTATACAACCATACTTATTGCTTTGTATTCAGTTTTGCTTTGTCTTGGTGCTGACTTTTCAAGTGCTATTGCTCATGATGATCATGGTGTATTTTGGATTAGTAAATATTAAGACCTTCTAAAATAGACCTTAAAATTTAGTTTTTTATTGCCATGTCTGTAATGCTCCTAAATATTCTATCAATGGTGATGAACGGGCCAATAATGTATCTATGATTTGAAATTGAACAGTTATTTTCGATAAAAATAGTCGACTAGATTATCTTAAATAATGTTAAATAAATCACAAAATAATTAAATAACGTTAGTTGTTTGTCATTAATACTACATATTTCATCCTGTATATTAAAAAATGCTTAACAAAAGTTAGGTGTATTTAACATAAATTCTTTATAACGAGGTTTTAATCATGAGCTTAGTTGAATTAAAGCAAGAAGAAATCAATGAAGTATCTGGTGCTGGAACATTGATTGGTGACTCAATCATCCACGGTGTGAACTTATTCAATCAAACACTTAATTCAAAACTGATTTCATCAGTTGGTGTTGTATTTAGTGCAGTAGGTTTAGGGCTAGTACACCAAGCTGCTGATACTACTGGTTTAGTGGCATCAAAAACATTAATTGGTCTAGGTCGTGCACTTGGTGGCGATGTAGATGAAACTCCAAACCATTACGAAAAAGAAAAGGCAGAAGGTCAATATAAACTTCTTCCGACTTTGAATGGCGTTCGTGCTTGGCTCTCATAAGTTTTAAATAAAGTGTTAAAGGCAGACTGGTCATGAGTACTTGTCTGCTTTCAGTAACAGAAATAATAAAGCTAAAACTTTTGGTGGCTATAACAATGCAAAACTCATCAGAACAAATAGATCACGATAAAAGAAACTTTCTAAAAACAATGGGTAGCTTAGCTGCTGTTGGTGCTGTTTCAGCATGGTTCCCAACACAAAAGGCAGAGGCTTGGTTTTTTCCTTTACAAGAAAGATTGGTAAATTTCCCAACTGAAATCTCAATTTTTAAACAGGAATATGAAAATTGGTCTGGGGAATCTCGTTATGAAAATGCATGGACAGCATCACCCAGTAATCAAGAACAAGTTTTAAAAGCGATTAATTGGGCTTATCAAAATGGTTATAAAGTCAGAGCCAAAGGGATGTCACATAATTGGTCACCTTTATTGTTGGATGATCAAGACAAGATTACTAAAATTTTATTGATTGATATGCCAACGCATATCAACAAAGTCAGTATTGATGCAAACGGTATTGTGACTGCCGAAGCAGGCATTCAAATGGAAGCATTGTTAACCGCAATGGAATATCGTAATCGTGGATTTGTGGCAGTGCCAGCACCTGGAGATTTAACTTTGGGTGGTGTGTTGGCCATCGACGGTCATGGCACAGGTGTACCTGCCGTAGGGGAAATAAAACAAGAAGGTCAAACTTATGGTTCGATCAGTAATTTAGTGGTATCGATCACTGCTGCTGTTTTCGACCAACGAGAAGGTCGATACGTTGCAAAAACCTTCCTGCGAAATGATCCTGAAATTCGTGCATTTTTAGTCCATATAGGTCGTGCATTTATTTTATCTGCACAATTACAAACGTCAAAAAATCAATATATTCGTTGTGAAAGCTATACCGACATTCATATCAATGAGCTATTTGCTCAAGATAAGCATGCTGGACGTACCTTCTCTCATTTCCTGGATAAATCTGGTCGTGCAGAAGCAATTTGGTTTCCATTCACCGATTATCCTTGGTTAAAAGTTTGGACTGTTACTCCGTATCGTCCTTTGACTGCTCGACAGACAGTCAAACCATTCAATTATTGGTTCTCAGATAATTTAATCAAACCTATTACAGATTTAATTCATAAAATCATCGTCAATAAAAGTACTTATCTCACGCCAACCTTCGGTTTTACTCAGTATGAAATCTCTAAACTAGGTTTAAATGGTACGCCATTATCTGGAATCACGACGATTTTGACTGGTGGTTTGGCTTCTACTCAAACTTATGATTTATGGGGAACGTCAAAAAACGTTTTACTGTATGTCAAACCAACAACTTTGCGTGTTACTGCAAATGGCTATGCTGTCATTACCAGTCGTGCAAACGTTCAACGGGTTATTGCTGATTTTTGTGATTATTACGGCATTAAGATGAAGCAATATCAAAAAATGGGTCGTTTCCCAATGAATGGACCTGTTGAAATTCGAGTTACGGGCTTGGATCATCCAGAAGATTCAATTGTTCACGGCGCTCAAACAGCAGCATTATCAGCCATTAAACCTTGTCCTGATCATCCCGAATGGGACTGTGCCGTTTGGTTTGATATTTTAACCTTGCCAGGTACGCCATTCTCAGCGCAATTTTACACAGAAGTTGAGGAGTGGATGTCACAACGTTATCAAGGTGATTCTTTGATGCGACCAGAATGGTCTAAAGGGTGGGGCTATACCAATCAAAAAGCTTGGGATAGTTCAACTTATATCGATTACGAAATTCCACGCGTCCATGCTCAGGGTCAATCTAATCATTTAACTATTCAGTCGAGTAGTCATATTTTAAAGCAATATGATCCTCATGCTTTGTTCACAGCACCTTTAGTCAATCGAGTTTTGAAATAAAACAAGATGAACGCTTCGTTTTTAATCTATTGAAATCAGTATCCAACTGAGTTTATTCAAAGCAGATTTAGCTGAGCGAAGTGTGGGATAGAACAGGAGACAACACAGATCATGACTATTTTATTGAAAACTTTTGGTTTATGTTTGTCTCTTTTAAGCACGCTGTTGAAATGCAGTCAACTTGATGAAAATTCAATATAAAAACCCGTACTTGAAAAATTAATTACAAATATATATGACAAATAAGCTGTTTAGAGACAAAGCGATTGATGCACAAAAGTCAAAGTGGATTGGTGAAGTCATTTTGATTCGACCATTTTCATTTACGGTACTCACGATTGTTGTCGCCATTTTTACTGTTTTATTAGTGAGTTTTATTTTTTTTGGAAGCTATACGAAGAGGACGAGTGTTAAAGGATTATTGATTCCTAATACGGGTTTAATCCGAGTTTATAGTGCCGAAGGCGGCACAGTTAGTGAAAAATTCGTCAAAGAAGGTCAGTTAGTGGAGAAAGGGACACCATTAATTGCATTAAAAATGACGCGTTATAATAGTACAGGTAACTATAATGAGTCTGTACAACAACAAATTGAGTTAAAAAAACAAAGTTTAGATACTGAAAAAAATAAACTAAAAGACTTACATTTAAATAGTGTTCAACAATTAAATGCAGAAATTCAATCTATACGTTTAGATTTAATAAAATTAGATGGCTTAATTGCCGAGCAACGCCAACGTCTAGCACTTGCACAAGAAAATGCACATCGTTATCGAGATTTAAAAGATAAAGAATATATTTCGATTGAAGAATATCAACTGAAGCAAGATAACTATATCAGCCTAAAAGTTGCTTTACAGAGCTATGAGCGAGAAAAAAATACTAAACAAGCTGAATTAGAAAATAAATTATTGGCTCAGCAAGGACTAGCATCGAAGTTGGAAAGTGAGCTGACTTCGGTCGATCGTCAATTAGCTTCGAATCAGCAAGAATTTTTAGAAAATAAAGCGCGGGATAGTTTGCTATTACAAGCCAATGCGACAGGAAAAATAGCATCGATTAATGCAGAGGTTGGTCAGTTTATTTCTCCTAATATTCCTGTTATGAATATTGTTCCGACGCCTTCTTATTTAGAAGCACATCTTTTTGTACCCAGTTCAGCAATTGGATTTATAAGGACTGGTCAAACCGTAAAACTTCGTTTTCAAGCCTATCCTTACCAAAAATTTGGTCAAGGTGAAGGTGTGATTCATTCAATCTCAGCGACGACGATGAACCCACAAGAACTGACCAATTTAGGCGAGTTAAGTCAGGGTGTAACACTTAACCAAAGTGAACCTGTGTATTTAGTCAAAGTCAAATTAAAACAACAGTTTGTAAAAGCCTATGGTGAAAGTAAGCCTCTTAAAGTGGGCATGGCCTTTGATGCAGATATCATGCAAGAAAAAAGAAAACTATATGAATGGGTACTCGAACCGTTATATAGCATCACTGGCAAGATATAAGAAGAAATAACATGCAGATATTAGACAAAATTTCTCTTGGATTTGGACGGAAAATTCCAACCATTTTACAGACGGAAGCGACAGAATGTGGATTAGCCTGTATTGCGATGATTGCGCATTATTATGGCTATGAGTCTGATTTATTAACGTTAAGACGTCGTTTTTCAGTTTCTCAAAAGGGTTCAAATCTCAATCAGCTGATCAAAATTAGTAATCAGTTGAAAATGGTTACACGCCCATTAAAGCTGGATTTAGAAGATTTGGATCAGCTTAAAACCCCGTGTATTTTACATTGGGATTTCAACCACTTTGTGGTATTGCAAGAAGTCAGTGCCAATAAAGTCACGATTTTAGATCCAGCATTTGGTAAACGTGTACTGACACTCAATGAGGTGTCTGAACATTTTACGGGTGTTGCATTAGAGCTTTGGCCAGATACTGAATTTGAAAAAAAAGAAGATAAAAATCAGATTCAGCTTAAAGGTCTAATCGGTCATGTTCGTGGTTTATGGAAATCTCTCGGGCAAATTTTAATCTTGGCCTTAGCCTTAGAAGTTTTTTCATTAATTAGCCCATTTTTTATGCAATGGGTGATCGACCATGTGATCGTATCTGCAGATCGGGATCTCTTAACGATACTGGCTATTGGGTTTGGCATGTTGATGTTGCTTCAGCAGTTTATCGGGCTACTTCGTTCTTGGATCATGATGTATATGAGCACACATTTAAGTGTGCAGTGGCAAGCCAACGTCTTTAATCACATGATTAATGTTCCTGTCTCTTATTTTGAAAGACGATCACTCGGTGACATTGTTTCGCGATTTGGATCAATTGGTAACATTCAAACCACGCTCACCACAACGTTCTTAGCTGCGATTCTTGATGGATTAATGACAGTATTTACGTTGATTTTAATGTTTGTATACAGTCCGAAGTTAGCTTGGATTGCAATTTTTACCATGGGCTTATACGCCTTAATCCGATGGATTTGGTATGCACCTTTGAAGCGAGCGACTGAAGCGCAAATTATTCATGCAGCGAAGCAAAGCAGCCATTTTATGGAAACTGTGCGTGGAGCTAAAACCATAAAACTGTTCCAGCGACAAGATGTTCGCCGTTCGACTTGGTTAAACCTTATGGTCAATCAAGTCAATGCTGGATTAACGACCCAAAAGTTAGGTTTAGGATTCTCATTGGCGAATGGAGTCTTATTTGGGATTCAGAACATTCTAATTATTTGGTTAGGTGCCACATTGGTATTGGAGGGTAATTTTACAGTTGGTGTGCTGATGGCATTTATGGCGTATAAAGGCCAATTTGATAGTCGGGTTGCAGGACTAATCGATAAGTTTATCGAAGTTAAAATGCTTCAAATTGATGTAGAGCGTTTATCCGATATTGTGTTAACAGAACAAGAAAAATTATACGGTGATGCTGAAATCACAAATGTAGATCAGGTTGAGAATGCAATTGAAGTCGAAAATCTGCACTTTAAATATTCAGAAAATGATCCTTATGTACTCAAGGGGATTAGTTTTAAGATTCCCCAAAATCAATCTGTCGCCATTGTCGGGGCAACAGGTTGCGGTAAGACCACACTGCTACATGTTCTGTTAGGCGTATTTAAACAGAATGAAGGTGAAGTCAAAATCATGGGGCGTGACTTTGAACAATTAGGATTAAACGCTGTGCGAGATCAAGTCGCGACAGTGTTACAAGATGACATTCTATTTGCTGGTTCAATCGCAGAAAACATTTGCTTTTTTGATTCAAATCCAGATATGCAATGGGTACAACAATGTGCAGCCTATGCTGCAATTCATGATGACATTAGCCGTATGCCAATGGGATATCAAACCTTAGTGGGGGATATTGGTAATATGTTGTCAGGAGGACAAAAACAAAGAATTTTATTGGCTCGTGCTATCTATAAAAAACCAAAGATTTTATTTATGGATGAGGCGACCAGTAGTTTAGACGTATTAAAAGAACATGAGGTCAATGCAAATCTCAAGCATTTGAATATTACCAAATTGATTATTGCACATCGTCCAGAAACGATTTCATCTGCTGAGCGGATTATCGCTTTACAAGATGGCGTGATTGTCCGTGATATGTTGACCAAGGATTTGCAACCTAAATGAAAATTACATACATCGCTTTCATTGTTGTTGCAGGGTCTCTATTCGGACATAGTTCGTTGGCTTATGCAGAGAGTTGGTTGTCAAAACTGACTCCAAATCTAAAAAAACAGCGCGAGACTTTATGGTTTGATGAGCTCACGGCTCAGCGTAAAGCCCGTGAGAATGAGACAAAACGTAAGCAAATAGAACAACAACTCAATCAAAGTGTGTCACTTGATCTTCAAAATCAGAAAATGTTAAGTCAACCTCAACATTGTTTATCTCAAAATAATCTCAAGAATGAACAGCAAATAGAACTGATTGATGCCATTGAACGTGCAGTTTGTCGTAATCCTGAGACTAAAAGTGCTTGGGTACAAACGCGTATTCAAGCTGCTCAGCTTAAAATCTCCAAAGCAAATTATTATCCTCAAGTGAATAGCACCTTGAATTACGATTGGTCACGTGATGATAATCAAGTAAAAGATCGTCCTGTTTTGAGTTATGACACTGACCTACGCCGTTACGGACTTGGAATAAGAGCCAATTGGCTACTTTATGATTTTGGTAGTCGATTTTATCAAGCAGAAGAAGCCGAAAAATTATTAGCGATGTCTTTGGCACAGCATGATGTTGCTTTGCAAAATATGATCATCAAAACGATTTCGACTTATTATCAAATTATTCAGGCTGAGTTAAAGTTAAATAATATTAATGAGTTGGTTGTACTTGCAGAAAAAAACTATGAAATTGCAAATGCTCGATATCGTGCGGGTGTTGGCATCAAATCAGATGCATTACAAATGTCCGCAAATTTGGCGAAAGCAAAGTCAGATCAAACTAAATTTTTAGGTGATTTAAAAATAGCAAAAGGACTTTTAGCATCATTAATGGGTGTGCCTGCATACCAAAATTTCAAAATTAATAATCAATTAAAAATTCCAAAAGAGCTAGATCTTAAACCGATTGAAATCCTCATTCAGGATGCTGAAAAAATGCATCCAAAGTTTAAAGCTGCACAGTATGATTCACTCGCAGCTGAAAATAAAATTAAGGAAATACAGCGGTCTAGATATCCATCTGTAAGTTTTAACGGCATTTATGATCATCAAAAACAAACGAGTGACAGTTATGGAAGTGATCGCCAATCTCTACAAGCAGGTGTGCAAGTCAATTTCCCATTGTTTGATGGTTATAATCGAAAAAATCAAATTGTCGTTGCTCAAGAAAACTTAAAATTAAAGCAATTAGAGCAAGAAAGATTGAAGCTTGAAATTAATGCTGAAATCTGGAAAAGCTATAATGAGCTAAATGCAATCCATGACAATATTAAGGCGCTAACGATATTGAATCAAAGTGCTTCAGAAGCCTATGAAGTCGCCCAAGGACGTTATAAAGCGGGTGTAGGAAATTTACTCGAAGTGCTTAATGCTCAGAATGTGTTGAGTGAAGCAAAAATGAATTATTCCACCTTGTTGACAGAGTTTTTAGTGGTGAGGTATCAACTTCTATCTAACATGGGGAACTTGAATATTTGGAATGAGACTCAAGCTCAATAAGTCTTTATAAATAAGAGATTGGAGTGATCAAAAAATCACTCCGAAACTCGAGATACGATTAAATAGCAGAATAGAATGGGAACATCCCAAATATTAATCCACTTGCAAGCATCACTAAGCACGTAATAATCGCCCATTTAATGGTAAATTTTTGGTGTTGACCAAACTCAATCCCAGCAAGCCCGCAGAGTAAAAAGGTAGATGGAACTAAGGGTGAGAGCAGATGAACGGGTTGACCAACAATCGATGCACGAGCCATTTCCACAGGAGAGATGCCATAATGTGCTGCAGCTTCAGATAAGATGGGCAGAACACCATAGTAAAAAGCATCATTTGACATAAAGAACGTTAAAGGCATGCTTAAAACGGCTGTGATTGGTGCCAAATATGGACCCATACTATCTGGAATAATCGCTACTAACTCTTTTGACATGGCATCGACCATACCCGTGCCAGTGAGTAAACCTGTAAAAATACCAGCGGCAAAAATAATACCAACGACATTTAAAGCACTACCAGCATGATGAGCGACTAAGCTTTTTTGCATATCAATATCACGATAGTTCACGACTAAAGCAATACACAATGCAATCATAAATAAAATAGGCATAGGCAAAATACCCATGACTAGGCTGGCCATCAGTGCAAGAGTTAATAATCCATTAAACCATCTCAAATGCGCTCGATTTGCCTCTGGGTTTGATGAAATTTGAATATTGTCGCCATGGCTAATATCCAATTCCATGATGCCTAATCTTTTTCGCTCCATTCGGCCATACATGGTTCCTAAAAAGTACAACCAAGCAATGGCGAACAGCATCGGTAAAATCATAGGAACAAACACATCGCTAGGATCTACATGGAGTGCACTTGCCGCACGTGCAGTAGGTCCACCCCATGGCGTTAAATTCATGATTCCACTGGCTAACATCATGAGACAGGCCATAATTAAAGGGCTCATGCCTAATCGCTTGTAAAGCGGTAACATGGCAGCAACACAAATCATATAAGTGGTAGAGCCATCACCATCTAAAGACACGATCAATGTTAAGGTAATCGTACCTAATACTACTTTGAGGGGATCACCTTTTACCAATCTGAGAATAAATTTCACTGATGGATCGAATAAACCCGTATCAATCATGATGGCAAAATACAAGATAGCAAATAGCAACATGACGCCGGTAGGTGCTAACTTTTTAACACCATCTAACATCATTTCACCAAGTTCATTAAGTTGAATATGGTTCAAACTATCTACAAAAAAACCTAATCCATATGCAATTAGCGCAAAAAGAACGGGAATAAGCGTGAGTGCGACGAGGGGAGTCATACGTCTAGACATAATGAGGTACATAAAGCACAAAATCATGCCCAAACCAAGCAAGGTCAACATGGATCTATCCTTAGATTAGCGTTTTAATCAATATTGTTTCTATTACAGTATTTGTTATCTTCGAAAACGCCGACCATCTTAGAGAAATTTATGATTAAACTAAATATTGTTTAGAAAATATTAAAATAACCATAATTTTTATAAAAAATAGTAGTTAAAATTCATAAGTTTAAGATTTATATTTTGTGATTGGAGACATTAAAAATGATTTTTAAGTGTGATAGTTGTAATAAAAATTGAGTATAAATTCTAATTTTAATAATTTTTGAAGGCGAAAAATCTCAAGTTTAATTAGATAAACTGAATAAAAAATCCACCTGAGTGGTGGATAGTGTCTTATTCAACAGTTGATTCTAATTCTGCTTTTTCATCAAGTAATCTGGTCACGAGTAGTTGGTCAATTTTAAAATGGTCAACATCGACCACCTCAAATTTATAACCATTAAATACTACACTATCAGCAGGACGTGGAATCTTACGAAGTTTAAACATCATAAACCCAGCTAAAGTTTCATAGTTTTCATCATCAGGCATTTCATCAATTTCTAATGCATGCTTGACATCTTCAATAGGTGTACTGCCTTCAATAAGCCAAGAATGATCATCCCGCTTGATAATTTGAAGATCTTCATCCGTTGGCGTAACCCAGTCACCCATCACGGTAATCATAATATCAGATAGGGTAATAACACCAACCACCAAGGCATATTCATTGATGACTACGGCAAACTTTTCTTTACTAGATCTGAAGCGATCAAGTAATTCTGACAGTGTAAGTGTATCTGGAATCGTTAATACATTACGGATAGTGGATTCATTCAACTGATTAAATTTTTGATTATTTAAAATACGAATCAAGATATCTTTAGCATCAACATAGCCAATCACTTGATCAATATTTTCATTGCAGACTAAATATTTTGAATAGGGAAATTCAGCCAGTTTTTGACGAATACTTTCTTCTGATTCATTGATGGTAAAGAAAACTACGTTTTCACGTGTAGTCATGCTCGAAGGAACATTTCGTTCTTCAAGTTCAAATACATTTTCAATAAAGTGATGTTCTTGTTTTTGTAAGACACCTGCTTGTGCCCCTGCATCCATTACCGCGGAAATATCATCAAAAGTAATATTATCATCACGAGTAGTATTTACTTTGAATAAACGGAATAAGAGGTTGGCAATTGCATTAATAAACCAAGCTAATGGACGACAAACAGTAATGAATACCTGAATAGGATTAATTAAAGAGACAGCGATTTTTTCAGGTGCAATCATTGCCAATCGTTTAGGCATAAGATCAGCAAATAAAATAAACAGTGATGTCACTAAAGTAAATGATAATGCAAAACCAATTGATTGTGACCAAGGACCATCATAGAAACGATCGACCAAAATCACAAAATAAGGTCTAAATGCAGCTTCACCTAAAATCCCCCCCAAAATTGCAATAGCATTTAAGCCGATTTGAGAGGCAGCAAAGAAATCAGCTGAATTCTCTTGAAGCGTAAGCACCTTTTGTGCACGATCATCACCAGACTCAGCCAAAATTTTCAGTTTCACTTTACGTGATCCTGCAAGTGCGATTTCACTTAATGATAAGAATCCAGCTCCAGCAATCAAAATCATAATGATCACGAAATTCTGAAAGAGGCTCACACGAACACCTTTGTTTTTAAATTATTTATGAGGAAAGTTTTATCACAAAAAACATAGAGGTAGTGAATTTTTACACTACCTCAATATCATAGTTATTGAGTAAAAAATTTTAAAGTATTGATTTAAATCAGCTCTACTCAATCAAAATTGTGAGAAGTGGGTATTGTTATTTGAAAGAAATTCACGATTTTCTTCCTCAGTCATTTGACGAGCTACATATAAAATCAACTGACGTAACCAACGATGAGCAGGATGATGATGTAATAGAGGGCACCACGCCATTTTGAGTTCAAATTCAGGAATGTAAAATGGAGGGTCTTTGAGCATCAAGTTTTGACTTTTAGCTTGTAGGCGAGCGATTTTCGTCGGTAATGTCGCAATGAGATCGACATTAGACGCTAATAAACCTGGCATTTGATAATGACGTGTAAATACCGAAATTTTGCGTTTTTGACCAATACGTTCTAAAGCTTGATCAATCCAACCTAAACCAGCTTGTTTTTCTGGGTTAACACCAAATCCTACCCCCATTCCAGTTTTAGAAACCCAGATATGTTGCGCATCTAGATAACTTTTAAGATTCAAATTATTGACGGCAGGATGCTTATTATTCAGTAAGCATGAAAAGCTGTCACGCCACACCAGAACCTGATGAAAACTTTGTGGAATTTCGTTGAAACGGTTGATGGCAAGATCAACTTTACCTTGTTCCATATCACGATAAGATACATCACTCGGTGTTAGAAAATCTAAAACAACATTTGGTGCTTCTGAACGCAGAGCCTTAACTAAGCGAGGCACAAGTGTAGCTTCAGCATAATCTGAAGTCATGATGCGGAAAACACGATTTGACGTATAAGGTCTAAATTCTGTTCGTGGTTCTAAGATCATAGATAGATCAGAAAGAGCATCACGAATACGAGGCTGTAGTTCTAAAGCCCTTTCTGTAGGAGTCATTCCTTCAGAAGAGCGAATTAAAAGCGGATCATTAAATAAGTTACGAAGACGACGTAAAATATTACTCATTGCAGGCTGAGTAACACCCAATTGTTCTGCTGCACGTGTAACATTCTTCTCTCGCAAAAGAACATCTAAGTAAATTAAGAGATTGAGATCAACCCGCTCAAGATTCATAAAAAAAATACCGAAAATAAATTTTTGAAATCGTGGGGAATTATGCCATAAGCGCTTAGGTTTGTGTGTTTTTATGCTGATTTTTTCAGCAGAATTTAACATATATTCATCAAATTTACGTTTTTTTTGTCATAAGACAGACCCTATACATTTATTTAAGAAATAGGGCTTTAGTTGTTTTTGAAATTACTATGCTATGTTCTAAATTGTTTTTAGGTTTATCTCAATTTAAATGCTTTATTGGTAATTCCATCAATATGGTTCACAGTTTAAAAAATATTCATTTAAAACTAACAGTTTAATAACGAGGCTCTGTCAGAAAAGTCAATTGAAGATTAAAATCTAAAGATGTTTGAAGAAAAATTAAACGTAATTGTGAGCTTGATACTTAAGTCTAATGAATAAGAATCACTCAAATTGTGTTAAAAGTGTACAAATACTTATTTTATAAATTTTATTAAAATCAATGATTTATAGAATGGTATTTCATTTATGTTACGACTTTAATCTACATATTTTTTAAATAAATACTGAGAATTAAACGAAAATATTGGATTAATTTCTAGAGTCAATCTAAGCTAAGTCCATAGCAACGAAGCGCTCTAAATCTGAACAATTAATACCGAGTAGATTTAGTCCTTCGATTGATAAATCCTAAAATTATATACAGGGTAAAATATCATGACTACATACCAAACAGCGATTGATGCAATCCGCGAATTAAAAGCAAAATTCGGCAACACTTGGGCAGACATCAGTCCTGAAGATGCTGCACGTATGCAACTTCAAAACCGTTTCAAAACTGGTTTAGATATTGCGAAATACACAGCTGCGATTATGCGTCGTGATATGGCTGCTTATGATGCTGATTCTAGCAAATATACTCAATCTTTGGGTTGCTGGCATGGTTTCATCGCACAACAAAAAATGATTGCGAACAAAAAATACTTCGGCACTACTGAACGCCGTTACATCTACCTTTCTGGTTGGATGGTTGCTGCACTTCGTTCTGAGTTTGGTCCACTTCCTGACCAATCTATGCACGAAAAAACTTCAGTTCCTGCATTGATCGAAGAAATCTACACATTCTTACGTCAAGCAGACGCAAAAGAATTAAACGACTTATTCCGTGCACTTAAAAAAGCGCAAGAAGCGGGTGATACTGCTAAAGCTGCTGAAATCACTTCACAAATCGACAACTTCCAAACTCACGTTGTGCCAATTATTGCCGACATCGATGCTGGTTTCGGTAACGAAGAAGCAACTTACTTACTTGCGAAGAAAATGATCGAAGCGGGTGCATGTGCACTTCAAATCGAAAACCAAGTTTCTGACGCGAAACAATGTGGTCACCAAGCAGGTAAAGTAACTGTTCCACACGAAGACTTCATTGCGAAAATCCATGCACTTCGCTATGCATTCTTAGAAATGGGTCTTGACGATGGTATCATCGTTGCACGTACTGACTCTGAAGGCGCTGACTTGACTCAAAAAATCCCAGTGGTTAAAGAGCCAGGCGATATCGCTTCTCAATACATCAGCTACTTAGACACTACTGAAATTGATATTTCAGAAGCGCAAGAAGACGAAATCCTAATCAAACGTGATGGTAAATTACACCGTCCTAAGCGTTTAGCTTCTGGTCTATATCAATTCCGTGAAGGTACTCAAATTGACCGTGTTGTACTTGACTGTGTAACAAGTTTACAGAACGGTGCTGACCTTCTTTGGATCGAAACTGCAACGCCAAACGTTGAAGAAATCGCTCACATGGTGAACCGTGTACGTGAAGTTGTGCCAAATGCAAAACTTGTTTATAACAACTCACCATCATTCAACTGGACGTTAAACTTCCGTCAACAAGCTTACGACCGTTGGGTTGCTGAAGGTAAAGACGTATCTGCTTACGACCGTGCTAAGTTAATGAGCGCTGAGTATGACAATACTGAATTAGCTGCTGATGCTGATGCGAAGATCCGTACGTTCCAAGCTGATGCTTCTCGTGAAGCAGGTGTATTCCATCACTTGATTACACTTCCGACTTACCACACTGCTGCGCTTTCTACACATGAGCTTGCAGAAGGTTACTTCGGTTCTGAAGGTATGTTGGCTTATGTTGCTGGTGTACAACGTAAAGAAATCCGTGGTGGTATCGCTTGTGTTAAACATCAAGCAATGGCTGGTTCAGACATCGGTGATGACCATAAAGAAATCTTCGCTGGCGACAACGCGCTTAAAGCGGGTGACGATGCGAAAAATACAATGAACCAATTCTCTGCATAAGCACTGAACTGATTCAAAAAAACCCTGCGTAAGCAGGGTTTTTTTATTGTTAATGAAATTATTTAACTAAATACATGAGCCAATTTAATTGATGTATAGATAGAAAAACAGCGGTAGTAAAACCTAATACATATTTTGAATAAAAGTAATGCCAAAGCTGTTACAATCCCGAAAATTTACATTTGTATATTTATATGTTTGAAAAATTTGCTGAACAGAGTTTAAATGCATTAGGTTGGGAAATTGATAACCATTGGCCCTTAGATTTAGACCAATGTGTCATGATTGCTGCACCACACACCAGTAACTGGGATGCTTTATACGCGCGATTAGCGCTCAAAGCTTTAGGTGTAAATGTCAGAATTACAATTAAAGACAGCTATATGAAGTTTCCATTTGGTCCTTTTGTCCGGGCTATGGGAGGGATCGGAATTAATCGCCGACCGAAGAAAGAGGGAGAGGAAAGACCAAGCATGGTACAATTAATGGCAGATCTTTTTAAAGATCATCCAAAATTGGTCATGTTGGTGACGCCAGAGGGAACAAGGTCAAAACAAGAAAAATGGAAAACGGGTTTTTACCATGTAGCAATTACAGCGAATGTCCCAATCGCTTTAGCATATATGGATTACAGGCAAAAAAAATGCGGTGTAGGTAAAATTATTTATCCTACTGGAGATATAGAAGTGGATATGGCAGAAATTATGGAATTTTATTCAAAGATTTCAGCTAAATTCCCCGAAAAATTTAGTGTTGACCAACGATATTCACACAACAGTTAATATATGGAGAAGGCAGAACAATCTGCCTTTTTTAATACAAGAAAATTGCGTTTAGGGTTAAAATAAAGCCTGAAAAAAACAATAAAGTTAAGACAATCGATTTAAATTTTTGCTCAGATATTTGATAAAAAATTTTTGCACCAATGATCGTAGGTAGGCTAACTGCAAAGATCAAAATCCACAAATAAGACAAGTGATTCACGTTAATGGTCTGGTTAAATAAATAGATGAGCAAAGTAAACAGTTGAATGGCGAAATTAAAATGTCGAAGAATGTTGCGTTGCTCATGTTTAGGAAGTTGTTTTAGCATCACCCAAGCTGAGGGAATTGCACCACAGAATCCACCGAGCCCACCTAAAATTCCACCCAAAAAACCAATCAAGCCGTCCATCCTGAGTTCGGTATCTTTTAAGCAATGTAGTTGCGGATTAAAGAACATGAGTGGACACCAAATTAATAAAAATATCCCAAGTAGTAATTTGAACGTGTCTGCATTGATATAATGAAGCAAAAAAGTACCCAAAGGTACCCCAATTAAGCCAGCGATAATATAGACCCAAACGATAGAGGGCTTTATAAAGGTTCTTGGTTCTTTATACATTGAAATGATATGACACCATAGTGATGCACAAACGACCAAGGGGGCGGTGATCTGAGGCGGTAGAATCCATACCCAAAAAGACATCGCAATAAGAGCGAAGGCAAAACCTGTGAGACCTTGAATAAATCCAGCAAAAATTGCGCCTAGAATAAAGATACATAACGTCATAAGGTGACTGCATCAATTGCTGAAGCAGGAGTAAAAGAAAAATGCATGAGATCGTCGGGTAGGGAAAACTGATCAATCTTAAAATAATATTTGTTATCTTAAAAATAATAAGAAAAGCAATAGCTAGCAGTAAAGCGAATAAAAGCCCTGAAAATCAGGGCTTTTATCATTAATTGGTTTTAGGTTTTAGGTTTTGTGTAAGACCGTTGATGTCTCCACCCTGAATACCGAGTTCACTCATTAAGCTGTCAATAAGAGGGGCTTGTGAACGATATCTGAGTGCGCTATTCACCACTTGGTCTGAAAGTGCAACAGATTGTGATTGATCTGCTTGATCAGCTGAAGTCGTGGCGCCAGTAATGCCACCCAGACCATTCACTTGTAATATCTTGATATCATCAATATTTTCCATTGGTTTAACACTTTCACGGATGATTTCAGGCAAATACTTCAAAAGTGCCAAACGAATTTGCATCTCAACTTGTTCACTTGACAAAATATTATTTGCTTCATTGACTGCGCGTGTCCCTTCAGCATCGACTTGGTATTGTTTTTCTAAAGCTTGAGCCAAAAGAATTTTAGCATCAGCTTCACCTTTAGCTTTCAAGCGGACTTTTTCAGCTTCTGCTTCAGCCGCAGTACGAACAGCTTCAGCCTCATCTACAGCAGCTTGTTTTGATGCCTCGGCAGCCACAGTAATTGAAATAGCATCAGTTTCTGCAGCCTGTTTTGCAGCAACAAGTTCAACCGCTTTAATTCGCTCAGCTCGCTGTGTTTCACGAACAGTCACAACTTCTTCCTCGGCTTTCACTGCTTGCGCACGAGCTTGGTCAGCAAGTGCTTTGGCTTCGGATTCAGCACGAGATTTCTCGGCAATCGCGATTGCGCGATCTTGTTCCGCAAGTTCAATGGTTTTCTTTTGTTCTACTTGCGCTTGTTCAATAATTTGTGCTTTTTGAATATTTTGATTTTCGACATCACGTGCAGCTGAAATACGTTTTAATTCAATTTCACGTTCTGCAGCGATTTGGGCTTCTTCTGCCTCACGCTTTTTGGCAGCTTCTTGTGTTGCAATTTCAGCAAGTTGTTCAGCTTTTCGAATCGAAATTTCTCGCTCTTGTTGCATCTTTGCGTATTCTTCTTCACGCAGGATTTGAAGGCGTGCTTGTTCAGCCTCTAAATTTTTCGCTTTAATGGCTAAGTCAGCATCTTGTTCAATATCGTTACGTTTTTTTCGACGATCTTCAATAGTTTCTGTTAATTTTGTTAAACCTTCTGCATCAAATGCATTTTGTGGATTAAAAAATTTAAAGCTGGTCTGATCAAGACCTGTTAAAGATACAGTTTCGAGTTCTAAACCATTTTTGAACAGATCTTCTGAAACAACTTGTTGAACTTTCTGTACGAAGTCGACACGTTTTTCATGTAACTCTTCCATAGCCATTTCTGCTGCTACTGCACGCAGGGAATCTACAAATTTACCTTCAACCAAATCTTTTAATTCATTTGGTGACATGGTTTTTTGACCCAAAGTTTGTGCTGCGGTAGCAATGGATTCAGCTGTTGGCTTAACACGAACATAGAACTCAGCCATCACATCTACACGCATTCGATCACGCGTAATCAAGGCTTGATCAGCTGCACGTTTAACTTCTAAGCGAAGGGTATTCATATTGACAGGAATGACTTCATGTAAAACAGGAAGTACAATTGCACCGCCTCCTAATATAACTTTTTCCCCACCAAAACCAGTTCTGACAAATGAAACTTCCTTGCTAGAGCGTTTATATAGTCGTGCAATAATGGTTCCGATGACAACCAGCGCAATGAGAATAAGTCCTGCAATTATAATAATTTGATAAAAAATTGAACTAAACATTTTTTTCTCTAAGTTGATTTATTGTGAAATTGCTTGAAAGCCTTTGAGACTACGTTGTGTAAGTAAGACTTGCTGACCTTGTACGAATATTTCGTCAGCTTCAGGTTCGACTAAAATGTAATGTGTTTGACCAAAGCGATCTTTGAGTTTTGCTTGCGCAGGATAGTGCAGTCGAGCAGTGCCTAAAATGATTTCTGCTCGAAGTCCAATTAAATCGTCGCTATGAATTGCTGTGGTTTCAACTTTAGGGATGATCTTTGCTATCCATCTTGAGAATAGCCGTACGAATGGCATACAGACCACAAGTACCAGTGGAGTAATGAGCCAGACTGTTAAAAATGATCCAAATACATGATGGACGATAGATTGGGATAAGAAGCCAACAATTGAAAAGGTCGTGAGAAAGATGATCAGCCAAATTAATACAGGAATACGTCCAAGATAAAGCCAATCTAAAAATTGAATCCAAATACTAGATTGATGGTCAACGATCATTTCAGGAGAAGAATCTAATGAACTAGGTAGAAATTGCTCTAAAAATCCTTGACTACTGAGACCTGTTATTAATAGAAAGACTTCAAGAATGCCTATAAAAAACATCAAGCAGATACTAATACTGAAGAATAGGTTCGACGGATTTATAAACATGTCCCACATGGGTAGTCTCTTATAAATATTAGAATTTTTATCAAATTTAAATCAAAATAATAAAATAAAGTGACGTAATTATCAATTATATAATATTGATTTCATTTTGAATGGATTCAACATAAAAAAATACGCAGTGATTGGGGTGATCACTGCGCAGAACAACGAATCTGCTTACACAGTTTCGGTTAAGGAGAAATGTTATGAATTTTGGGGGTATTCATAACAGTAATTAAATGATATTCAATTTCATTTAGCAACTCATTGGTAGTCGGGTTAAAACGTGTAAGATTACGTTAATAAGTTTAATTGAAGGTTAATTTTAAATAGGCTAATAAATAGCCATAAAAAAGCCGCAATGTGATGCGGCTTTAAGTGTGTTTATTTTTTAGGGATTAAAATTTAAAAACACCTAATCCAGCTTTAACTTCATCCAATGTTGCTTGCGTAATATCACGACATTTGTCAGTACCAGTTTTTAAGATATCCATAATATAATCAGGATCCTTAGCAAGCTCCATACGACGTTCACGAATAGGCGTGATCAACTCTTTTAGAACACCTTCAAGGCGTTTTTTGACTGTACCATCACCTAAACCACCACGACGATAGTGATCTTTAAGCTCTGCTACTTCTTCTGGATTTGGATCGAAAGCATCTAAATAAGTAAATACAACATTACCTTCCACCTGACCTGGATCTTCAATACGAAGATGATTAGGATCTGTATACATTGCATTTACCGCTTTTTTAATGTCTTTATCAGAAGCATCTAAGACAATTGTATTGCCCAATGATTTAGACATTTTAGCTTTACCATCAAATCCTGGTAATCGACCTACATTCGATAGCAGTGCCTTACATTCAGGCAAAAGCTCTTGACCAATCTGACGATTTAAACGACGAACAATTTCATTTGTTTGTTCAATCATTGGAATTTGGTCTTCACCCACGGGCACAATCGATGCTTTAAAAGCAGTGATATCAGCTGCTTGAGCAACTGGATAGCATAAGAATCCAGCTGGGATGTCACGCTCGAACCCACGCATTTGTATTTCAGACTTAATCGTAGGATTTCGTTCTAGTCTTGAAACTGTGACAAAGTTTAAATAAAGCATGGTCAGCTCATTCAAAGCTGGCAAGCTTGATTGAACGCAAATTGTTGTTTTTGTCGGGTCGATCCCAACAGCGAGATAGTCAGTTGCAACTTCAATAATATTACGTCTAACTTTTTCGAAGTTATCAGCATTGTCTGTAAAAGCTTGTGCATCAGCCAATAATAGATGTTGGTGATGGGAATCTTGCAAACCTACTCGTGAACGTAAAGAACCGACAAAGTGGCCTAAATGAAGTTGTCCAGTTGGACGGTCACCTGTCAAAATAACAGGGCGATTATCTTGATTACTCATTTTCTATACCAAAGTCATCAACACTAGGGCTGAATTTTTAAAATTTCGTAATATTGTACGGCATTATTTTTTTTTATGTCAGCATAAAGCATCGAAAGAATCGAATTAAAAACGCCTTATTTGAGATAGTATTAATAATGTTGATACAGAATAAATTGAAATAGAAGAATAAAATTCCAAAAAACAAAGAAGGATAACAATAATGGCAAATAGTTTATTGGTGCTATTAGATGATATAGCCACCATTCTTGATGATGTTGCGCTGATGAGTAAAATGGCTGCAAAAAAAACGGCCGGTGTATTGGGTGATGACTTAGCACTCAATGCTCAACAAGTTAGTGGTGTGAAAGCCGACCGTGAATTGCCTGTCGTTTGGTCTGTTGCAAAAGGCTCATTTGTTAATAAATTAATTTTGGTTCCATTAGCATTATTAATTAGTGTGATTGCACCTTGGCTTATAAATCCATTATTGATGTTAGGTGGATTATTTTTATGTTATGAAGGTGTAGAAAAAGTAATTCACTCATTACACCATAAAAAAGCTAAAACATCTGAACAGGCCGAAAAAGAACTCGAAAACTTAAATGTAGATCTAGCAACTTTTGAGAAAGATAAAATCAAAGGCGCGATACGAACAGACTTTATTTTATCTGCTGAAATTATCGTGATTTCATTGGGTACAGTTGCAGCAGCTACTTTTGGAATAAAGGTTGCAGTATTGTCAGTCATCGCAATTTTAATGACGATTGGTGTTTATGGTTTAGTTGCTATGATTGTTAAAATTGATGATTTGGGATTTTATCTCGTCAAACAAACGTCTACATTGAAACAGAGAATTGGTCAGGGCTTACTTGCTTTTGCGCCTAAACTTATGAAGACACTAACCATTGTCGGAACAATCGCGATGTTCTTGGTTGGTGGTGGTATTATTAATCATACCATCCCATTATTTCATCATTTTACTGAAGATTCCGTCGATTATATTGAACATATTCCAAATGTAGGCAGTATCATCGGTGCTTTAACCCCGACGCTCTTAAACTTTGTCATAGGTTTTATTGCAGGACTTATTGTTTTGGTCGTTGTTTCAGGAATACAAAAACTATGGAACGCTAGAAAAGTTTAGAGTTTGATGAAATAACGTATTATAAGAAGTTATATGATTTAAAAGGGCTGAGATTATGCGTTGGAAAGGCCGGAGAGTAAGTAGTAATTTAGAAGATCGCCGTGGAGGTGGTGGGGCTAAAGCTGGTGGAATTAGTATTCTCGGTTTAGTTGTTGCATTTGTTGCTTGGAAATTTTTTGGGGTTGATCCACAACAAGCCTATCAGGCAACTAAACAAGTGACTTCTAATAATCAGCAACAAGCGATAGGGATTGAAAACCCAACACCCGAGCAACAAGAAACAGCGGCATTTGTTGGTACAGTACTTGCTGATACGGAAGATACATGGACCACCGTTTTTCAAAAACAGGGAATGCAATATCAAGCTCCGAAACTTGTCATGTTTAGTGGCGTAGTTAATTCAGGCTGTGGTACAGCGCAGTCCGCGATGGGGCCATTTTATTGTCCTGCAGACAAAAAAATCTATATTGATACTGATTTTTTTAAAGATATGCGCCAGCAAATGGGTATTTCGGGTGAACGCAATCAATCAGAATTATCTACACAAAATGCTGCTGGTGACTTTGCACAAGCTTATGTGATTGCGCATGAAGTCGGACATCATATTCAAAATCTTTTAGGTATTTCAACTCAAGTCCAACAAGCTAGACAACGAGCTACTGAAGCTCAAGGGAACCAATTATCAGTCCGTTTGGAATTGCAAGCTGATTGTCTAGCTGGTGTGTGGGCAAAAGATACACATCAACGAACTCAATTCTTGGAGCAAGGTGATGTTGAAGAGGCAATGGATGCGGCGCATAAGATCGGAGATGATTATCTGCAAAAAAAGGCGAGAGGACATGTGGTTCCTGATAGCTTTACCCATGGTACAAGCCAACAAAGAATGTATTGGTTCGATCGTGGCATGAAAACAGGTGATGTGAACCAATGTGATACATTCAATACCTCAATCTAAATCTACCAAGCAGAATCGATTGTTTTTCTGCAAAGTTAAAACATGTAGCCTGCTAATAGAATAATTTATTAGGAAGGCTACACATCTTTAAAAAAAAGGGATTGCGAGTAAACATTCTTTATATAAAATAAATAAATGGCTATAGTTTTTTCATTTAAAATTTAAATGATCTCATTTAAATAAAACATATCATAGAGTGCAAAATGGGCAACTTTTTTTTTCTCCAAGTATTTACAGTGGTTTTTGCCCTCTCAATTGCCACAACCATATTCAATAAACGAATTCTAGGTTTTCCCCAAGCGATAGGGGTGCCAATTGTTTCAGCAATTTTTGTCTTTATTCTGCAATGGGCTGCCAATTTATTAGGGGATAATCGTTTTATCACTATTAATTTGGCAAATATTGAAGAAGCAGTTCGTCATATTGATTTTTATGATTTTCTCGTAAATGGTGTTATTTGCTTCATTCTTACATCGTCGGCATTGAAATTTAAAGTGTCTGATCTAAAAGTGTATTGGAAGCCAATTAGTATTCTTGCCACTATTGCTTTGGTTTTGTGTGCAGCATTGTTTGGTGGATTATTATTTGGATTTCAATATTTGATTGGTAACCCTGTACCAATACTCGTACTTTTATTACTCGGTTCTGCTTTAGGTGCTACAGATCCAATCGGAATCAAAGGGGTACTCAGTTCTGTACGTGCACCACATCATTTAATGGTGAAATTGGAGGGTGAATCACTGTTCAATGATGCAATGTGTATCGCTGTATTTATGACATTGTTGAATGTGCTTGAAGGCGAGCATTTTAGTCTGTTGCTGACACTACAAACACTCCTTTATGAAATTGTGGTAGCTGTAATTATTGGTTTGGTATTTGGTTGGGGGATTTTACGATTGCTTCGCGGGAAGCATGAAATGGAATCATTAATCCTAACGACAGCTTTACTGGCTTGTGGTTCATATTTGGTTGCTTTATTTGCTCATGCATCAGCACCAATCGCATGTGTGATTGGTGGACTTATTGTTGGTAATAAATGGAAAGAAATTTTACAAAATCGTGAAATCCAAGAAGTAAATCACTTTTGGCATACAGTTGAAGGTATCATTAATTCTTTTTTATTTACTTTAATTGGTTTAGAGCTGTTTATTCTTGATCTTAATGCCAGCATGATACTTGGCGGTATTATCGCATTTGTAATTTTACATATTTCACGTTTTGCTGCGAACTTTCTGGCTTTTGCATTCTTCCCATCGTTTCGTAAGAAAAGCTATAACGGTAGCCTAGCAATTTTATCATGGGGGGGAGTAAGAGGAGGGATTTCATTGGCTCTAATTCTTGCGGTTGCTAATGTCCCAGAGTTAAGGCAATACAGTAGTATCTTGATTGGTTATACTTTTATTGTTGTTTTATTATCGGGCGTAGTATGTGGTTTAGGTTTGCCAGCAGTCATGAATGCTTTCTATTACAACCCTAATGAGGAAAAAGAGGGCTTAAAGGGAATATATCAGCGATTATGTAATAAGCTTAATCGTAAAGGATTTAAATATATTGTTGGTGAAGATAGTAAAGGTAATGAGATTATTACGATTTATAATCCTGAAGTGATATTAGATCGGACTTCTGATGATGGTGTGGCAATCGTCCATCATCCCGCTAAAGCTGAAGAGGTGAAGAAGTTAGAAAATCCAGAAAATTTCTAAAAAAATTATACTTAATTGAGGCAAGCATGATAGTGCTTGCTCTTTTTTTTATGAATTAAGTATGATCAATGCAGAAGATAACAGTGATATTGTTTAAATATTTTATTCAGTTACGCAGAATTTTATCGATGAAATATAAAATTAAAATGTGAAAATTACATCATATTTAAAGCAAATTTTATTTCTTAACTTACTAAAAAGTAAGTATTAATTTTCAATATAAAATGAAAAGTATACTAGTTTACTAACATTAAAATGTTAGGTGAGCAAGTTACCGTATGTAGTTAAGCTAAATATAGCAGAAATTATGATAAGTAAGCCTTTGAAATTTGGTGACCTGAAATATCCTAAAAGTAAGTAAAAATATTAATTCTTATGTCATAAGTGTTTGTAAATAAAAGATATATTTTGATTGTGGATGAGCGGTTACAAAAAGCTGATAAAAGACGCAAAATCTATTCGCATTAAATCTTAAAAATGTGATATAAATCTCACTTATAGATAATAGTGTCTATCTTTTTTGTATCTTAGATGTAGAAAGATCGATAAAAATAAAATTTATAAGTGAGAATTTACCATGGCTAATATCTCCGTAATATCTAAAGAGAGTCATCAGGTATTAGAGAATGTCAACTCTAGTCAAGTGGGGCTTAACGAAAACTCTGTAGTTGTCGTTCAAGTATCTAAAGATGATGTAGCTTCAATCACTCGTGATAATAATAATGCTCTAATCAATTTGCGTAATGGTGAAGTGATTGTGATTGAAAACTATTTCAATCCTTCATTTGCTGATAACAGCCTCGTATTCCAAGATGAAAGTGGTCAACTTTATTGGGTTAAATTTACCAATGAAGATGGCTCAATTGCAGAAACAATTCTGTATTACCCAATCGAAGAAATCGAACCTCTTCTTTATTCCGATGATTTTATCGGTGGTATTCTCCCTTGGTTAATTGGTGCTGGTGCAGCTGGTGCAATTGCGGCAGTCGCAGATAATGGTTCTGACTCTAATCCTACGCCTAACCCTCAGCCAAAGCCAAATGCATTATTAAATGCACCAATCGTCATTGATGATGTACCAGAGCATATCGGTGAAGTTGCTGATGGTGGTGTAACAAATGATGCTCGTCCAGAAATCAAAGGTTCTGGAGCTCAACCTGGTGCAATCATCAAAATCTATAATGGCGATGAACTAATTGGTGAGACGGTTGCATTGTCTAATGGTGATTGGAGTTTTACACCTGATCAAGATTTAAAAGATGGTATCTATGAGCTTTCTGTCACACAAACTGTAAGTGGTCAAGAAAGTGATAAATCACCGATTAAGACAATCACGCTTGATACTGTCCCACCATCAGACATCACTATTGATGAAATTGGAAATAAGGGTGAAACAAACTCAGAAACACCTAAATTATCAGGTGAAGGTGAGCCAGAATCTAATGTTGAAATAGAAATTAAAGATAAAGATGGGAACGTGGTTGATAAAGAAACTGTTCCTGTTGATAAAGATGGTAAATGGGAATATACACCTGAGAAAAACCTGGATGAAGGTAAATACGAAGTTATCGTAACGCCTATTGATAAATCAGGAAATAAAGGTGAAGAAGAAAAACAAGAATTCAATGTTGACTTAACTCCTCCAGACATAGACATCGATCCAATCCCTACTGATCCTGAACCTGAGGGTTGGGATACAGCAACGAATCAATCAACTTTTGCAATCGCTGCAATCGCAAATACTCTTTCGGAATCGGAGAATAATCCAGTGACTACAACTAAAAATCAAACTCCTACATTTACGGGAACCACTAAAGATAGTGAGAGCGTAAAAGTAGTGATTCGCGATAGTTCAGGTAAGATTATCGCAGAAGGTCCTGCTACAGTGACCAACGGTAAATGGCAGTTTAAATCACCTGTAACATTAGCTGAAGGTGACTATAAACTAGAAGCAACAGCATATGACGCGGCTGGTAATAGTAAAGTCGCTACTTCAAGCTTTACTGTGGATATTACTCCACCTAAAGTAACGATTGAAGAGTTACCACTTACGAACATTGATGCGCCTACCTTTAAAGGTAAAACTGAAGATGGTGCAACACAAGTACGTGTTGAAATCAAGGATGCGGCTGGCAAGGTTGTTCAATCTGCAGTTGTGAATGTTGCAGCCGATGGTAGCTGGACATATAAGCCATCTAAAGCGTTACCAGATGGTACATATAGTGTCGAGGCTTCAGCTCGTGATGCGGTAGGAAATGTAAGTCAACCTGCTAAAACTACGGTTGAAGTTGATACAATCGATCCGGAAATTACAATCGATCCTCTAGAAGATACTAGTGATACAACTCCTGAAATTAATGGTAAGACTGAACCAGGCGCAACAGTAAAAGTTGAAATCTTAGACAAAGATGGCAACCCTGTAGCAACAGGTGATGCGACTGTAGATCCTGAAGGTAACTGGTCGTATACACCGACTGAAGCACTACCAGAAGGTGAATATACAGTTAAAGCTGAAGCGAAAGATAAAGCTGGTAACGTTGGTGAAGCGACATCTAATGGCTCATTTAAAGTTGATACAACTGCACCATCTGATACCGATGTAACGATTGATCCAATTGCGGATACAAACGATACAACACCAGAAATCACAGGTACAACTGAAC